>JARICT010000092.1 GCA_029257185.1 Quadrisphaera sp.
GGTACGCCCACGCCACGAGCTCAGGATCACCCCGGCGCGACCTGCCCGTCCACCACTGCCGCGGCGTAGGCGCCATGACCGGTCAGGGCGTCGTAGAGCACCCGGCGTGAGCACCCCAGGTCTCGGGCGATCTTCGCCTTCGGCACCCCCGCCGCATCGAGGTCCCGGGCCTGGGCCACCGCGGCGTCGTCGAGCCGGCGGGTGCGCCCGAGGTAGGCGCCGCGGGTCTTGGCGATGGCGATGCCCTCGCGCTGGCGCTCTCGGATGAGGGAGCGCTCGAGCTGGGCGACCGCGCCGAGCAGGTGCAGCTGGAAGACGGCGAAGGGATCCTCCCCGCCAGGGTCGAAGGACAGTCGCTCGGCGACGAACTCCACCCGAACTCCCCGTCCGGTGAGCTCGGTGACGATCTGGGCGAGGTCGACCACCGATCGCGCGAGGCGGTCCATCGAGGCCACGCGCACGGTGTCCCCGCGGCGGGCGTGGCGCAGCATCGTGGGCAGCGCGGTCCGGGTCTCGCGCGAGCCGCCGCTGACGTGGTCGGTGAAGGTCTCCTCCACGTCCCTGATGGCCTCGACCTGGCGGGCGGGGTTCTGGTCGGTGCTGCTCCCCCGGACGTAGCCGATGATCTGTCCCGCCATGTCCAGGCCGCAGAGCAGGACTGGGCATCAAGCTCGATCAGGGCCCCAGAAGCTCGGTGAATCGCACTCCGCAGGGTGGGCGTCTGGGGTGTACCCCAGAAGCTCATCGAAGCTCCACCAGCCGCAGTGGCCCGGCTCATAGGTCACGAGACACCGCGCACGTCGTGCCCCGGTACGTGCGGTGCCATGCTCGACGACGTGATCAGCACCGATGACTACCTCTTCTACGTCGATGACGCGCTCGACGGGATCGCTCACACCCTGCGCGTTCTCGGTGACGACGCGGCCAACGCTCAGCCGGGCTTTCCCGGAGCCAACTCGCCGTACGCGATCGCCACGCACTGCCTGGGCGTGATGGAGCACTGGGGCGGTGCTCGGGTCGCTGGCCGCACGGTCGAGCGCGACAGGGCTGCCGAGTTCACGGCGAGCGGTCCCGTCGACGAGCTGGTCCGACGGCTCGACGCCGCGAAGCGCCAGCTGCGGCTCGACGTCGCCGGCCTCGACCCGGCCGCACCGCTGCACGAGCACCCCACCCCTCGAGACGCTGGGCATCCGGCCAGCCGGAGCAGGGGCGGCGCCCTGATGCACGTCTACGAGGAGCTGGCGCAGCACCGGGGCCAGCTCGAGATCACCCGTGACGTCCTGCAGGCGCGCGCTCTCGGCTGACTCGCCCCGGCACGCTCGGCAGCGCGGCGATCAGTCATGGCGCGCCGGCGAGCACGGGCATCGCCATCACGGCCTCTGCGGCCGCACGAGATTCGAGGACGGCGCCCCGTGGCTACTGCAGGTCCAGCGTGACGGTGGAGGTGGCGGCGTCACGGTAGGTGACCTCCACGTCGGCTCCCTCGCTGGCGGCGTCCTCGAGATCGTCGCCGGGCATCCACAGTGCGAAATGCCCCTCGTTGACCGTGGCGATGACGTCACCGTGGGAGGGGCTGCGGTAGGTCACCCCGGTGATGTCGGAGCCGGCGAACCCGGCCGCGACGGACAGCTGGTTCGCTTCGCTGCCCCCCGTGCCGAGATCTGTGGCGACCAGCTCGCGCGGACCCGGCTCGGGGACGTCGAGGACACCGACCGAGCCGATCATGCTCGCGAGGAACGACCACCGGCCGCTGTCCGTCATGCACGTGGCCGAGAAGCCGCCGTCCCCGGTGAGGACGACGAGGGTCCACGCTCCCCGCCGCTCCGCGATGGCGGTGCGTGCCTCAGCCAGCTGAGCGCTGTAGCGGTCCGTCGTCATGCCGCCGTCGTCCAGCGCGTTGCGGCAGCTCCGGCCGGCCTTCTCGCTCTCCGCCGGCGTCAGATCGTTCGGGCTGGCCTCCCAATCGGCGTAGACGGCGTCCCGTCCGAGGATCGACGGTGCGACGACCACACCCGCGGCGACAGCTGCCACGACCACTCCCGCGAGCGCGAGGCGACCCATGCTCGGCCAGCCACGGGGGCCAGGGGCCGCGGTCCACCGTCGACGACGCTCCGGTGCCCGCGGGTCGGTAGCCAGGATGCGTCGCAGGTCGGCATCCGTCCGGGCGTCGTCCTCGACGGCGCTACCGCAAGGTGAGGGGTCCATGGTGCGCAGTGCTTTCTCGAGGTCATGGGTGCTGGTCATGGGATGCTCCTGACGGTGGCGCCGACCCGGCGGCTCACGGCGGCCGGCTGGTGGTCGAGGTGCAGACGCAGCGCCCGCCGCGCCCGGCTCAGCCGCAGACGGAAGGCCACCGGCGAGATGCTGAGCACCGCTGCCGCGTGAGCCGCGTCCAAGCCGTCGAGGACGGTCAGCGCGAGGGAGTCCCCCCTGTCCGGCAGCGGCCCCAGCGTGTCGCTACGGCTGGTGATTCCTCTCAGGCCGCGTAGCAGGCGCGCAGGGCGGCGACCATGTGCGTGACGTCGACCGCGGAGGTCAGCTCGCGGCACGAGTGCATGGCCAGCATCGGAGCCCCCACGTCCACGGTGGCGATCCCGGTGCGGGCAGCGGTCAGCGGCCCGATCGTCGAGCCGCACGGCAGGTCGCCCCGCGAGACGAAGTGCTGCAGCGGCACGCCCGCCTCCTCGCAGCGGGCGGTGAACCAGCCGCCGGTGAGGGCGTCGGTGGCGTAGGACTGGTTGGCGTTGACCTTCAGCACCGGGCCGCCGCCGAGGACGGGCGTGTGCTCGCTCTCGTGGCGCTCGGGCCGCGTGGGGTGGACGGCGTGGGACATGTCCGAGGAGACGAGACGCGAGCGCGCCAGGGTGCGCGGCAGGTCCTGGGCGTCCGGCGCGGCGGCCGCGGTGGCTGCCACCAGCCGCGCCAGGACGTCGGCGAGGAACGGCCCGCGAGCGCCGGTGGCGGTCGTGGAGCCCACCTCCTCGTGGTCGTTGGCGATGAAGACCTGGGTGTGGGGCGCGGGGTCGGCGCGGAGCAGGGCGCTGAGCGCGGAGTGGCACCCGGCGAGGTTGTCCAGGCGGGTCGCGGCGACCCAGGTGCCGTCGGAGCCGGTGACGCCGGCGGGCTGGGTGTCGGCGAGCGCCAGGTCGTGACCGACCACGTCGGCGGCGTCGACGCCCGCGGCGCCGGCGAGCGCCTCGAGGAGGCCCGGCTCGCTGGCGAGGTCGGCGCCCCACACGGGGACGAGGTGGCGCTGCGGGTCGAGCACGAGGCCGTCACGGACCCCGCGGTCGAGGTGGATCGCGAGCGAGGGCAGGCGCAGCGGGGCGCCGGGCAGCCGTGCGAGAACGCTCGCGCCGTCGCGCAGGACCAGGCGCCCGGCGACGGTCAGCTCGCGGTCCAGCCAGGTGTGGGCGAGCAGGCCGCCGTAGGTCTCCACCCCGACGAGGCGGTAGCCGGCCTGGCGCACGTCGTGGTGCGGGCGCACGCGGAAGCCCGGGGAGTCGGTGTGGGCGCCGACGATGCGCGCACCGGCCTCGGGGGCTGGCGCGCTGCCGACGACGAGGGCGACCAGGCTGCCCCCGCGGACGACGAAGCGCCGGTCACCGGGCGCCACCGTCCAGGCGTCCCTCTCGTCCAGCACCGTGAAGCCGGCCGCGGCCAGGCGTGAGGTCATCTCGGTGACGGCGTGCCAGGGGGTCGGCGAGGCGTCGACGAGGGCCCGGAGGTCGGCGCCGGCGGCGGGGACGTCGGTGAGGTCGACGGGCTCGGCGGGGTCGGTACGGTGGGCGGGGTCGGTGCGGTCCTGCGGATCAGGGGAGCCAGGCATGACCGGCAGCCTAGGGAGGCCCCGCGTCACCCCGGCTCACCCCGGGTCGCGCTCCTGCGCCATGGCGCTGGCGAAGCTCGGCGCCAGCGGGAGCCGGCCCACGTGGCAGGCCTGGAAGGCGTGGTAGGTGTCGGGGCGGCCCTCCCACAGCACCGCGGAGGGGCTGCCGTCGGCGCTGAGCTCGTGCACCCACGACCCGTCGTCGGGGCTGACGAACGCCCTCTCCGCGTACGCCCACCACTGCTCGTACCGCTGCGCGCAGGCCGCGTCGCCGGTGGCGCGGTGCAGCGCCGCGGCCGCGCCGATGGCCTCGGCGAGCACCCAGTGCTCGCGCAGCCTCACGACGGGCGCACCGTCGAAGCCGGTGGTGTAGACGAAGCCCTCGTGGCCGTCGGGCGCCCACCCGTCGGCCACCGCGCGCTCGAACAGGTCGACCGCGGCGCCGGTGAGCCACGGCGGTGCCCCCTCCCCCAGCGCGTCCCGCAGGGAGAGCAGCAGCCTCGCCCACTCCAGGCCGTGCCCGGGGGTGGCGCCGAACGGCTTGAACGGGTCGGCGACGTTCTCGGCGTTGAAGCCCAGGAGCGGGGTCATGGCGGCGTCGAAGTGCTCGGGGACGCGCCAGCCGTGCTGGCGGGCGTGGAGGTCCACCACGGTCTCGGCGATCACCAGGGCCCGCCGGCGCCAGACGTCGTCGCCGGTGGCGTCGGAGGCGGCGAGGTAGGCCTCGACGGTGTGCATCGCGGCGTTGGCCCCGCGGTAGTCCTCCTCGTCGGTGAAGTCCCGGGAGAAGCCCTCGCGGACAGCGCCGGCGCCGGCGTCGAGGAAGTGCTCCGCGTGGACGGCGAGCGCCTCCTCCAGGAGCTCGCGCGCACCGGGGGCCCCGGCCACCGCGGCGGAGGAGGCCGCGAGGACCACGAAGGCGTGGGCGTAGGCGACCTTCGAGGTGTCGGCCGGAGCCGAGCCGTCAGGCGTCAGCGACGCGAACCACCCGCCGTGCGTCTCGTCGCGAAAAGCCCCGCGCAGGGCGGCGACGCCGTGCCCCACCCCGCCGGCGCACCCGGCCTCGCCGAGCAGGTGCCCCATGGACAGCACGTGGGTCATCCGGCAGGTCAGCCACAGCTGGACCTCGCGCTCCAGGAGCCCGCCGGCGCCGTCGCTCCACCCGAAGCCGCCGGTGGTGGCGCTGGCGCGGGTGAGGCGGAGCAGCCTCACGCTCTGCTCGTCCAGCCAGGACCGGCGGGCGGGCAACTCCAGGGATGTCACGGTCGCGCCGCCGGGGCGGGTCCGGTCGTGGGGTCGGGTCACGGCCGACATCCTCGCGGGAGAGGCCAGAGCGCAGGAGCACGGCCCCGCTCGTGCGCGGGGCCGTGCTCCTGCCGTCATCTGTCGTCCACGGAGCCCCGCGTCAGGCGGGGACCGCGACCAGGGGAGGGACTCAGACGAGCACGCGCGTGTAGATCACGGGGCTGGCCCACATCTGGCGCAGGCTGGTGCTCTTGCCGGAGCGTCCCGCGTCGACCATCCAGCCGTTACCGGCGTAGATGCCCACGTGGTAGGCGTTGCTGCCGCTCATGAAGAACACCAGGTCGCCGGGCTGCTGGTCGCCCGCAGCCACGGTCTGGGTCGCGGCGAGCTGGGCGTTGGTGGTGCGGGGGTAGTGCATGCCGTGGCTCCCGAGCACGTACTGGGTCAGGCCCGAGCAGTCCCAGCCGGACGGGCTGGTGCCGCCCCACTGGTACGGGGTGCCGCTGTAGGACTTCGCGGTGTTGAGCAGGTTGTACGGGTCGGTCCCGGGCGTGAGCGCCGGGGCGGAGGCTCCGGCGCCGGAGAAGTTCACGGTGCTCGAGGGGCTGGCTGCCTGGGCCGGGATCGCCGCGGACGCGACGAGCCCCGCAGACAGGGCCGCGCCCGCCAGGGCTCGTGACAGCAGACGGAAACGGGCAGGGGTGGCTGAGGTGCGCATGGTTGTGCCTCTCCGACGCCTGCGGGGTTAGCTGTCGGGTTCGGGTGGAAAAGTCACCCGGCTCGCGCTGCGAGCTTCACCCCGAGGGCCAGCCGCCATGGTGCTCGGCGACGTGCCCGACGGACCTGGGTCCCCCGTCCCCTGCCATGGGTCGAGTCCGGTGCGCTCCGGGTGGCAGGGGCTCGGCGAGTCCCGGAGGGCTGCCCGACTTGTGCGAGCAGCGACCGGAACGTACCTGACGGTGACGGTATAGGGCTACGTGTGGAACGCCCCTCCTCACCGGCGCCCGTGATCAGCACCTCAAGATCCGCAGCCTGACGGGCCTCGACGATCCACCGTGTGACGTAGCCCACTTTTCTTCGTGAACCCCGCAGCAGCTCGGGATGCCGATCACGAAACGGGGCAGAACATCCCGTTTCCCTCTATCGTCACTCCTGTCACACAGGGTGCCGAGTCACGACCGGCCGTGAGAGCGGAGGGCAGGGCATGGGGGCCACGCTCGACCGGCCGCCCCGCGCGCGCCACCGCACCGACGCACCGGCCGGCGACCGCCTGGTCCGCTCCGGTGGTCGCGGTCGCCACCGGGCCCCCGTGGACCGCCACCGCGTGCGCCGCATCGTGGGGCTCGGCGCCGTGACCGCGGTCGCCGTCGCGACCCTGCCGGTCGTCGAGGCCTCACGTACCGCCGAGGTCGCCTCGGACGCCTGGAGCCGCCTCGCAGGGTCGGGCAGCGGCTCGTCGGCGCCCTCGGGGGACCAGGGCCCCGTCGGTGACGTCGGCCCCTCGCCCGGCGGAGGGCTCCA
>JARICT010000147.1 GCA_029257185.1 Quadrisphaera sp.
GGCAGCGTCGCCCTGGCTCCCCTTCCCGACCCGCGCGGTGCGGATGGAGTCGACGAGGTCGCCCTTGCGCATGCCGCTCGTCCCCGGCAGGCCCAGATCGCGGGCGAGCGCCTGGAGCTCGGGCAGCCGCATCGTGGACAGCGCCGGTGGGCGCCCTGCTCCGGTGCGGGCGGGTGGCGCCGCGGCGGTCGCGTCGGTGGTGGACGCGGGCTCGGCGTCGGTGGTGGTGGTGGTCACGAAGGTCCTTCCCCTCGTCAGCGCACCGCGGTGAGCGGTGACGCGCTGGCCCGGCGTCGAGCCGGTGGTGTCTGCCGCGGTTGCGGGCCTGCAGACTCTCGGCGAGAGCGGAGCGAGACGCCTGGCGGCGGTGATGGACCGGAGAACCGAGCCGACCGTCCGGCGCCGCCGAAGCACCACGGAGGTGTGCTGGTGGATCTCGAGCAAGCGATCAGGCCCCGGCGTTTCCCCGTCCCGCTGCGTTCGCGAGGTGGGTGTCGGGTGCACCGGGAGCAACTCCCCTGCCGGTCCGGTGATGACAGTACCAGCACCACCGCGGGTGGCGCCGCTCCGCCCGCCGCGAGCCCAGACCTAGACCCAAGATCAGACGAGGTTCACCCGGACGCCGTCGAGGTCGATGCCCGGGTCCAGCACGCGCCACCCGCCGAACCGCTGCGCGGCGGCGGTGACGGCGTCCCGGACGGTGCCGCTCCCCTGCCCACCGCCGCTCCCGCCGTGGAGCACCAGCAGCGAGGGCCCGGCGCCGGAGATCACGGCGGCGTGGCCGTCCGCGCGCAGCGACCTCAGCAGCGACCACGAGGCGGGAAGGGCGCTCGCCCGCTGCTCCTGGTGCAGGCGGTCCTCGGTCGCGTCCAGCAGCAGGCCGGGGTCGTGGGTGAGCGCGTGGACCAGCAGGGCCGCGCGGCCAGCGGCGTGCGCGGCGTCCGCGTGGGGCACCTGCAGCGGCAGCATCGCCCTGGCCCTGGCCGTGGACAGCTCCGTGTCCGGCACGCAGAGCAGCGCTCCCACCTCGGCGTGCGGCTGCAGGCGGACCGCGCACCAGCGCGGCGGGCCAGCGGCTCCTGCGCCCTGGTTGCGGACCTCGGTCCGGGCCTGGGCCTGGGACCACCCCAGCGTCAGCCCGCCGAGCAGCGACGCGCCCGCGTTGTCGGGGTGCCCCTCCATCGTGGCGGCCACGTGGAGCTGGTCGGCGTCGCTCGTCGCGTGCTCCAGGAACCCCCCGGCGGCGGCCACGCCGGCGACGATCGCGGCCGCCGACGACCCGACGCCGCGGCCCAGCGGCACACCGTTGCGCGCCTCGAGGTGCAGACCCGGCTGGTCGGCGGTGCGGACGCCCGCGGCGTGCAGCGCCGCGCGCAGCGCCCGCACCACGAGGTGGCTCTCGCACGCGGGGCCCGACCCCGAGGGGAGCAGGTGGGACCCCGGACCGCTCAGGGCGATGCTCAGCCCGGCGCCGGGGTCCAGCGCCGTGACCTCGAGCCGGTCGTGCAGCCCGAGCGCGAGCCCGATGCTGTCGAAGCCGGGGCCGAGGTTCGCCGACGACCCGGGCACCGTGACCGAGACGGTCCGCCCGGCGACCACGCGCGGCGGCGCCTGCGCGCCTGCGGCGGACGTCCCGACCGCCCCCAGCGTCCCCACCGCGATCAGCGCAGGTCCAGCGCGGACGCGGCGGAGGCCGCGTCCGCACCGACCCTCACGGGCGCCACGGGGGTGCCGGCGGCGTCCTGGAGGGCCCACTGCGGGTCCTTGAGGCCGTGGCCGGTGACGGTGATCACCACGCGCTGGCCGGGGCGGAGCCGGCCGGCCTCGTGACGCACGAGCAGGCCGGCGACGCCCGCAGCCGAGGCGGGCTCCACGAAGACCCCCTCGCGGGAGGAGAGCAGCCGGTGCGCGGCGAGGATCTGCTCGTCGGTGACCGCGTCGATCACCCCGCCGGACTCCTCGCGCGCGGCGATCGCCTGGTCCCACGACGCCGGGTTGCCGATGCGGATGGCGGTGGCGATCGTGTCGGGCTGCTTCACCGGCGCCCCGTCGACGATGGGCGCGGACCCGGCGGCCTGGAAGCCCCACATCGCGGGCGCCGCGCTCGCGACGCCGTCAGCGGCGTACTCGGTGTACCCCTTCCAGTACGCCGTGATGTTGCCGGCGTTGCCGACGGGCAGGCAGTGGAGGTCGGGGGCGTCCCCGAGGACGTCCACCACCTCGAAGGCGGCGGTCTTCTGGCCCTCGATGCGGGCGGGGTTGACCGAGTTGACGAGCTCGACGGGGTAGTCGTCGGCCAGGTCGCGGGCCATCGTCAGGCAGTCGTCGAAGTTGCCGTCCACCTGCAGGAGCGTGGCTCCGTGGGCGATGGCCTGGCTGAGCTTGCCCAGCGCGATCTTCCCGTCGGGCACGAGCACGCCGCAGGTCATGCCCGCCGCGGTCGCGTAGGCGGCCGCCGAGGCCGAGGTGTTGCCGGTCGACGCGCACACCACCGCCTCCGCCCCGCGCTCCGCGGCCGCGGAGATGGCCATCGTCATGCCCCGGTCCTTGAAGGACCCCGTCGGGTTGCACCCCTCGACCTTGAGGAGCACCTCGCAGCCCGTCGCCTCCGAGAGGTAGCGGGCCGGCACGAGCGGCGTGCCGCCCTCGCCCAGCGTGATGACCGGGGTGGCCGGGCCGACGGGGAGGCGGTCGGCGTACTCGGCCAGCACCCCTGCCCACACGTGCGCCATCTCAGACCCCCTCCACCCTCAGCACGGAGGCGACGGCCGCCACCGCGTCCAGCTCGGCGAGGCGCGCCACCGTCGCCGCCAGGTCACCCTCGCGAGCCTCGTGCGTGGTGACCGCCAGCACGGCCCCCTCGGCAGGCTCGTTGGAGACCGGGCTCTCCTCGCCGTCGCGCTTCGCGTGCTGGCGGACGGTCTCGATCGAGACGCCGTGCTCGGCGAACACCTCGGCGACCGTGGCGAGGACGCCGGGCCGGTCGGCGACGTCGAGGCGCACGTGGTATCGGGTGCGGGCGGCGCTGATGGCGCACACCGGCAGGTCGGCGCCCCCGGCGCGGGAGCGCGCCGGCCGCTCGTCGAGGTGGTCGCGGACGGCGGCCACGAGGTCGCCGAGCACGGCCGAGGACGTCGGCGCACCCCCGGCGCCACGGCCGTAGAACATCAGCTCGCCGGCGGCGTCGGCCTCGACGAAGACCGCGTTGAAGGCCTCCCGGACACCGGCCAGGGGGTGGGTCCGTGGCACCAGCGCCGGGTGGACGCGGACCTGCAGGCCCTCGGGGTGACCGCCGTGGCCCGCCTCATGGCCGTCCGCGCCGGGCGCCTCGGGGCAGCGCTCGGCGATGGCGAGGAGCTTGATGACCATCCCCTCCTGGCGCGCCGACGCCACGTCGGCCGCGGTCACGCCCATGATCCCCTCGCGGTGCACCGCGTCCAGCGGCACGGCCGCGTGGAAGGCGAGGCGGGCGAGGAGCACGGCCTTCGCCGCGGCGTCGTAGCCGTCGACGTCCGCCGTGGGGTCGGCCTCGGCGTAGCCCAGGTCCTGGGCGCTCGCGAGCGCGTCGGCCAGCTCGGCCCCGGAGGTGTCCATCGCGTCGAGCACGTAGTTGGTGGTGCCGTTGACGATGCCCAGGACGCGGGTCACCCGGTCCCCGGCGAGGGAGACCCGCAGCGGCGCGATGATCGGCACGGCCCCGGCCACCGCCGCCTCGTAGTGGACGGCCACGCCGGAGCCGGCCGCGGCCGTGTGCAGCGCTGGGCCCTGCGCCGCGAGCAGCGCCTTGTTCGCGGTGACCACGGAGGCTCCCTGGCGCAGCGCGTCGAGGATGAGCGAGCGCGCCGGCTCCATGCCACCCATCAGCTCGACGACCACGTCGGCGCGGGACACGAGACCGGAGGTGTCGTCGGTGAGCAGCGCGCGGTCGACGGCGCCGGGGCGCGGGGCGTCGACGTCACGGACACCGATGCCGACGAGCTCGAGGTCGACACCGACCCTCTCCTCGAGCTCGCGGAGCGAGGCGGAGCCGGGCGCGAGCGCGGCGGCCACCTCGCTGCCGACCACCCCGCAGCCGAGCAGGGCGACGCGGACGGTGGTCACAGGGGGGCTCCTTCGGGCGAGCGGGCAGGGCGGACCGGGGCGGACGGGCCACGGGGGTCGGTGGTCGGACGGCGACCATGGTCTCAGGTACGGAGGGCGTCGGTCGCGGGGTCGTCCGCCTCGGCGAGCGCCCGCGCCAACGGCACGGTGACGCTCACGCGCCCCCCGCCGCCGTCCCCCGCCGCGAGGACCACGCTCCCGCGCCGGGCGCGCACCAGGGCGTCGACGATCGCCATGCCGAGGCCGTTCCCCCGGCCGGCTCGCTCCTCCTGCCCCTCGCGCAGCCGGTCGAGACCCGCCTGCTCCTCGCCGGGGGACCCCTCGGTGAAGCCCGGGCCGTCGTCGTCGACCACGAGGTGGACCTCGGTGGCGGTCGTGGTCAGGCGCACCACGACCTCTCCCGCGCCGGCGGACCCGGCGCTGCGGACGAGGTTGGCGAGCACCCGCGCCCACGCGCTGTCCGGGCCCGCGGCGAGCGCGGTGACCCCGCCGACACCGGAGTCGTCGAGGCTCAGCGACGTCCGCGGCACCAGGGCCCCGAGCCGCCGCAGCTCGCCGGGGACGAGCGCCCTCAGGTCGGTGGGGCGCAGCGTGCTGCCGGCCGGCTCGACGGAGGAGCCCGCGAGGTCGTCGGCGGCGGCGCTCTCCCGGGCGACGAGGAGGAGGTCGTCGGTGAGGTCGCTCAGACGCCTCACCTCGTGGGCGGCCGACGCGAGGGACTCCTGCAGGTCGTCGTACGTGACCGACGTCCTCGCCAGCTCCACCTCCCCCCGCAGGGCCTCCAGCGGCGTCCGCAGCTCGCGGCTCGCGTCCTCGATGAAGGCCCGCTGCCGCGTGACCGCGGCCCGCGTGCGCGCCAGCGCCGCGTTCAGCGTGGTGGCCAGGGACGACACCTCGTCGCGTCCCGGCGGCACGGGCAGGTCCCCGGTGGCGGAGGCGCGGGAGGCGAGCCTGACCATCACGGCGACGGGCCGCAGCGCCAGGCGCACGGCCAGCCAGGCGAGCAGGCACGTCGCGAGCAGCAGGCCTCCCGCGATCCCCAGGAGCGGGACGCCGGACCCCGCGAGCGCGGTCGCGGCGGCGTCCTGGCCCGCGGCTCCCCCGCCCGGCGCCACGGTCAGCGTGCCCCGGAGCACGAGGAAGGTCGCGACAGCAGCCGCCAGCACGAGGACGGCGGCCGCCGCGACGACGGTGATCGTCGTCCGGGCCCGGACGGACAATCCCCTCACGGGCAGTCGATCGCGGGTCACTCTGCGCACGCTAGCCGCGCGTGCCCGCCTCCATCGGCCATCCGAGGACGACGCTCCCGTCCGGAGCCGCCACCGTCACCCGCCTGCACCCAGCCGCGAGCTCACCTCGGCGTTGCGAGCGCGCAGCAGGTGGCTCATCACCGCGCGCACCGCCAGGACGTCGGCGAGCCTCCCGAGCGGCCCCAGCGGGCTGGTCCAGGTCATCGTGTCGACCTGCCGCGTCACCGGCTCGCCGTCGTCGGGGGGAAGCGCCACGAGCAGGTGCTCGTGCGCGTAGGCGCGGAACACCCCCGACACCATCGTGTCGACGAAGCGCGCCCGCCGGTCGCCGTCCTCCAGCACGGCGACCTCGCTCGTGTGCCGTACCGGCAGCACCCCGAACAGCCGGGCCGCCCAGCGCACCCGCTCGCCGTCGCCGATGGCGCCGCCCGAGGCCAGGCCAGGACCGGCGACCGGGCGCAGACGGTGGCGGGCGAAGGCCACCGTCTCGACGTCGAGGTCCAGGTTGACCCTCAGCGCGGCCCCGACGTCGGCGGGGAGGTCGGTCGTCGCGGTGAGGGTCGGCACGAGCGCCACCGTGCACCAGGGCGTCGGGGGCGGCTCACACCAGCCCCCGCTCGCGGGCGAGGATCGCGGCCTGGACGCGGGAGCGCAGGTTCAGCTTCGTGAGCACCCGGGAGACGTGGGTCTTGGCCGTGGCCTCCGAGATGACCAGCGCTGCGCCGACCTCCGCGTTGGACAGCCCCTCCCCGAGGCAGCGGAGCACGTCGCGCTCGCGGGGGGTGAGGGCGTCGAGCGCCACGGCGCCGGCAGCCTCCGGCGGGTCCGCGGCGGACGGCTGGGCGACCTGCGCCACCCGGGCCACGACCCGGCGCACCACCTCGGGGGCGAGGACGCCCTCGCCGGACGCGACCCGGCGCACCGCAGCCCGCAGCGAGGCACCGTCGACGGTCTTGAGCAGGAACCCGGCGGCCCCGGCCCCCAGGGCGCCGAAGACGTCCGCGTCGAGGTCGAAGGTGGTGAGGACGAGCACGCGTCCCAGCCCCTGCTCCACGACGGCGCGCGTCGCCTCGACGCCGCTCACGCCCGGCATCCGCAGGTCCATCAGCACCACGTCGGGTCGCAGCGCGCGGGCGTTGAGGAGCGCCGCGGCGCCGTCGGCGGCCTCCCCGACCACGTCGAGGTCACCCTCCTGCTCCAGCAGCATCCGCAGCCCCGAGCGGACGGCGGCGTGGTCGTCCACGACGAGCACGCGGATCGCGCCCGCGGCGGAGCTCACCGGGGCACCTCTCCGACGCTCACCGCTGCGACACCGCTCCGCAGGTCCGGGTCGCTCCGGGCCACGAGCGGCAGGCGTGCGCGGACCACCCAGGTGTCGCCCGCCGGCCCGGCGTCCAGCACCCCGCCGGCCGACGCGGCTCGCTCGCGCATGAGGGCCACGCCCACGCCCGGTGCGGCGAGGTCCGGCGGCGTGGCGAGGTCCGGCGGCGTCGCGGCGACCCGTCGCGGCCTCGAGCCGCTGACGACCTCGACCAGGAGGTCGCGCCCCGGCGTGACCTCCAGCACGACACGGACGCTGGCACCCGGAGCGTGCTTCGCGGCGTTCGTCAGCGCCTCGGCGACGATGCGGCCCGCCGCCCGGTCGACCGCGGGCGGCAGCGGCTCGTCGCCGCCGCGACGCGTCACCTCGACGCAGAGACCACGCTCGCGCGCGCCGCCCACCAGGTCGTCGAGGTCGGACAGCCGGCTCGGCGCCGGCTCAGGGCTCTCGCCGGAGCGCAGGAGCGTCACCATCTCCCGCAGGTGGGTGAGCGCGGAGGTGCTCGACGAGCGGATGACCGACAGCGACGAGGGGTCCGCGGCGGCGACGGACAGGGCTGCCTCGGAGTGGATCGCGATGGCCGCGAGGTCTCCGGCGAGCGCGTCGTGGAGGTCTGCGGCCACGGCCTCGCGCGCGGCACGGGTGGCGTCGGCCTCGCGCAGGACGGTCAACCTCGCGGCGTCGTCGGCCCGCGCCGCCTGGAGCCTGACCAGCTCGCTCTGTCGCCGGACGTCGCTGCCCCACCACAGCGGCGTGCCGAGGACCGCGAACGCCAGCAGCCCCGCCTGCACCACCGCCGAGGCGCTGCCGACGACGACGAACGCGGCGACCGCGCTGGCCACGACGGCCGCACCCACCGCCACCTCGACGCGCCGCACGGCCCCTCTGCCGGCGTAGAGGGCCACCGCGAGGACGAGGTCGACGAAGCCCAGGACGGAGCCGGTGCTGCCGCCGAGGGAGAGGTCGAGCGCGAGCATCGCGACCCCGCCGGCGAGCGCGAGCAGCGGACGGCGCCGCTTCACGAGCACGAGCGCGCACAGCCCGGCCAGCGGGAGGGCGAACCACCACCGGCCCACGGGCTCGGGGTCCGACGCCGGACGGACCACCCCCACCAGGTCCACCGCGATGAGCAGGAGCCCCACGGCGGCCAGGAAGAGGGCGTCGCGCACGTCTCGCCCGCGCTCGCCGAGCATCGTGCGCCGGCCCCACAGGGTGGGCAGCGTCATCACGTCGGTCATCCCAGCACGAGCCGCGTCGTGCGACGTACACCGAAAGGGGGACGACGCGGCGCCCCGGGGCGTCGACGCTGTCCCCATGACCGCTGGGCTGACTCCATGACCGCCGGGCCGACCCGATGACCGCTGGGCCGACCCGATGACCGTCGCGCTGGCCGGCTCCCTCGCGGTGCTGGCCCTCGTGGACTCCACGAGCTTCGGCACCCTGCTCATCCCGCTGTGGTTCCTCGCCGCGCCGGGCCGGGTGCCGGTGGCTCGGGTGCTGCTCTTCCTCGCCACGGTCGCCGGGATGTACCTGGCCATCGGCATCGCGCTGGTCACGGGCGCCGGCGCGCTGGTCGACACGTTCGGCGGACTGGCCGACAGCCCGGCGGTGGCGTGGGCCCAGCTGGTGCTCGGGGTCGGGCTCGTCGTGGCGAGCTTCTTCGTCGGCAGGAGCAAGGGCGCGGGACCGGGCCGCGCGGCCCGGTGGCGGGAGCGGGCCCTGGGTGGCTCGGACCCGTCGGGGCGACGCCGCGGTGGCGCGGGCTCCGTCGGGCTGATGACCCTGTCCGTGACCGCCGTGGCCCTCGAGCTGCCGACGATGCTCCCCTACCTCGCCGCCACGGGACTCATCACGGCCGCCGGTCTGGGCTGGGCGCGCAGCGCCGTGGTCCTCGCCGGCTACTGCCTCGTCATGGTGGCTCCGGCGCTGGTGCTGCTGAGCGCCCGGCTGCTCGCGCGCCGGTGGGTCGAGCCGGCGCTGGGGCGCCTCTCGCGGTGGATGGAGCGAGGCAGCGGCGAGACCCTCGCCTGGGTGGTCGGGATCGTCGGCTTCCTGCTGGCTCGCGACGCGTTCGTGCGCCTCCCGCAGGTCGCCGCCTGGCTCTCCGGCCTCGGCAGCGGGTGAGGTGGTGCACGGTCCCCGCTCAGGACGGAGGTTCTCCCTCGCCCCAACCACCAGCACCAGCACCAGCACCAGCACCAGCACCAGCGAGATGATCGCCCGCGAGCACCGGGACGGTCGAGCCACGTGGGGGCCGGGGCGGGTCCTCGCCAGCCTCGTGGCTCGTGTAGCGGTGCCCGGTACGGGTGGTGTGCACGATCGCCCCGCCCGGATCACGGTGGGCGCTGATCCCGAGCTCCGAGTGCTTGATCCGGTGGTCGCGCGGGCACACAGGGTGCAGGTTCGACCGGCTGGTCACCCCGCGCGGCCACGGGGTCAGGTGATCGAGGTCGCAGTCGCGGGCCGGCCGTCCGCACCAGGGCGCCGAGCACTGCGCGTGGTCGGCGCGGACCAGCGCCGCGAGGTGCGCTGACGGCCGATAGGTCTTCTCCCCCACCTCGACCACCCGTCCGGCGGGGTCGGTGAGGACACGGCGCCAGACGCCGTCGGCGGCGATCTCCCGCGCCTGGTCTGCCGGGACGGGGCCGAAGACGGTCCCCCCGCCGACCAGCTCACCAGGTTCCTGGCCGAGTCCCATCAGCGTCGCGGCGGGCACGGTGAGGTGGATGACGGGGCGGGAGGCGGCTGAGCGCTGGATCGGTCCCAGGACGCCCTCGAGGACGGCGTGGGCGATGTCGACGCACGCGTCGTAGCGCCACGCACCCAGCGGCTGGTCGAGCGCTGTGCGCCCCTGCGTCGTCGCCGCGGCACGCTCGGCGGCCCGCAGGGCGAGCGCCCGCGCTTCCACGGCGCCGCTCAACGCCAGCACGCCCGCCGCTGGGCCGTCCATCTCGAAGATCGCCCGACCGCCACAGCTGGTCCCGTCGCCGCTGTCGGGGACGCGCGTGGTGAAGCAGGACCGGCTCTCCGCGACCTGCCGGGCAGCCTCTCGCGCGGACTCGGGGTCGAGGATCCCGACGGCACGGCGGCAGCGGGCGCGCACCGCCGCCACGCTGACGCGGCCGGCCCCCGGCAGCACCCGCCCGACCAGGGGTTCCGCGTGCTCGGGCCTCACCATGGCGGCCGCCTGGGCGATCACCGTGGCGCGGACGACGTCGACCTGGCCCGCCGCCAGCGCGTCGCGCACCGGCACGGCCAGCGCGAGATTGCGCGCGTGGTGCAGGTCGCGAGCCCCGACGTACCGCGTGCAGCGCCGCCTCGCCGACAGCTCCTCGACAGCCGTCGAGGATGCGCCCCCGCGTGCAGCCTGCTTCGGGTGCGCCAACGCGTACGCCGCGGCCTCGGTCTCGCGGCGGACGTCGAAAGCGGCCATCGCGCTCGCCTGCAGCGCCGTGGTCCGTGCGATCACGCGGTCGCACGCGGCGGCGACCTCGAGCAGCACCGCGTCGGAGAGCTCGTGAGCGCTACCTGGCTGATCGAGCACGGCGAGGCGCTCGAGGTGGTCCAGCAGGGCGGCGCCCGGAGCGGAACGGGCGAGGGTGCGCGCCACGGGGTCGGACACGTCGACGGCGCACGGGTCAGCCGAGACCGGCGGTGGGACCGCGATGAGCCTCTCGCCGGCGACCACGACGGCGCGGCCGCTCGAGCTACCCCGTCGCGACGAGGCGACGGCTCCGGCACGGGTCTCGGGCCACTCCTCCGGCGGCAGACCGCGACGCCACTTCGCGGCGAGCTCCTCGTCGAGCGCCAGCAGCTGCTCCTCGAGCGTCACCGCCGGCTCCTCGAGGGTCTTCGCTGGCCCGTCGAGGATGATCGCGGGCTCGTTGGAGACCACCATCGCGTCATCGGCCTTGCACACACCGGCGGACAGCGGGTCCTCACCCGGGTCGCGGTGCGCATCGTCGATCACAACCCTGAACCTAGACGTGAGGTCGGACATCGCCCCGCTTCGCGCGGAAGCGCACGGCGTGGGGTGGTGACGTCACGCCTGGGCGGTTCGACCCGTGGCCCGCGGGGGTCGTCTCCCTGCTGCCCCGAAGGCGACGGCGCTGTCCTCGGCGGCGGAGCCGACCCGGTCACCGTGCGCAGCACCAGCAGCGCTCTCCTCGCTCGCACCCGCACCCGCGCCCTCCACCGCGCCCCCGGCGATGGCCGACAGGGCGGCGAGGTGGTCCGTCAGCGCCTGACGTCCGCGGGTGGTCAGGGCGAGCCACGTCCGGGGCCGGCGCCCCACGCGGCCCTTCGAGACGTCGACGTAGCCCGCACCCTCGAGCGTGGCGACCTGCTTGGACAGCGCCGAGTCGGTGATCTCCACCGCGTCGCGGACCTCGCCGAAGTCGGCCTTGTCCACCGCGGCGAGCGCCGCGACGATCGACAGTCGCACGGGGGCGTGGATGACGTCGTCGAGCCGGTGGCGGGGGTGGGCGTCGGTCATCGGACGCCTCGGACCGGCAGGGGGACCATCGCGGCCACGAGCAGCGGCGCGGCGACGACGACGGCCGCGGGCACCCAGAAGGCCGGCGCTCCTGGCGCGGACGACAGGCCGATCACGAGGGCGAGCCCGTAGAGGACGCCCCAGGCCGCGAAGGCAACGGTGAGCCGGCGCCCTGCACCGGTCAGCTGGACGCGCTGGCGGCTCGCCCAGCCGGCCATCACGGCCACCAGCACCCCCCAGCCGACCATCGCCGCCACCATGACGCCTCGGCCTCCGAGGCCGAGGAGCACCACCAGCACCAGGCTCTCGACGCCGAAGGCGAGCAGGTAGGTCCGGAACCAGCGCCCTCGCGCCGCCAGGTCGGAGCCGGCCGACCCGGCCTGGCTCAGCTGTCTGCGGGCGTACGCGGCGGTCGGGGCGGTCGGGGCGGTCGCGGCGGCGCTGCCTGACGTGTCCATGACGTGAGCCTGGCATGTACTTGCCACCATGACAAGTGCATGTCGCGATCGCCAGCTAGAGCTGCGCCAGCAGGTGGTCCCGCCGCCGTTCCAGCACCTCGGCGGACGCGGACGCCGACGCGGGACCGGGCACGGCCTTGCGCAGCCCGACGTGGACTCGCCCGTGCGGCTCACCGGTCCGGGCGGCGACCTGCGCGACGAGCCGGTTGACCTCACGGCGCAGGTCGGCGGCGGCGCGCCAGCTCGCCTCGGTGGAG
Organism: Quadrisphaera sp.; assembly: GCA_029257185.1. Lineage (GTDB taxonomy): Bacteria > Actinomycetota > Actinomycetes > Actinomycetales > Quadrisphaeraceae > CADCUY01. Next base: position 11,883 of record JARICT010000147.1, read on the forward strand.
GGCGGGCCCCCGGGTGCGGAGCCGTCGGCCGCGCCGGGCTCCAGGCCCGCCTGCTCCGCCGAGCGCGCCGCGCTGCGCCGCCGGATCTCCTCGTCGCGGCTGGAGAGCAGCGCCGCGGTCTGCTCGGGGGTGAGCAGCCCGGGGAGGCCCAGGAAGTCCTCCTCCTCGTCGCCGAGCGGCTCGCCCGCCCCGCCCGGCTCGCCGGCGAGCACCGCGCGCCCGCCGTGCAGCACGTGGGCGAACTGCGCGTCGGCGTCCAGCGCCTCGTTCTCCCCCGCCCCGCCCGTGGGCTCGCGCGGGGGCAGCGGGTCGAGGTCCTCGCTGGGCTCGGCCGGCGGCGGGATGACGTGGTTCCGTTCCTCCTCCATCGACGCGGCGAGCGTGAGCAGCGGGCGGACGGCGGGCAGGAAGACCGTCGCCTGCTCGTGGCCGCCGCGGGCGCGGACCACGCGCCCCACGGCCTGGGCGAAGAACAGCGGCGTCCGGTAGCTGGTCATCCACGCCAGCACCGCGGCCCGCGGCACGTCGACCCCCTCGGAGACCATCCGCACGCACACCGCGATGCGCTGGCGCGACGTGGTGAACGACTCGATGCGCTTCGACGCCCCCCGGTCGTCCGAGAGGATCAGCTCCGGCTTCTCCCCCGTCACCTGCTCGACGATCTTGGCGTAGGCCCGAGCGTCGTCCTGGTCCGAGGCCAGCACGAGGCCTGCGGCGTCGGGCTGGCCACGCTCGCGGAGGTGGCTGATGCGGTCGTCGACGGCGGCGATGACGTGGCTGACCCACTGGCCCTTCGGGTCCAGCGCGGTGCGCCACGCCGTGGCCTCGACAGCCTTGGTGCTCGGCTCGGACAGCGAGGCCGCCACGACGTCCCCCGCGCTGTTGCGCCAGCGCGCCGTTCCCGTGTAGGCCGCGAAGACCACGGGCCGCACGACGCCGTCGGCGAGCGCCTCGCGGTAGCCGTAGGTGTAGTCGGCCCTGGACGTCTGCTCGCCGTCAGCCCCGGACTCGACGTAGCGCACGAAGGGGATCCGCTCACCCGGCTTGGTCCTGAACGGCGTGCCGGTGAGGCTGAGCCGGCGCGCGGCCCGGTCGAAGGCCTCCTCGACGGCCTCCCCCCAGGACAGCCCGTCGCCGGCGTGGTGCACCTCGTCGAGGATCACGAGCGTCTTCTTCGCCGTCGAGCGCGCCGCGTGCAGCGCGGGCTTCCCGGCGACCTGCGCGTACGTCGTCACGTAGCCGCGCGTGCCGTCCCGCACGGGCCCGACGGCGTTGGTGAGGTTGGGGTCCAGGGCGATGCCCGCAGCGTCGGCGGCCTCGGCCCACTGGGTGCGCAGGTGATCCGTCGGCGCGACGACGACCACGCGGTCCACGCGCCGGGTCGTGAGGAGACGCTGCGCGAGGGTGAGCGCGAACGTCGTCTTGCCGGAGCCGGGCGTCGCCGTGACGAGGAAGTCGGAGCCGGAGCCGGAGCCGACCGCGTCGTCGTAGGCGGCCAGGGCCCTGGCCTGCCACAGGCGCAGCGGCCGGGCGCCCGGGGATCCGGGGTCGGCCGCCGTGGTGGGGTCCGGTGCCGGCGTGTCGGCGGAGGTGAACAGATCGGGGAGAGCAGTCATCGCTGGTCGAGGGTAGGTCAGGCGACCCGCTCGGGAGCCCGCGTACCGCTCCCGGCGGGGCGCGAGCGGTTCCCGAAGAAGGCGGCCAGCAGACCGAGGGGCGCCAGCACGCCGAAGACCACCGCGAAGACACCGCCGGAGCCGCTCGAGGCGTGCATCAGCGCGAGCAGCGCGCCGCCGATGGAGATGCCGATGACCGAGCCGAGCGCGTCGGAGAGCTGCAGCGCCGACGAGCTGCGCCCCTGCGCCCCGTCCGGGGCGAGGGAGAGCACGAGCACCGACGTGCTGGTCATGCCGAGCCCCATGCCCAGGCCCGCGAACGTCCAGACCACGAGCGCGCTCCAGAACGGCAGGACACCCAGCGCGGGCAGCGTGAGCGACCCGATCATCACCGCGACGAGGACGCCGGCGACCGCCATGAGCCGGTGGCGAGCCAGCGGCAGGTGCGGGCGTCCCTGGAGATAGGAGCCCAGCGCCCAGGAGACCGCAGCGCCGGTGAGCGCCCACCCGGCCATGACGGGGGTGAAGCCCGCCACGCTCACGAGCATGAGCGGCAGGTAGGCCTCGGCGCCGGTGAAGCACGCGGTGTAGAGCCCGCGCACCCCGACGACGGCGGGGAGCCCCCGGGCTGCGCGCCACACGCCGGCGGGCAGGAGACGGGACCCGGCGCCCACGACGAGGGCCACGCCCACGGCGGCGATCAGCAGGGGCAGGGGGCGCAGCGCCGTGGTGCCCCACTGGGCGGCGAGCGCACCGAGCGCGAGGGCGCCACCCGCCACGAGGCGGGCTCGCGGGGCGACGACGATGCCGTCCGGCGCTCGAGGGGCCCGCTTGGTGCTGACCCTCGGCGGGCTCGGCAGCGCCATCAGCGGGCCGCGCAGCAGCAGGGCGGCAGCGACCGCCACCGGGAGGACCAGCGCGAACACCAGCCGCCAGCTCGAGTGCTGGGCCACGGCCCCGGCGGCCACCGGCCCCACGAGGCCGGGCAGCACCCAGGCCGACGACATCCAGGCGAACACGCGGGGGCGGACGTGGTCGGGCCAGACGGCACCGATCACGAGGTAGAGCGAGACGACCAGCAGCCCCCCGCCCGCTCCGGCGACGAGCCGCCCGAGGAGCAGCACCCCGAAGGTGGGGGCGAGGGCGCACACCGCGGTGCCCGCCCCGAAGAGCACGAGGCCCGCGGTCACGGGGCCGCGCGCGCCGCGAGAGTCACCCCACCCGCCGGCGGCGACCATCCCGAACAGCGACGTGGTGAGGAACAGCGAGAACGCGAGGCCGTACTCGCGAAGGCCCCCGAGGTCGCGGGCGATGACGGGCATCGCGGTGGAGACCGCCAGCGCCTCGAAGGCGATGGCCGTGACGAGGATGAGGATCCCTGCGAGGGCGGGGGTGTTGCCGATCTTCGCCGGACGTCCGCCGGGTCCCGGCGGGGCGGTGGTGGCCTCGCTCACTCCCCGCCGGCGCCCGAGCCGCCGCCAGCGCCCGAGCCGCCGCCAGAGCCCGAGTCGCCGCCGGAGCCCTTGTCACCCTTGCCGGGCCTCAACCCGTCGTAGATCTCCTTGCACGTGGGGCACACCGGGAAGCGCTTCGGGTCGCGGCCGGGGATCCACACCTTGCCGCAGAGCGCGATGACCGGTTCGCCGGACAGCGCGGACTCCATGATCTTGTCCTTCTGCACGTAGTGCGCGAACCGCTCGTGGTCGCCGGGCTCGACCTCCTGCTCCACGGCCTCGCGCTCGAGGAGGCCGGTGCTCGACCCCCCGGTGGAGGGGGCCGGACGGGCGTCGGGGTCAGACAGCGGCGTGCTCATCCCCCGATGGTAAGCCGGGGGACGAGCACGCCGACGAGGCGCGGTGCGGGCTCAGCCGGTCACTCGACGATGTCGCTCTCGTGGAGGTCGCCGAAGCGGGAGAACACCGGCAGGTACGGCTCCGGGTCGCCGGTCCAGTCCAGCGCGCGCACCTGCGCCGCGGAACGGCGACCGGACAGCGCGCGGTGCAGCTCGAAGGTGGTGGCCTGCGCCGACACGGTGGGGTGGGAGCCCGCGGGGGCGAGCACCTCGACGTGGTCGCCCACCAGGCGCACCGGCTCGAGGCCGCGGTCGGCCACCTTGCCGGCGAACGCGCCGCCGAAGGCCAGGACGCCGACGTCCAGGGCCGGGTCGGTCCGGGCGCCGGGCCGGTCCAGGCCGCCGCGCAGGTCTTGCTCGTGGGTGGTGAGGTCGACGACGAGGCTGGTCCTGGTCGCCATCGGTGCGTCGGCGATGAAGGCGACCACCGCGTCGGTGAGGCCCCGCCACTCGTCGAGCACCTGCTCCAGGGTCTTGTCGGCGCGCTCGTCCACGTGGCCCTGGGTCCAGGAGTCGGAGACGGTGGCGTCGGTGGTGCCGGCGAGCGCGTCCGCGGCGACGCCGACGACGTGGGCGAGGAGCTCGCGCGGGCTCCACTCCGGGGTCGCGGGGAGGTGGGCCGACGTCATCGCCGCCTCGTCGACGCTGTCGACGAGGTCGAGGACGCGCTGCTGCGCGGCGGTCCAGAGGCCGGCGTGGTC
>JARICT010000167.1 GCA_029257185.1 Quadrisphaera sp.
GCCCTGGCGGCCACCGCGAGGTGGGGTCGCTGCGTCCTCGTCGGGGAGGGCGGGGCGATGACGCTGGACGCCAGCCCCGCCCTGATCCACCCGAGCATCACGCTGATGGGCTCCTGGGTGACCTCCACCGGGCACATGGCCGAGCTTCTCCAGCGCCTCGTGGTGTGGGACCTCCACCCGGAGGTGGTGGTCACCGACCGCTTCGACATCGCCGACGCGCAGGAGGCCTACCGGGTCGCCGACGCCGGGGCGTCCGGCAAGGTGGCGATCGTCCCCCGGACCGGGTGAGCCACGCTCAGCCGCCCCGAGCCACCATCCCCGTCTCCGACGCCCACGCGGTGATGCCCCCCTCCAGGTGGCGCACCCGCGTCCACCCGGCGTCGAGCAGCGCCCGGGCGCCCTGCTCGGAGCGGGCACCGCTGGCGCAGTGGACCACCACGTCGGCGTCGCGCGGCACGTCGTCGAGGACGCCGCTCCCCCGCGCGGCGGCGCCACCCGCGCCCGCGCTCTCCAGCAGCGCGGCCAGCGGGACGAGGCGGGCGCCGGGGATCGCGAGCGCCGCGTGCTCCTCGGGCTCGCGGACGTCGAGCAGGACCACGCTCCCGAGCGCGCGCTCATCGGCGAGGGTCGCCGCGTCCACCGTGGGCACCGCCTGGCCCGGCGACGGTTCCACGGCGCTGGCGCCGGCCTCGGGGACCACCGCGGTGATCGGGCTCCGTGACGGGTCGGGCCGGACGCCGAGGGTGCGCCAGGTGCCCTCGAGCGCGTCGAGGACCAGCACCCTGCCCAGCAGCGGACGTCCGGCGCCGAGGAGCAGCTTGAGCGCCTCGGTGACCATCACCGAGCCCACCTGGGCCACCACGCCGCCCAGCACCCCGGCCTGCGAGCACGAGGGCACGGTGCCCGGCGCGGGGGGCGCGGGGAAGAGGTCCCGGTACGTCGGGCCGCGGCCGCCCCAGAACACGGCGACGTGCCCGTCGAAGCGCAGCACGGCGCCCCACACCCACGGCACGCCGGCGAGGACGCACGCGTCGTTGACGAGGTAGCGGGTGCCGAAGTTGTCGGCGCCGTCGAGCACCAGGTCGTACCCGGACACGAGGTCCTCGGCGTTGTCCGCGGTGAGGCGCTCGCGGTGGCGCACCACGGTCACCAGGGGGTTGGCGCGGGCGACGGCGTCCGCGGCGCTGTCCACCTTGGCCCGCCCCACGTCGGCGGCGCCGTGGACCACCTGCCGGTGGAGGTTGGACTCGTCCACCACGTCGTCGTCCAGGACCCCGATGGTGCCGACGCCGGCGGCGGCCAGGTACAGCAGCGCCGGGGACCCGAGGCCGCCGGCGCCGACGACCAGCACGCGCGCGGCCTTGAGCCGGCGCTGCCCGGTTTCCCCGATCTCCGGGACCAGGAGGTGGCGCGCGTAGCGGCGGACCTCCGGCGGGGTCAGGGCCTCGCCGGGCTCGACGAGGGGGCCGATCGCGTCGGGACTCACGGGGCGCTGCTCCACGCCCACCATCCTCCCCGAGGCGGGATCAGACCTTGCCGCGCAGGATCCGGCGGAAGTAGATCTGCGGCAGGGCGTAGCGGTCGAACAGCCACGTGAACCGGCGGGGCGTGAAGGGGTCCACGAGCGGAGCGCGGCGCGGCCTCGGTCCGCCGCGGTCTGCCTCGACGAGCATGAGCCGGCGGCGGCTGGTGGTCACGGGCATGACGGTGAGGCCGTCGTAGGCCTTCAGCTTCGTGCCGTGGGCGGCCGCGGCGATGTTGTGCGCCAGGACCTTGACCTGCTTGCGCAGCGCGCCACCGGAGGAGCGGGTGGCGATGCCCGCGGCGTCACCGATGGCCCAGACGTCCGCGTACCGGCGTGAGCGCAGGGTCTCGGGGTCGATGTCGACCAGCCCGGCGTGGCTCCCGTCGCCCAGGCCGCTGTCGCTGATCCACCGTGGGGCGCGGTAGTGCGGGACGACGTGGGCGTAGGCCAGGTCGTCGAGGTGGTGCTCGCCGCGCGGCGAGGTGACGTGGACCTCGCGGGTGGTGGCGTCGACCCGGGCGACGCGGGCCTCGCGCAGCACGCGGATCCCGTACGCGTCGAAGATCGCGTCCACCGTCTCGTCCGCACGGGCGACGCCCAGCGTCGGGGCGCCCGGCAGGACCAGGGTGACGTCGATGTCGTCCAGGACGCCGGCGCGGCGCCAGTGGTCGCACGCCATGAGCACGGGCTTCAGCGCCGTCGGCCCGCACGGCGCCGGCTCGGGGGGCACCGTGAACACCACGGACCCCTCCCGCACGGCCTTCAGCCCCTGCCAGACCAGCGGCGCGGAGCCGGGCACGTACGTGGACCCGGCCCAGCCGGTCGCGTACGCCTCCACCAGGCCGGCGGTGGCGTCCCAGTCCTCGACCATGCCCGGGCACAGCACCAGCGTCGAGTACCCGACGGTGCGTCCGCGGCGCGTGACGACGCGCGAGCCCGCGGGGTCCACCGCGTCGACCGCGTCCTGGATCCACCGGCACCCGTCGGGGATCACGGAGGCCATCGGCCGCTCGAGCGAGGTGGGGCTGGCCTCGCCCGCGCCGACGTAGTTCAGCAGGGGGCGGTAGCGGTGCACCGGCGACGGCTCGATGATCGCCACGTCGCGGGCGCCGTCGCGCAGCAGCTTCGCGGCCAGGGAGACGCCCCCGTTGCCGCCCCCCACGACGAGCACCTCGGCGTGGTCGGTCTCGGGTCTGGTCACGGTCTCGGTCACGACGTCAACCCTCGCTCGGGAGCGCCCCGACTGCCAGTCGGCACCGTTCGAGATGCGATCACCTGTTCGGGCTACCGATACTTCGAGGAGCCACAGCCGTGGCCCCTTCTGCGAGGAGACGTCATGTTCAGCCACCTGCGCGAGCTGCAGTTCACCGCCAAGCCCGAGAAGCCCGACGCGCTGTACGCCATGAAGCTCCAGGAGCTCATCGGGGGCCAGTTCGGCGAGATGACCGTCACGATGCAGTACTTGTTCCAGGGCTGGAACTGCCGGATGCCCGGCAAGTACAAGGACATGATCATGGACATCGCGACCGAGGAGATCGGTCACGTCGAGATGATCGCGACGATGGTCGCCCGCCTGCTCGAGGGCGCCCCCTCCGAGGTCACGGCCGCTGCCGTGGCCGCCGACCCGGCCGTGGCCGCGGTCATCGGCGGGATGAACCCCCAGCACGCCATCGTCTCCGGAGGTGGCGCGATGCCCGCGAACAGCCAGGGCGTGCCGTGGCAGGCCGGCTACATCGTCGCCAGCGGCAACCTGCTCACCGACTTCCGCTCCAACGCCGCCGCCGAGGGCCAGGGGCGGCTGCAGACCTCGCGGCTGTACGGGATGACCGACGACCCGGGGGTGCGCTCGATGCTCCAGTTCAACCTCGCCCGCGACACCTGGCACCAGCAGCAGTGGCTCCTCGGCATCGAGCAGCTGCAGGCCGACGGGCTCGCGGAGGTGATCGAGCACTCCCAGGCCGACGCCGACGACCAGAGCCAGGACCACACGTTCTGGTCGATGACCCAGGG
>JARICT010000143.1 GCA_029257185.1 Quadrisphaera sp.
CCTCGACTATGCCGTCAGCATCTTCTTCTGTTTTGGATTTAATAGCAAAGTCAGTGACGTAAAGAAGCTGCATTGCCTGCCTCCGCTGCATCATGTCGAATTTGGCAATGTGCGACTATCCGATGGGGCCGAACTCGAACCGTTCCACAAGCAAATTCAATTTGGCTGGTTGCTGTACCTGGGTTGCGACTTCGGCTTCGCGAGACACCGCGAGAACCTGCTGGAGGGACGCCTTGAGCCTTCGAGGCTGGAGAGTGAGCCCTTCTCAGCAGCGATGAGGTGGTTTTCGCTCGACGATGAGCAGAGTCCTGATGGGGCACGCGGGACCAGCGGTGGGAAGATCGTCACTACCAGGATCTGACCGACCACACCAAAGGCCCCGCGTGATCTCCTACTCTGCCACCCTCGACGTCTCCCGTGACCTCGCTACCGCGCTGGCGCGCTTGCTCTGGGCCAACCGGCGGCGCCTGGGCACCCGACGGCACACCAGGGCTCTGACCTGCTGGTCCCAGGCCGTGCTGATCTTGAGGTTCTTCCGCGACGCCACCCGCATCGCCGCCCTCGCCCGTGACACCGACATCTCGTTGGCCACCGCGTACCGCTACGTCCACGAGGGCATCGACGTCCTCGCCGACCAAGCCCCTGACCTGCACGAGGTCATCGCCGCGGCCAGCGAGGACGACCACGAACATCTACTGCTCGATGGCACCTTGATCGCCACCGACCGTGTCCATGACGCCGATCGCAGCGTCGACCGGTGGTACTCCGGCAAGCACCGTCACCACGGCGCCAACATCCAAGTCCTCTCCACCCCCAACGGCTGGCCGATCTGGACCTCCCCGGTCGAACCCGGCTCCACCCACGACCTCACCTCAGCGCGGCGCCACGCCCTGCCGGCGCTCTACCCCACCGCCGTTCGTGGGCTGCCCGTCCTCGCCGACAAGGGCTACACCAGCGCCGGCGCTGGCATCCGCGTCCCCGTGCGCCGCCGCCGCGGCGGCGCCGAGCTCGATCCAGCCACCACCGGGTGGAACTCCTACATCAACACCTACCGCGCCCCCGTCGAACGGGCGATCGCCGTCCTCAAGATCCGCTGGCGAGCCCTCAAGCACGTCACCCTCGACCCCCACCGCGTCGGCGCCATCACCGCAGCAGCCCTCGTCCTGACACGCATGGAGAAGGCCTACTGAGAAAGGCTTACTGCAGAGGCGAAACGCTAATCAGGTCCGCGTCCACGTCGCCCCTCGCCCCGTGCCGTCGCTGCTCACCCGACCCGCTCGGCGCAGGTCGTCCAGGGCGTTGCGGATGGTTCCGTCGCTGATCCCGGGCAGCGCGGTGCGCACGTCGGCGATCGAGAACGTGGACGGGGCCTGCTCGAGCACGTGGCGCACCACCCGCTCACGCTTCGAGCCTCCCTGCGTGGACGCCGCCCGCTCGGCGAACAGCCCGTAGGCCTGCGCGATGCGGGCGACGAGGTAGCGCACCCACGGCCACGGGTCATGTTCCGCCTCGTGCCAGCCGTGGGTGGATGCCAGCAGCGTGGCGTAGTACGCCTCGTCGGTGTCGGCGATCAGCTGCTCGACGCTGACGTACCTCGCCACGCCGTAGCCGGCGTCCTCGAGCAGCGCGCTGGTGACGATCCGCGCGACCCGCCCGTTGCCGTCGTCGAAGGGGTGGATCACCAGGAGGTCCAGCACCGCCAGGCCGATCAGCAGCAACGGGTGGTGGGCGTCGCGGTCACGCTCCAGGCGGTACCGCTCGACCAGCTCTTCCAGGAAGAAGGGGGTCTGCTGCGCGGTGACCGGACGGAAGCGGCCGTGCTGGCTGCCGTCGGCACCGCGGTCGACCACGACGTTGTCGGCGCTCTTGAGCGACCCTCCCGTCATCGAGGTCCGCCCCAGCAGCAGTCGGTGCAGGTGCAGGAGAAGTCCTACGTTCACCGGGCGCCATCCCTGCGTCCACACGTGGTCCACGGCATCCCGGTAGCCAGCGAGCTCCAGCTCGCTGCGCGTGCGCAGGGTGCTGGCCGAACCGACGATGATGCGCTCCGCACGCCGGCCGTCGGGCACGACCACGCCCTCCAACGCCGAGGAGGCCGTCACCGACTTCACCTTGGCTCGCAGAGCCAGCTCGTCCAGCAACCCCGGGAGTTGGGCTCGGTGCAACGCTTCCTGTCCCTGGCCGCGGTCGCACGTGGCCAGCAGGCGGGTGACGTCACCGGGCACGCTGGCGATGATCGCCGCATCGCGCTCGAAGCTGCGCATGGAACCTCACAAACATAGCAACAGAGCATCGCCTTGGGAGGTTCCATGCGTCCGGAGACTCGTCCCGGCGCTCAGAGAGGGACGGGCTGCAGCCCGGGCGGGGAGTGGGCGGGCCGGCGCCCGTAGACCAGGCGCCGCAGCAGCGCCTCGGCCGGGCCGCTGCGGCCGGCCGACCTCAGCCCCACGGCGAGCGCCACCGTCACCAGCCAGACCCCGACCGCCCACAGCGCCACGACCGACGTCGACATGCCCACCCCCAGGCCGCCCGCCCACGGCGCCAGCGGCAGGACGAACAGCACCGACTGCGCGAGGTAGCAGGTCAGGGAGCGCGCCCCCACCGCCTGGGCGCCGCTGAGCACGGCCCCCATCCCGCGGCCGGCCAGCGTGCGCGACGGCCCGTGCGCGCGGACGACCACCAGCGCCACCAGCGCGACGAACGCCGCTCCGCCGAGGACGCCCGTCGCGGCGTGCACCCCGCCGACCAGACCGACGACCAGCGCCGGCGCCTCCCACCACCGCCCGACGACCAGCGCGAAGGGCGCGCCGCCGACGAGGCTGACGGCCAGACCCACGACGGCGGTGCGGCGCAGCAGCACGAGGTGGTCCTGCGGGCGCTCCAGCACGCGCCGCCGCGCCGCCCACACCCCGAGCAGGGCCGGCGGGAGGATCGTCACGATGACCAGCGGTGAGGTCACCACGGTGTTGACGAGCATGAGGGCGCGCACCGCCAGGGCGCCGAGCGGCGTGGACTCGTCGAGGAAGGCCGGCAGCGCGGCGTCCTGGCCTCCCCCCGCGGCGGTGAGGGCGGCGGTGAGGCCGTAGACCACCACGACGGCGGGGAGCAGGGCTGCTGCCCACACCAGCAGCGTCCGGCCCGACCGGCGCAGGAAGAGCATGAGGACCAGGCTGGTCAGGGCGTACTGCAGCAGGATGTCCCCGGCGAACAGCGCGAGGACGTGCACCGCACCGAACGCCGCGAGCCAGAGCCAGCGGCGCACCAGCACCCCGCGGGCGGTGGGCCACGGCGCCCCGGCGGCCTCCTGACGGCGCAGGATCATCACGGCGCCGTAGCCCAGCATGAGCGCGAACGCCGGGAGGGTCCGCCGGTCGACGAGCAGGCTGACCACCGTGTCGACCACCCGGTCGATCCCGGACCCGTCGACGGGCCGCAGTGCGGCGCCGACCGGGGCTCCGCTGAGGTGGAAGACGCCGTTGGCCAGCGCGATGCCCAGCAGCGCCAGGCCGCGTGCGGCGTCGGGCGCGGCGGAGCGCTGCGTCGG
>JARICT010000169.1 GCA_029257185.1 Quadrisphaera sp.
GAGATCGCCGCCGGGCTCACCGAGCGGTGCTTCTCCGTCCTCGAGCACTCCCCGGTGCGCGTCACCGGCTTCGACACCCCGTACCCACCGGCCAAGGCCGAGAAGCACCACCTGCCCGACCTCGACCGGGTCCTCGACGGCGTCGACCACGCCCTCGGGCGCCCGTCCAGCTACCAGCGAGAGGGCTGAGACATGCTGCGCGACTTCCTGCTGCCGGACCTCGGCGAGGGCCTGACCGAGTCGGAGATCGTCTCCTGGCACGTCGCCGAGGGCGAGACCGTCACCCGCGACCAGGCGATCGCCGAGGTCGAGACGGCCAAGGCCGTCGTCGAGCTGCCGTCGCCGTTCGCCGGGGTGATCGAGCGCCTGCACGTCGAGGCGGGCACCGTCGTCGACGTCGGCGCGCGGATCGTCTCCTTCCGCACCGACGAGGACGAGGGCGCCGGCGGCGCCGCGCCCTCGAGCGCGCCGGACGGCGCCACGTCCGACGGCGCCGCGCCGGTGGACCAGGAGGGCGGCGACCAGGGCGAGGACGAGGAGGCCGCGCCGCCGAACCTCGTCGGCTACGGCGCCGCCGCGGCCCCGCGCGGGGCCGCGACCCGCCGGGCCCGCCGCTTCGCGGAGCAGGGCCCCGCCGACGCGTCCGGCGGCTCGGGCGAGCAGGCCCAGCCGGTCCATCCGTCGTCCGCCCAGCCGGCGCAGCCGTCCCCGCCCGGGCAGAGCGAGCAGACGCCGCCGCCGCAGGGCCTGCGCACCGCACCGCCGGTGCGCTCCACGCCGCCGGTGCGCGCCCTCGCCCAGCGCCTCGGCGTGGTCATCGACGAGATCGAGGGCAGCGGCGAGGACGGCCGGGTCACCCGCGACGACGTGGAGGCCGCCGGCCGCAGCGCGTCACAGCAGCCGGACCCGTCGCCGGCCACCACGGCGTCCTCGGCGGCAACACCGGCCGGCGCTGGCGAGCGGATCCCCGTGCGCGGGGTCCAGAAGCACATGGCGCAGGCCATGGCCTCCGCGGCGAGCACCCCGGCGGTCACCGTCTTCCTCACCGTCGACGTCACCGCCACCACGGCCCTGCTCGAGACGCTCCGTGGCCGGCGCGAGCACGCCGAGGTGCGCCTGACGTTCCTCGCCGCCGTGGCGCGGGCGACGTGCCTGGCGGTCGCGCGGCACCCGGAGGTCAACGCCCGCTGGGACGGCGACGCGATCGTGCGCTCGCCCCGCGTGGACCTCGGCATCGCGGCGGCCACCCCGAGGGGGCTCGTCGTGCCGTTCCTGACTGACGTGGGCGCCGCGAGCCTGGTCGACCTGGCCACCGGCATCGGCGAGCTCGCCACCACCGCGCGCGCCGGCAAGACCGCCCCGGCCGCGCTGGAGGGTGGCACGATCACCCTCAGCAACGTCGGCGTCTTCGGCGTCGACGCGGGCACCCCGATCCTGCACCGGGGGCAGGCGGCGATCCTCGCCGTCGGCTCCGTCACCCGGCGCCCCTGGGAGCACGAGGGCGATATCGCCCTGCGCGACGTCGTCACCCTCAGCCTGTCCATCGACCACCGGGTGCTCGACGGCGAGCAGGGAGCCCGCTTCCTCGCCGCCGTCGGAGCCACCCTCACCGACCCCGCGAACGCCTTCGTCGGCTGATCAGCGCCGGCAGACCCGCGACACCACCACCCCGAGGAGCACCCCATGGCCATCTCCACCCCGGAAGCCCCCAGCGCCGAGCACGCGGACGTCGCACCGCCGGCACCGTCAGGGGCCGGCGCGCCGAACGGCTTCGAGCTGCCCGAGTTCCACCGCGACCTCGTCGAGCAGGTGCGCACCTTCGCCGACGAGGTGGTGGCGCCCGCGGCCTACGAGTACGACACCAAGCGCGAGCTGCCCTACGACATCCTGGCCCAGATGGGCGAGATGGGGCTCTTCGGGCTCCCCGTGCCGCCGGAGTACGGCGGCACCGGGCGCGACTACCTCGCGCTGTGCCTGGCCGTCGAGCAGCTGGCCCGCGCCGACCAGTCCATCGCCGTCACCCTCGAGGCCGGGGTGGGCCTGGGCATGGTGCCGATCCTGCGCTTCGGCACCGAGGAGCAGAAGCGGCGCTGGCTCCCCGAGCTCGCCTCCGGGCAGGCGCTGGCCGGCTTCGGGCTCACGGAGGCCGACGCCGGGTCGGACGCCGGGGGTACGAAGACGACCGCGGAGCTCGTCGACGGCGAGTGGGTCATCAACGGCTCGAAGCAGTACATCACCAACTCCGGCTCCAAGATCACCACGCTCATCACCGTCACCGCGGTCACCGGTCAGTCGGTCCGCGCCGACGGGTCGGTGAAGAAGGAGCTCAGCACCATCCTCGTGCCGTCGGGCACGCCGGGCCTCACGGTGCTGCCGCCCTACGACAAGGTCGGCTGGCACACCTCGGACACCCACCCGCTGGTCCTGGAGGACGTGCGGGTGCCTGAGGCCAACCTGCTCGGCGAGCGCGGGCGCGGGTTCGCGAACTTCCTCACGGTGCTCGACGAGGGCCGCGTGGCCTTCGCCGCGCTGTGCGCCGGCGCCGCCCAGGGCTGCCTGGAGGAGGCGACCCGGTACGCGAAGGAGCGCGTGGTCTTCGGCCGGCCGATCGGGGAGAACCAGTCCATCGCCTTCAAGCTGGCGCGGATGAAGGCCCGCGTGCACACCGCGCGCCTGGCCTACCTGGACGCCGCGGTGAAGGTGGACCGCGGGCACCCCTTCAAGGTCGAGGCCTCCATCGCCAAGATGGTGGGCAGCGAGGCGGCGATGGACAACGCCCGCGACGCCGCGCAGGTCCTCGGAGGCACCGGGTACATGAACGAGTCCCCCGTGGCGCGCCACTACCGCGACTCGAAGGTCCTCGAGCTGGGCGAGGGGAGCACCGAGGTGCAGCTGGGGATCATCGCGAGGAGCCTGGGCTTCGACGCGCTCTGATCGGGTCACCGGGGGCGCTGCGCCCCCGAGCGGGGAGTCGGTGTCGGCCTCGTCCGCCGAGCGGGGAGTCCGCGCGGAGTCTCACGGCGTGTCGCACGCACCGGCTCCCCGCTCGACGTCGGCAGAACTGGCTCGTCGCCCCGGCGTAGCCGCGCGGCTACGCCCGGGCGCGCACCGCGTCGGCGTGCGCGGGCAGGTCCTCGGCCTCCGCGAGCGCCACCACGTGGGGGGCGACCTCGGCGAGGGCGGCGGCGTCGTAGTCCACGACGTGGATGCCACGCACGAAGGTCCGCACCGACAGCCCAGCGGTGTGGGCGCTGGACCCGCCGGTCGGCAGCACGTGGTTCGAGCCGGCGCAGTAGTCCCCCAGGCTCACCGGCGCGTGGGGCCCGACGAAGATCGCCCCGGCGTTGGTCACCCGGGCGGCCACGGTGGCGGCGTCGGCGGTCTGGACCTCCAGGTGCTCGGCGCCGTAGCCGTCGACGACGGTCAGCCCCGCGTCGACGTCGTCGACGAGCACGGTCACCGACTGCTCGCCGGTCAGCGCCTCGCGCACCCGCTCGGTGTGCTTGGTGGCGGCGACCTGGCGCTCCAGCTCCGCGTCCACCGCGTCGGCGAGCTCGAGCGAGTCCGTGACGAGCACGGCGGCCGCCATCGGGTCGTGCTCGGCCTGGCTGACGAGGTCCGCGGCGACGTGCGCGGGGTCGGCGCCGGCGTCGGCGAGCACGGCGATCTCCGTGGGCCCCGCCTCGGCGTCGATGCCGATCACGCCGAGCAGCATCCGCTTGGCGGCGGCGACGTAGACGTTGCCGGGCCCGGTCACGACGTCGACGGGCGGGCATGCCTGCGTGCCGTCCGCCTCGCGCGCGCCGAGAGCCAGCATCGCCACGGCCTGCGCTCCGCCGGCGGCGTAGACCTCGTCGACGCCGAGCATCGCGCACGCGGCGAGGATCGTGGGGTGCGGCCACCCGTCGTGCTCCTGCTGCGGCGGCGAGGCCACGACGAGGGAGGCCACGCCCGCGACCTGCGCGGGGACGACGTTCATGACCACCGAGGACGGGTAGACGGCGAGGCCGCCGGGCGCGTAGAGCCCCACGCGCTCCACCGGCACGTAGCGCTCGGTCACGCGCGCCCCGTCGCCGAGGACGGTCGTGACGTCGGGCTGGAGCTGGTCGGCGTGCACGGCGCGCGAGCGCTCGATCGCGACCTCCAGCGCGGCGCGCACCGCGGGGTCGAGGCCCTCCAGGGCCCCGGCGACGACCGCGGCCGGCACCCTCAGCGACGCGGGCGTGACGCCGTCGAAGCGCTCGCCGGCCTCCAGGACCGCCGCCGCGCCCCGGCCCCGCACGTCGTCGACCACGGGACGGACCGCGGCGAGCGCCCCCTCGACGTCCAGGGCGGCGCGCGGCAGGGTGCTCCGCAGCTCCCGGGCGTCGAGGTGCTGGCCGCGCAGGTCGAGACGTCGCATCACGCGCTCCAGGGTAGGCGCGGCTGCGTGGGCGGGGCGTCCTGCGGTGACGCACCTCGCACCCGCCGAGCGCTGCCGGGTCGCCGCCGCGCTGAGACACTGAGCGGCGTGACCGCGACCCTGCCCGCCGCTGCGACGTCGCCCACGCCCGACGGAGCGGAGGCGGAGGCCACCGCCCTGGCCGCGCGCCTGCGCGCGGCGCTGGGCCCCGGCGGCGCTGGCTGCGTGGACCACGCGAGGCGCCGTCGGGCGGAGTACTCCACCGACGCGTCGAACTACCGCGTGGTGCCGCAGGTCGTGGTCTTCCCCCGCGGCGCCGACGACGTGGAGGGCGCCGCGTCGGTGTGCCGCGACCTCGGCGTCCCCCTGACCTCTCGCGGCGGCGGCACGTCGGTGGCCGGCAACGCGGTGGGCCCCGGCGTGGTGCTCGACCACTCCCGGCACATGGCCGCGATCCTCGACCTCGACGCGCAGTCCGGCATCGGCGTGGTCCAGCCCGGCGTGGTGCTCGACGACCTCATGCGCGCCGCGGACCCGGGCGGCTGGCGGTTCGGCCCCGACCCGTCCACCCACAGCCGGGCCACGCTCGGCGGGATGATCGGCAACGACGCCTGCGGCTCCCACGCCCTGGCCTACGGGCGCACGTCCGACAACGTCCTCGGCCTCGAGGTGCTCGACGGCCACGGGCAGCGGTGGTGGACCGACGAGGCCCCGACCCGCCTCGTCGACGACCTCGCTGCGACCGGCACGCGGAACCTCGAGCTGCTGCGCACCTCCTTCGGGACCTTCGGACGCCAGGTGTCGGGGTATGCGCTGGAGAACCTGCTCCCCGAGCGCCAGCGGGGTGACGCCGGCCCCAGCGCCCACCAGTCGCTGTCCGGGCAGGCGCTCGCCGGGCGCAGCCTGGCGCGGCTGCTCACCGGCTCCGAGGGAACGCTCGCCACGACGCTGACCGCCCGCGTGCGACTGGTGCGCCAGCCCGCCGCCGCGGTGTTCGTCGTGCTCGGCTACCCCGACATGCCCACCGCTGCCGACGGCACCCCGGCGCTGCTGGAGCACGGCCCGCTCGCCGTGGAGGGCATCGACCGGCGCCTCGTCGACGTGGTGCGCTCCCGCGGCCGCGCCGCCGACGGGCTGCCCGACGGCGAGGGCTGGCTCTTCGTCGAGGTGGGCGGGGCCGACGCCCGCGCGGCGGCTGCGGCGGCCGACACGCTGGTCCGCGACGCCCTGGCCCACGGCGCGGTGGACTCCCTCGTCATCACCGACCCCGCGAAGGCCCGCGGGCTGTGGCGCATCCGCGAGGACGGCGCCGGGTCCGCCGGCCGCTCCCCGTCCGGCGAGCCGGCGTGGCCCGGGTGGGAGGACGCCGCGGTCCCGCCCGCGCGCCTCGGGGCGTACCTCCGGGAGTTCGACGCGCTCACCGCGGCCCACGGGGTCGACGGGCTCGCGTACGGGCACTTCGGTGACGGGTGCATCCACGTGCGCCTCGACCTGCCGCTGTCCGCGCCCGGGGGCGCCGCACGGTCGCAGGTCTTCCTCGAGGACGCCGCCCGGCTGGTGGCCTCCCACGGCGGGTCGCTGTCCGGGGAGCACGGCGACGGCCGGGCGCGCGGCGCGCTGCTGCCGCTGATGTACCCGCCCGAGGCGATCGCCGCGTTCGAGGCCGTCAAGCACGCCTTCGACCCCGGCGACGTGCTCAACCCCGGCGTCATCGTGCGCCCGCGCCCGCTCGCGGCGGACCTTCGGGTGCCCTCGGCGAAGGTGGCCGTGACCATCGGGCGGCGCGCGCCCGGCCTCGGCGACCCGGGCGGGCGCGGCGGCGGCGCGGGATCGCTCGGTTTTGCTTACCCCGAGGACGCCGGCGACCTCACCCAGGCCGTGCACCGCTGCGTCGGGGTGGGCAAGTGCCGCGCGGACTCCGGCGGGGTGATGTGCCCGTCCTTCCTGGCGACCGGCGACGAGAAGGACTCCACCCGCGCCCGCGCCCGCCTGCTGCAGGAGATGGCGAACGGCTCGCTCGTGGACGGCGGCTGGTCCTCCCCGGAGGTCGCCGAGTCCCTCGACCTCTGCCTGTCCTGCAAGGGCTGCGCCGTGGACTGCCCCGCGGGCGTGGACATGGCCACGTACAAGGCCGAGTTCCTCGACCACCACTGGCGCGGGCGGCTGCGCCCGCGCAGCCACTACCTGCTCGGGTGGCTGCCGCGGTGGTCGCGCCTGGCGGTCCTGGCCCCCCGGCTGGTCAACGCCTCGCTGAAGGTGCCGGGGGCCGCGCACCTGGCACGGGCGCTCGGCGGGGTGGACCAGCGGCGCCCGCTCCCCACGTTCGCGGCGCGGAGCTTCCGGTCGTGGTTCGCCCGGCGGCCCAGGAGCGGCCGCGGCGACGACGCCGGTCCGACGTCAGCCGGTCAGGTTCCGTCTGGCCAGGCCCCGGCCGGCCAGCCCGTCGTGCTGTGGGTGGACACCTTCACCGAGGCCTTCGACCCCGCTGTGGGGCAGGCCGCGGTAAAGCTCCTCGAACATCTCGGCTTCGACGTCACGATCACCGCCCGCCAGGTGTGCTGCGGGTTGACGTGGGTCTCGACGGGGCAGCTCGACGGCGCCAAGCGCCAGCTGCGAGCCAGCCTGGACGCCCTGGACGAGGCCACCGACCGCGCGCTGGCTGGCACCGGCGTGCCCGCCGAGGGGGCGGACGGCGCCTCGAGCGTGCCGATCGTCGGCCTCGAGCCCAGCTGCACCGCGCTGCTGCGCGAGGACGCCGAGCGCTTGCTCCCGGGCGACGCGCGCGCCCACGCCCTGCACCACCGGGTGCGGACGGTCGCCGAGCTCCTCGCCGAGCTGCGACCGGACTGGCAGCCCCCGGACCTCTCAGCGGGCGGCCGGGCGCGCTCCGGCGGCGGGCGCGGCGCCGACGCCGTGGTCCAGCCGCACTGCCACCAGCACGCGGTCATGGGCTTCGGGCCCGACGCCGCCCTCATCGCCCGGGCCGGGCTGGACCCCCAGATGCTCTCCGGGTGCTGCGGGCTCGCGGGGAACTTCGGCGCGGAGAAGGGCCACCACGAGGTGTCCGTCAAGGTCGCCGAGCACGCGCTGCTGCCCGCGCTGGCCCGCGTGGAGGGCACGAGCGCTCCGGTGATCGCCGACGGGTTCTCCTGCCGCACCCAGTCGACGGACCTCACCGGCCGGCGCCCGCAGCACCTCGTCGAGCTGCTCGCCGCGGCGCTGCCGGACGACTGAAGGCCGCGGCCGACCGGGGACCTCGCCCCGCGCCGACACCCCTCGCCCCTTCGACCGGGGACCTCGCCCCGCGCCGACACGCCGTCCAGCACGGTGCAGCGTCCCCGGTGGGCAAGGCTGAACGCTCCAACGCGGCGCAGCGTCCCCGGATCGATGGCCATGACAGGGGCCGTGCTCGTCCGGCGCTCCGCACTCCCCGCTCGGCGCAACCGCCCATCGCCTGCTTGACCGGGGACGTCGCCCCGCGCTGACGATCGCTCCGACACGGTGGTGAGTCCCCGGTCGACGCTGGGTAGTCCCGCAGTGCGGCGCGACGTCCCCGGTCGAGGCGTCGAGGCGTCGAGGCAGCCGGGCGGTCGAGGCGTCGAGGCGTCGAGGCGTCGGCACTCGCGCGGTCCTCGGCGGCTCTTGCGCTCATGATCGTCACGGCCTATCGTCATTTAGAGAACGAATCGTTCTCTAGATGAGGAGTCGTCATGGCGCCCACCGCAGCACCGGACCGAAGCGCCACCCAGGCACCGCACGCTGGTGGCGACCTGGCCGTCCCCCTGGACCGGCTGGCCGCTACGGACCTCCCCCTCGCCGGCGGGAAGGGCGCCAACCTGGGCGAGCTGGTGCGCCACGGCTTCCGGGTGCCCGACGGGTTCGTCGTCACCACGGCCGCACACCAGTGCGCCGAAACCACCTGGCCCACCAGTCCTGCCACCCTGGTGGATGGCGCCGACGGCTCCGCCGCACGGGAAGCGGTGGTGGCCGCCGACCTGCCGGCCGACGTCGCCGAGGCCGTGACCCGCGCCTACGAGGCCCTCGGTGGCGGCTCCGTCGCCGTGCGCTCCAGCGCCACCGCCGAGGACCAGCCGGGAGCAGCGTTCGCCGGCCAGCAGGACACCTTCCTCCACGTCGACGGCGGCTCCGCCGTGCTGGACGCGGTGCGCCGCTGCTGGGCGTCGCTGTGGACCGACCGGGCCATCGCCTACCGTCGCGAGCGCGGCGTCGTGGCCGCGGGGCTGGCGATGGCCGTGGTGGTCCAGCGCATGGTCGAGCCCGATCAGGCCGGCGTGCTGCTCACCGCCGACCCGGTGACCGGCGATCGTCACCGCCTCGTGGTCGAGGCCGTCACCGGGCTCGGGGAGGCGCTCGTCTCCGGGCTGGTCACCCCCGACCGCTACGCGATCGACGCCGGCGGGCGGGTGCTGGACCGGAGCCCCGCAGAGGGCGGCCACCGGTTGGACGACGCGGTGCTCGTCGAGCTCGCGCGCCTGGGCACGGCCGTCGCCGAGCACTTCGAGCGCCCGCAGGACGTGGAGTGGGCGCTCGCCGGCGGCGTGGTGTGGCTGGTGCAGGCGCGGCCGATGACGGCCCTGCCACCGCCGCCCGTGCGGCTCACACGGCCTCAGCGCGTGGTCGCGGCCACGCTCCTCGACCTGCTGCCGGTGCGGCCCTACCCGATGGACATGAGCACCTGGGTCCCGCGCGGGCCCATCGGGCTGATGAGCGCCGTGGCTGCGCACTTCGGCGTCCGTGCCCTCGCGGACTTCCTCGTCGAGCAGGACGGGGTGGTCGAGCGGTTGTCGCCGCCGGCGCCACGCCCCCTGCCGGCCGTGGTGCTGGCACCCTGGCGGATCGCCACCCTCGCCCGGCGCCACGACCCGGCACGGTGGACGGCGGACGCCCGGTACGCGTCGTTCCGCGCGGCGACGCGGGCGCTGGCCGACGAGGACCTGCGCACCATGTCGTGGTCACGGCTGGCCGGCACCCCGTCACGGGCGCTGGACCTCGCCCAGCCGATCGGCGACCTGCGCACCGACTACCTGCCGCGCACGGGACTTGCCACGGCGCGGCTGTGGGCCGTCCTGTGCCTGCTGGGGCGCCGGAGCACTCTCGGCGCCCTGCTGGCAGGGGTGCGCACCAGGACGACCGACACCAACGACGCGGTCGAGCGCCTCGCCGCCATGGTCCGCGAGCAGCCCGGCGCCCTGGCTGCGGTCACGGCGGCCGACCGCGGCGCTCTGGCCCAGCTCCCGGCCCTGGAGAGCGCCTTCCACGAGGTGCTGGAGGAGTACGGGCACCGCGAGACCACCACGCCGCTGCTGGTCTCGGCCCCCACGTGGGACCACGCCCCGCAGACGCTGCTGGCGCTCGTCGGCGTGCTGGCGGCAGGGGCCCCGCCGCCGCCGCGCGAGGACACCTCGCTGACCCGCCTGCTCGACCACCGGTTGCTGCGCAGCCCCCGCGCGGCACGAGCGGTGCGCCGCTGGCTCGATGCCGCCCGCGCCGGGGCCGCGTTCCGCGAGGACAGCCACTTCGCCTGGACCAGGCCCCTGCCGGTGCTGCGCGCCGCGCTGCTGGAGATCGGCCGCCGGCTGACCGCCGCCCAGATCCTGGACGACGCGGAGCAGGTCTTCCACCTGCGCCTGGAGGAGGTCGCGACGCTCGACGACCCCGCCACCCTCCCCGCAGCGCACCGCGAGCGCCTCGCCGCCCTGGCTCGAAGCCGCGCCGCACGGCGCACCGAGCTCGCCGGGACGCCCATGATCGACCCGGCCAGCGTCTTCCCCCAACCCGTCGGCGGCGACGCCCTCGTGGCCGGGACCCCCGCCAGCGCGGGGCGCGCGAGCGGGCCGGTCCGGGTGGTCCGCGGACCCGAGGGATTCTCGACGCTGAGGGACGGTGAGGTGCTCGTCTGCCCCTACACCAACCCGTCGTGGACGCCGCTGTTCGCGCGGGCGGCGGCCGTCGTCGTGGACGCCGGCGGCGCGGCCTCGCACGCCGCGATCGTCGCCCGCGAGCACCGTCTCCCCGCCGTGATGGGCACCGGCAGCGGCACGTCGCTGCTCGTCGACGGCCAGGTGGTGACCGTCGACGGGAGCGCCGGGCGCGTGCTGGGCGGCGACCTCACCGGCGGGCGCAGGCCGTGAGCGGCTCGGCCGGCGACCACCGCACGCTGCCCCGTCGTCGCGGCCGCGCCCTGGACGACGCCATCCTCAGCGCGGCCCTCGCCGAGCTCAGCGAGGACGGGTACGGCGCGATGACCATGGAGGGCGTGGCCCGTCGGGCCGGGGCGAGCAAGGCCTCGCTCTACCGGCGCTGGCCTGGACGCCTCGAGCTGGCGGTGGCCGCGGCGCGCCACGGGGTGCCCGACCTGCGCGTCCCGCCAGACACCGGCAGCCTGCGAGGCGACCTCTTGGCGCTCCTGCGAGCCCTCGCCGACCGCATGGACGGGCCGGCGGGCGAGGCGCTGCGCGCCGTGGCCGGAGAGGCGCTCGCCGGACGCGAGAGCCTGTCCGCGCTGCGCGACCTCTCGCGACGCACCGTCGTCGTGGCGGTCACGGAGATCGTCCGCCGGGCTGCGGAGCGCGGTGAGGCCACGTCCCGCCCCACAGTGCAGAGCCTGCTGGTGGGGCAGGCGATGCTCCGCGACCACGTCCTCTTCGTGGGGTGCCCCGTGCCGGACGACGTCCTGGTCGAGATGGTCGACGACGTGCTGGTGCCGCTCTACCGCGCACCCTGAGCCGGGCGCCGACACGCGACGCGGCACGCCGACGTCCGCGGCGGCGCCGCCACGACGTGCTGCCATGACGCACAGCCATGACGACTCCCCGGACCGAGACCGCCCGCTCTACCCGTCCACGAGCGCGACGGGCGGCCACCGCCGGCGCCACCCTCGTCGCCGCCAGCCTGCTCGCGCTCGCCGCGGGGGCCACTGGACCGGCCAGCGCCGCCGGCCCTGCGACCCCCCTCTGCGGGCAGTTCGACGCCGCCCCGATCGACGGAGGCCGCTACCTCGTGCAGAACAACCGCTGGGGCACGGGCGCCACCCAGTGCGTCGTCCCCGGTGACGGCGGCTTCCTGCTCGAGCGCGCCGACGGCGGCGTCGCGCTGGACGGCCCGCCGAAGTCCTACCCCTCGATCGTCGCCGGGTGCCACTGGGGACGCTGCTCGACGGCGCCGGGCCTGCCGGTGCGCGCCCGCGACGTCGGCGGGGCGAGGACCGCCGCGAGCGTCCAGCGCTCCCCGGGCACCTGGAACGTCGCCTACGACCTGTGGTTCGACTCCTCGCCGCGCCCCACCGGCCAGAACGACGACGCCGAGCTCATGATCTGGCTCGACCACCGCGGCGGGGTCCAGCCGCTGGGAACCCCCCGCGGGACGGTGGACGTCGCGGGCGAGCGCTGGACGGTGTGGCAGGGGGACGCGGGCTGGGACGTCGTGACGTTCGTGCGCCAGGCGCGCGGCAGCCACGCAGACCTGCCGCTCGCGCCGTTCGTCGACGAGGCGGTGCGGCGCGGCGCGGTGAGCCACGGCTCGTGGCTCACGTCGGTCCAGCTCGGCGTGGAGCCGTGGGTGGGCGGCGCCGGCCTGGCGGTGGAGGACTTCTCCTACGACGCCGGCGCCCCCGCGCCCTGATCCGCGCCCCCGCCGCAGACCTAGGATGCGCAGGTGCGCCAGCGACTTCCCCTCTTCCCGCTGCGCCAGGTCCTCGTCCCCGGCCTCGTCCTCCCCCTCACCATCTTCGAGGAGCGCTACCGCGTCCTCGTCGCGGACCTGCTGGAGCGTCCCGAGCACGAGCGGGCCTTCGGGGTCGTGGCGCTGCGCCAGGGCCGCGACGCCGGGAGCACCCACCGGGCGTCCGCGCTGCACGCCGTGGGGTGCACGGCGCTGATCCGCGAGCACGAGCGCGACGACGACGGCGGGTACCAGATCGTCACCGCCGGAGCCGTCCGGTTCCGCCTGCACGAGGTGGACGAGGACGCCGGCACCCCCTACCTCACGGGGGTGGTCTCGCCGCTGGACGAGCCGGAGACCCCGCCGGACGAGGCCGCCGACCCCGGCGCCGCCGAGACGCTGACGCTGCTGGCCGAGGAGGTCTCGCGGCGCTGGATGACGTACCGCGAGCGCCTCGGCATCGCGGCGACCGGGCTGCCCGAGGCCGAGACCCCGGCGCCGGTGGTGCTGTCCTACCTCGTCATGGCCGGCATGGTGCTGGACCTCCCCGAGCGTCAGGGGCTGCTGGAGATCGCCGACACCACCACCCGGCTGCGCACCGAGCGCCGCCTGCTGCACCGCGAGGACGTGCTCATCAGCGAGCTGCGCTCCCTGCCGGCGGTGGACCTGGCCAGCGCCGAGACGAGCCCCAACTGAGCGCGGCGACGCCGGCGGTCCGGGCGCTGCTGGACGCCGGGGTGGAGCACACCGTCCGCGCCTACGGCCACGACCCCGCCGCAGCGGCGGCCGCCGGCGGGTACGGCGCCGAGGCCGCGCAGGTGCTCGGGGTGGACCCGGGCCGCATCCTCAAGACGATCGTCGTCTCCGTGGACGGGGCGCTGGCCGTGGTCATCGTGCCCGTCGACACCCGCATCGACCTCAAGGCCGCCGCCACCGCGCTCGGCGGGCGCAAGGCCGTCCTCGCCGACCCGGCGGACGCCCAGCGCGCCACCGGGTACGTCGTCGGGGGGATCAGCCCGCTGGGCCAGCGCCGCGCCCTGCCCACCGTGGTGGACACCGGCGCCACCGAGCACGAGACCGTGCTGGTCGGCGCCGGGCAGCGCGGGACGGACGTGGAGCTGTCGCCGACGGCACTCGTGGCGATGACGGGTGCCGTGCTGGCGGACGTGAGCCGGCCGCGGTCCTGAGGGGACAGCGCGGCGGCCGCGGCGACGTCGTCGAGGTCAGCGAGGCGCGGCGTCCGGGTCGGTCACCGCTGTGTCGGTGTCGGCGTCCTCCGCCGCGCGCCCGAGCCGCCAGGCCACCACGGCGTGGCCGAGGGCGGCCACCAGCAGCGTGACCAGCGACCAGACCACGAGGACCGCGGGGGCGTGGACGCCCAGCGGGCTGATGAGCGAGCCGTCGGCCCCAGCCGACCCGCCGGGGGCATCGACGCCGAGAGCCCCCTGGTCGGCCAGCGAGGCGGGGCCGAGCCACACCCCGATCGCCAGCGCCACGGCGGAGCCCAGCGCCGCGCCAGCGACCGCCAGGAGGGTGAGGATGAGCGGGCGCTCGCGGGCCCGGGCGGCGACGGCGACGCCGGTCACCACCCCGGCCACGACGCCGAGGAGCGCCATCGTCCCGTCCTGCGCCGCGTACAGCTCCGGGGACGACGGCGCGGAGACGAGCAGCGTCTCCCCCGAGAGCGCCACCTGCACCGGGGCCGTCGGGGCGAGCAGCCACCACACCGGGCCGAGCACCGCGCCGCCGAGCACCGGCAGGCCCAGCGCCCACAGCCACGCGGGCAGTCGGCGGTCCTGCGTCACCGCGGTGCCGGTCTCGGCAGAGCCGGCTGACGCGGTGGCTTCGCTCACGCGGACCCGGCGAGGCACGCCGGCCCCAGCAGCTCCTTGAGGTCTCCGTACAGCGACGGCGACGGCGTCACCCGCAGGGCGTCCTCCAAGCGCATCGTCAGCGGCTGCTCGTGGGTGAGCAGCCGCAGGTGCACCTCGGTGAGGCCCTTGTGGATCTCGAGCACCTCGCGCAGGCGCTCGACGACGGGCTCGGTGACCCGCGACTCGTTCACGGCGATGACCACCGGACCGGTGCCCGTCGTCGAGGTGTCGGGGAGCGTGAGCTCCTGGGCGTGGACGGACGGCACGTCGTCACGCCGCGAGAGCCGCCCGCGCACCACCACCACGGTGTCGTGCGCCAGCTGGTGGGCGAACGCCTCGTAGGAGCTGGGGAAGAACAGCACGTCCACCGCGCCCTCGAGGTCCTCGACCGTGGCGATGGCCCACTGCTTGCCGGCCTTCGTCATCTTGCGCTGCAGCCCCGTGATGAGCCCCGCGACGGTGATCGTCGAGCCGTCGGTGCGGGACTCGTCGGTCAGCAGCGAGGCGATGGAGCAGTCGGCGGCGTCGGCGAGCAGGTGCTCGAGCCCGAAGAGGGGGTGGTCGGAGACGTAGAGCCCGAGCATCTCCCGCTCGCGGGCCAGCAGGTCGTGCTTGTCCCACTCGGGCAGGTCCGGCAGCGTGACGTGCAGCCCAGACGTGACAGAGCCGGGTCCGTCCTCATCACTCCCCCCCATCCCGGCGAAGAGGTCGAACTGGCCGCGGGCCTCCTCGCGCTTCAGGCCCACCACGGAGTCGACGGCCTCCTCGTGGGCGGCGAGCAGCTGGCGGCGGGTGTGGCCGAGCGCGTCGAAGGCCCCGGCCTTGATGAGCGACTCGATGGTCCGCTTGTTGCACACCACCGCGGGGACCTTGGTGAGGAAGTCCGCGAACGACGTGAACTCTCCCTTCTCGGTGCGGGCCGCGACGATCGCCTCGACGACGTTCTCACCGACGTTGCGCACCGCGGCCAGGCCGAAGCGGATGTCGTCGCCCACCGCGGCGTACGTGGCGATGGAGGTGTTGACGTCCGGCGGGAGCACCGTGATGCGCATCCGCCGGCACTCCCCCAGGTACAGCGCCGACTTGTCCTTGTCGGACTGCACCGAGGTGAGCAGCGCCGCCATGTACTCGGCCGGGTAGTGCGCCTTGAGGTAACCCGTCCAGAAGGAGATGACGCCGTAGGCGGCGGTGTGCGCCTTGTTGAACGCGTAGTCCGAGAAGGGGAGCAGGACCTCCCACAGCGCCGTGATGGCTGCGGCGGAGTACCCGCGCTCGGTCATGCCGGCGGAGTACATCTCGTACTGCTTGTCCAGCTCGGACTTCTTCTTCTTGCCCATCGCCCGGCGCAGCAGGTCCGCCTGGCCCAGGGTGAAGCCCGCGACGGTCTGCGCGATGGCCATCACCTGCTCCTGGTAGACGATCAGCCCGTGGGTGGTCCCGAGGATCTCGGCGAGCGGCTCCTCCAGCTCGGGGTGGATCGGGGTGACCTTCTGCTGGCCGTTCTTGCGCAGCGCGTAGTTGGTGTGCGAGCCCGCCCCCATCGGCCCCGGGCGGTAGAGCGCGAGGACGGCGGAGATGTCCTCGAAGTTGTCAGGGCGCATGAGGCGCAGCAGCGAGCGCATCGGCCCGCCGTCGAGCTGGAAGACCCCCAGGGTGTCGCCGCGCCCGAGGAGCTTGAAGGTCTCCTCGTCCTCGAGCTCGAGGTCCTCGAGCACCAGGGTCTCGGTGCGGTTGCGGTCGATGTTGGCGACCGCGTCGTCGAGGATCGTGAGGTTGCGCAGCCCCAGGAAATCCATCTTGATGAGACCGAGGGACTCGCACGACGGGTAGTCGAACTGCGTGATGACCTGCCCGTCCTGCTCGCGGCGCATGATCGGCACGAGGTCCGCGAGGGGCTCCGAGGACATGATGACCCCGGCGGCGTGCACCCCCCACTGGCGCTTCAGGCCCTCGAGCTGCTTGGCGGTCTCGACGACCTTGGCCACCTCGGCGTCGGCCTCGTGCAGCGCACGGAAGTCGCCGCCCTCGCCGTAGCGCGGGTGGCTGCGGTCGAAGATGTCGTTCAGCGGCACGTCCTTGCCCATCACCGCGGGCGGCATGGCCTTGGTGATGCGCTCGCCCATCGCGAACGGGTGGCCGAGCACGCGGGAGGCGTCCTTGACGGCCTGCTTCGCCTTGATGGTGCCGTAGGTGACGATCTGGGCGACGCGGTCCTCGCCGTACTTCTGCGTGACGTACCTGATGACCTCACCGCGCCGGCGCTCGTCGAAGTCGACGTCGAAGTCGGGCATGGACACGCGGTCGGGGTTGAGGAACCGCTCGAAGATCAGCCCGTGCTTCTGGGGGTCGAGGTCGGTGATCTCCAGGGCGTACGCGGCGATGGAGCCGGCGCCGGACCCGCGCCCCGGGCCCACCCGGATGCCGCTCCGCTTGGCCCAGCGGATGAAGTCGGCGACGACGAGGAAGTACCCGGCGAAGCCCATCGAGGTGATGACGCCGGTCTCGAACTCGGCCTGCTGACGGCTGGCGTCGGGCACGGCGCCCTTGAAGCGCATCTGCAGGCCGGCCTCGACCTCCTTGACGAACCAGGACGTCTCGGACTCCCCCTCCGGCACGGGGAAGCGCGGCATGTACGTGCCCATGCCCTCGGTGAAGGAGACGTCGCACCGCTCGGCGATGGCCAGGGTGTTGTCGCACGCCTCGGGGAGCTCGCTCCAGAGCCGGCGCATGTCGGCGGCGGACTT
The DNA here is from genome assembly GCA_029257185.1 of Quadrisphaera sp. GTDB lineage: Bacteria > Actinomycetota > Actinomycetes > Actinomycetales > Quadrisphaeraceae > CADCUY01. Next base: position 16,701 of record JARICT010000169.1, read on the forward strand.
GAGGTAGAACTCGTCCACGTCGAACTTGAAGCGGTTCGGGTCCGCGAGCGTCGATCCCGACTGCACGCACAGCAGCGCCGCGTGCCCCTTCGCGTGCTCGGGCCTGGTGTAGTGCAGGTCGTTGGTGGCGACCAGCGGGAGGCTCAGCTCACGCGCCAGGCGCAGCAGGTCGCCCCGCACGCGCCGCTCGATGTCGAGGCCGTGGTCCATCAGCTCGCAGTAGTAGTTCTCCGCGCCGAAGATCTCCCGCATCTCCCCGGCGTAGCGCTTCGCCTCGTCGTACTGGCCCAGGCGCAGCCGGGTGGCGATCTCCCCCGAGGGGCACCCCGTGGTGCCGATGAGGCCGTCGGCGTAGGTCTCGAGGAGCTCGCGGTCCATGCGGGGCTTGAAGTAGTGGCCCTCCAGCGACGCGCGCGACGAGGCGCGGAAGAGGTTGTGCATGCCCGCGGTGCTCTCCGCCCACAGCGTCATGTGGGTGTACGCCCCGCCCCCGGAGACGTCGTCGCGCCCCGCGGAGGCGTCGCCGTACTTGATGCGGCTGCGGTCGAACCGCGAGGTGCCCGGGGTGACGTAGGCCTCGACCCCGATGATCGGCTTGACGTCGTGCTTCTGGGCGGCGCGCCAGAACTCGTAGGCGCCGAAGACGTAGCCGTGGTCGGTCGTGGCCAGCGCCGGCATGCCCGCCGCGGCGGCGTCGGCGAACAGGTCGTCGATCCTCGCCGCGCCGTCGAGCATCGAGTACTCGGTGTGGTTGTGCAGGTGGACGAAGCTGCTGCTCGTCGCCGCGCTGGCCATGGTCGGAGTCCCTCCACCACCGAGGGAGACGTCCCCGCGGCGGTGGACCCGAGTCTAGGCCGCGCGCGCGGACCGCCCGTGGGCGCGCGCGGCCCCGCCACCTGGTAGGCAACCTCCATGACCGCCGCGCTGGACGCCATCGAGACGAAGAAGACCGGCGGCGCCCTGAGCCGCGACCTCATCGAGACGGTCATCACCGGCTACGTCGCCGGGGACGTGCCCGACTACCAGGTGTCAGCGCTGCTCATGGCGATCCGCCTCGTGGGGATGGACCCGGAGGAGACGGCGGCGCTGACCACGGTGATGGCCGACTCCGGGCCGCGCTACTCCTACCCCGGCTGCGTCGACAAGCACTCCACCGGCGGCGTCGGCGACAAGATCACCCTCGGGGCCCTTCCGCTGGTGGCCGCGTGCGGCGTCCCGGTCGCCAAGCTCTCCGGCCGGGGCCTGGGGACCACCGGCGGCACCCTCGACAAGATGGAGTCGATCCCCGGGCTGAGGGTCGCGCTGGGGCGCGAGCGCTTCGCCGCGCAGGTGGCCTCCGTGGGGCTGGTGGTCGGCGAGGCCGGCGAGCTGGCCCCGGCCGACCTCGCCCTGTACGCGCTGCGCGACGTCACCGGCACCGTCGACTCCCTCCCGCTGATCGCCTCCTCCATCGTCTCGAAGAAGCTGGCCACCGGCGCCGGGCACGTGCTCTACGACGTGAAGGCCGGAGCCGGGGCGCTGATGACCACGGTCGAGTCCGCCACCGGGCTGGCGCACGCGCTCGTCGACCTCAGCCGTGACCTCGGCCTGGCCGCCTCCGCGGTGGTCACGGCCATGGACGCCCCGCTCGGCCGCGCGGTCGGCAACGCCGTCGAGGTGGCCGAGGCCGCAGCGTTCCTGCGCGGCGAGGCCAGCCCGCAGGACCTCGTGGGCGAGTGCCTCGACGTCGCCACCCGCCTGGTCGCCCTGCACGGCAGCGTCGCGGACCCGGCCACCGCCGTCTCCGCGGCGCTCGCGTCGGGGGCGGGCTACGCCAGCCTGGCCGCGATGGTCACGGCGCAGGACGGCGATGCCTCCGCGCTGGAGGCCATGCCGCTCAGCCCCATCAGCGGCGAGGTCCTGGCCGGCTCCTCCGGCTGGGTGGGCGCCCTGGACGCCCTCGGCGTCGCGCGGGCGGCGCTGTCCCTCGGCGCGGGGAGGGCGACGAAGACCGACGTCATCGACCACGGCGCCGGCGTCGAGCTCGCGGTCGGCGTCGGCGACCGGGTCGAGACGGGTCAGGTGGTGGCGCTGCTGCGCGGCACCCGCGGCGTCGAGGCGGCGCGCACCGCCATGACCGGCGCTCACCGGGTCGTCGGCGAGCCCGTCGACCCGCGGCCGACGTTCCTCGCAGAGGTCTGAGCGACCCTGGTCGACCCCCAGCGGCGCCGTGCCGGCCGGGCCCGGGAGCACCCGGGCATCGGCCCGCTCAGTCCGCGAGCACGGCCAGCGCCGACGCCAGCTCCGGCGGGTAGGGGCTCTCGAGCCCCACGCGCTCGCCGGTGCCCGGGTGGGTGAACCCGAGCCGGCGGGCGTGCAGCCACTGGCGCGTGAGCCCGAGGCGCTGCGCGAGCGTGGGATCGGCCCCGTACGTGAGGTCGCCGGCGCACGGGTGCCCGATCGCGGAGACGTGCACCCGGATCTGGTGCGTGCGCCCGGTCTCGAGCCGCACCTCCAGCAGGCTGGCGGCGGGGAACGCCTCCTCGGTGGCGTAGTGCGTCACCGAGTCCTTGCCGCCGGTCACCACGGCCCAGCGCCAGTCCGCCCGCGGGTGACGCCCGATGGGCGCGTCGACGGTGCCCGACGACGGGTCCGGGTGGCCCTGGACGAGCGCGTGGTAGATCTTCTCGACCGTGCGCTCGCGGAACGCGTCCTTGAGGACGGAGTACGCCCGCTCGGACTTCGCGACCACCATCAGTCCCGACGTCCCGACGTCGAGGCGGTGCACGACTCCCTGGCGCTCGGCCGCGCCCGACGTGGCGATCCGGTAGCCCGCAGCGGCCAGCGCGCCCGTGACCGTGGGCCCGCTCCACCCCGGGCTGGGGTGGGAGGCGACGCCGGCGGGCTTGTCGACGACCACGACGTCGTCGTCGTCGAGCGCGATGCCCAGGCCCGTCGACCGGTCCGCGTCGGTGGGCTCGCAGGGCTCGGTGCTGGGCGGCGCGGGGAGCGTGACCTCGAGCCACGCCTGAGCGTGCAGCCGCGTCGACTTCCCGACCACGGCGCCGTCGAGGAGCACCGCGCCGGCCTCGGCGAGCTCCGCGGTGCGCGAGCGCGACAGGCCCAGGAGGCGCGCGAGACCGGCGTCCAGACGCTCACCCTCGAGGCCGTCGGGCACGGGGAGCGAGCGCACCTGCGCGTCAGAGGTCACGGGCTCCATCATGGGGCTCCGTCTCGGGGGCCGGGGACGCGGCGCCGCGCTCGTCCCCGCGGGTGCCGTCGACGTCGACCCCGCGCAGCGCCAGCACCACGACGAGCACCGCGGCCACGCAGATCGCCGAGTCGGCGACGTTGAAGATCGGCCAGCGCGGCAGCTGGAGGAAGTCCACGACGTGGCCCCGGGCGAACCCCGGGGACCGCAGCAGCCGGTCGGTGAGGTTCCCCACCGCGCCGGCCAGCAGCAGCGCCAGCGCCACCGCCCACAGGGCCGAGCCCAGCCGCCGGGCGTACCAGAGCACGCCGAGCGCCACGGCCACCGCCAGGACGCTGAAGATCCAGGTGACCCCCGTGCCCAGCGAGAAGGCGGCCCCGGGGTTGCGCACCAGCGTCAGCCGGAGCACCGGCCCGAGGAGCTCGATGCTCCGGCCCGGCACCAGGTGCTCGACGGCCAGGGCCTTCGTCACCTGGTCCGCGCCGTAGACGACGGCCGCGACGGCGGCGAAGACCCACAGGCACGCGCGCGAGCGGGCGCGCACCCGAGGTGCGCGCCCGCTCGTCGGTGGTGCGTGGTCCGGTGTCAGCTGCTACCGCTCCCGAACCCGTACCCGGCGTCCTGGGTCTGCGACGGCCCCTGGGGTCGTCCTCCGGGGAGGGACGCGCTGTGGCTGTCGAGGTCGCGCAGCTGGGACTCGAGGTAGGACTTCATCCGGTTGCGGTAGTCCCGCTCGAAGGCGCGCAGCTCGTCGATCTTGCGCTCGAGGAGGTTGCGCTCGGAGTCGAGGCTGCCGAGCGTGGCGTTGCGCTTGTCCTCGGCGTCACGCACGAGCTTGCCGGCACGCTCCTTGGCCTCGCCGAGGATCTCGTCACGCTGCTCCTCACCGGCACGCACGAAGTCGTCGTGCAGCTTCTGCGCGAGCGCCAGCATGCCGGTCGCGGCCTCCGGCTGCTGGCCGTCCTGCGTGGAGGCGGCGGCCGGAGCCTCCTTCGCCGGTGCTGGCTTCTCCGGGGGTGCCTCGCGCACGGGGCCGCCGGCGACGACGGACCCGCCGCCCGCCGGCGCGGGGCCGGCCGTCGTCTCCTCGTTCTGGGCGCTCACCGGAGCGCCACCGCCCGTCGACGCCTGGCGCCGCAGCTCCGCACCCTGCCGCTCGCAGGTGGCGAGCTGTGCGGTCAGCTGCTCGTTCTCGCCGGTCAGCCTGCGCAGCTCCCCGACGACCTCGTCGAGGAAGTCGTCCACCTCGTCCTGGTCGTAGCCCTCACGGAACTTCGTGGGCTGGAAGCGCTTGTTGACCACGTCCTCAGGCGTCAACGTCACGTGCGTCACCTCTTCGTCTGTCCTGGGCGGGCTTCCGCACCGTGTTCGTCACAACGCGGCCCACCGTACAGGTTCAGCACCCCTGCGGAGCGGCTTCGAACGGGCGCGGCGCCGACGTCATCACCACGCCGGGACAGACCCTCCCGAGGGGTGCAGACCGCTCCGAGCAGACCAAGAACACCTCATCGGACGGCCAGCGCGTTGAGCACGCGCAGCAGGATCGAGACCACGAGGAAGAGCACGATGAACGACAGGTCGAGCTGGACCGCGCCGAGACGGATCGGCTTGATGACCTTGCGCAGGGCCCGCAGCGGCGGGTCGGTGATCGTGTACACCACCTCGGCGATGACGAGCGCGAAGGAGCGCGGGCGCCAGTCGCGCGCGAGCACCTGGATCCAGTCGAGCACCAGCCGTGCCACCAGGGCGACGAGGAACAGCAGCACGAGGAGGGCCAGGAAACCGAAGACGGAGGACACGACCGTCATCCTCGCAGGCGTCGCGCCCGCAGCGGCCGCGCCGGCCCCCCGCGCCGAGCGGAGATCCCCGTCGTCACCGTCACGGCTGCCAGGGTCAGGACTGGTTGAACAGGCGGGCCGGACGCGGGGGGACCGTCTCGCCCGTGATCGCGACGTGCTCCGGGGAGAGCAGGAAGACCTTGTTGGTGACCCGCTCGATGGCGCCCCTCAGCCCGAAGACCAGCCCGGCGGAGAAGTCGACCAGCCGCTTGGCGTCGGCGTCGGACATGTCGGTGAGGTTCATGATGACCGGGACGCCGGAGCGGAAGGACTCACCGATCGCCTTGGCCTCGTTGTACGTCCGCGGGTGGATGGTGGTGATGCGCCGCAGCTCGTGCTCGGGCTCCTGGTCGTCCTCGGACGCCCGGCCGCCCGCGCCCTCGTGCGTGAGAGCCCGACCACGCCCGTGGAGCGGGGTCACCTGGCCGTACCCGCTGCGCACCGACCCGCCAGAGCCGCCGGGACGGTCGTCGTGGCCGTCGTGGTCGGGGCCAGCGTCGTCCATGTCGTCCCACTCGCTGCTCACGGAGCCACGCTCGCGCTCGTCGTACTCGTCGACCTCCGCCAACCCGAGGTACTCCATCGTCTTGCGCAGTGCTCCCGCCATCGCTGACTCCTCCCCCGCCGGTGCTCGACCCGGAACCTCCGGTGTCACAGCAATCACACCAGTAACGTGAGCCACACACTAGGGCATGGGGGGTCGCGATCCCAGAACTGCGGTCCCGACGCGCACGAGCGTCGCCCCCGCGCCGATCGCGGCCTCCAGGTCACCGCTCATCCCGGCGCTGACGGTCACCGCCCCGGGGTGCTCGGCGCGCAGCCCCGCCGCCGCCTGCGCCAACCGGTCGAAGGCGCCGGCCGGGTCCCCGGCGCGCGGGGCGATCCCCATGACCCCCGCGAGACGCAGGTGCGAGGTGGCCGCCACGAGCTCGGCCAGCCCGGCGACGTCGCCGGGGGCGGCCCCGGCCCGCGGGGCGGACCCTGGAGCGCCCGGCCCGGCGCCGGCTGCGGACGGGGGGTCGAGGCTCACCTGCAGCAGCACGTCGAGGTGGCGCCCGGCAGCAGCCGCGCCCTTCTCCAGGGCGCGCACGAGCCTGGCGCGGTCGACGCTGTGCACCACGTCCGCCCAGGAGGCCACCGCCGGGGCGGCGCGGGTCTGCACCTGACCCACCTGGTGCCACCGCAGACCGGCCTCCGCGCACTCCGCGGCCTTGGTCGAGGCCTCCGGCTCGCGGCTCTCCCCCACCGCCTCGACGCCGAGACCCGCGAGGAGGGTGACGTCGGACGCCGGGTACGTCTTGGTGACGACCACCAGACGCACCGAGCCTGCAGCCCTGCCGGCCCGCACCTCCGCGGCGGCGACCCGCGCGCGGACGGCGGACAGAGACGCTCGCAGCTCCTCCCGGCGGCCGTCGCTCACGGCGCGGGCACCGGTGCGGTCCACACCACGCCGGCGCCCCGGCCGGTGGCGGCGCCGTCACGGCGCACGGAGAACCAGGCGCGGTCCTCGACCGTGCACCCGCCGGGCACCTGCGCGGGGACCCCGAGCCGGTCGAGTTGGGACAGCACGCCGGCAGCCACGTCCAGCGCCGGGGTGGCGCAGCGGGTCGTGCTGCTCATGGCGGGGTGGCGAGCGGCGACGTCGTCGTGCAGCGCGGCGGGCACCTCGTAGCACCGTCCGCACACCGACGGACCGATGACGGCCCGAAGGTCGCGCGCCCCGAGCCGGCGCGCCTGGGCGACCGCGGCGGGAACGACCCCCGCGTCGGCGCCGCGGCGTCCGGCGTGGGCGGCCGCGACCACTCCCGCGCCGGCGTCGAGCAGCAGGACGGGGACGCAGTCGGCGACGACGACGCCCAGCGCCACCCCGGGAACACCGGTCACCAGGGCGTCCGCCTCGGCGTCGAGGGTGACCGCACCGGGACCGCCGCGCGGCAGGTCGCCGGTCGTGACCTCGAGCACGCCGGTCCCGTGCACCTGGCGGGAGAACACCAGGTGATCGACCCCGGCGGGCAACGACCCCAGGGCGCGGCCACGCCGGGCGCTCACGTCACCCGGAACGTCACCCACGCGGTCGCCCAGGTTCCCGAGCGACGCGCCGCTGAACCCCCAACCGCTGCGGTCCCCACCGCGCAGCGGCAGGGGTGGGTCCCCGATCACGCTGGGTCGGGCTACTTGAGCCAGTCAGGGACGTCGATGTCGTCGTCCGCGTGGCGGCTGGGGCGCGAGCGCGACGACGCGCCGACCTCGTACGGGTCGTACCCGGCGGAGCCGGAACCCGGCTCGTCACCGGGACCGTCACGGCGAGCCTCCTGAGAGGGCTCCCGATCACTGTGGGGCGAGGGCAGGTCGTCCTCGCGGGAGCGCCAGTCCCCGTAGCCGGTCGGCTCGGGGCGCGCGCGCTCCGAGCCTGGACCGCCGCGGATGTCGGTGTGGTCGCTCGACGTGTAGTCCTTCGGCGCGCGGTCGTGGGGCGCGTAGTCGTCCTGCCCGCGCACGCTGCGGTCCTCGAGGCCGAGGGGCGCAGGATCACGATCGCGCTCGGGCGCCCGGCTCGGAGCGGGGGCGGTCGGCGGCGCGGCCGGTCCGCGGTACCCGGGGGACGAGGCCGGCGGAGAGGGGGCGAACGACGGTGAGGAACCGTAGCCGCCGCTCGAGCCGGACCCGCCGGACGTCCCGCCCGCGGAGGCGGACGAGCCGCCCTGCCCGAGGCCGCCGGTCTGCGAGCCAGAGCTCTGCGGCGCGGGCGCGGGCGGCGGGGCCGCCTGCTCGCCGCGGCGCTCCCGGGGGTTCGGTGAGTTGCCGTCGAACCCGGCGGCGATGACGGTGACGCGCACGTCGTCACCGAGGGCGTCGTCGATGACGGCGCCGAAGATGATGTTGGCCTCGGGGTGCGCGGCCTCCTGCACCATGCGGGCGGCCTCGTTGATCTCGAACAGGCCCAGGTCGGCTCCACCCTGGACCGAGATGAGGACGCCGTGGGCGCCGTCGATGCTCGCCTCGAGCAGCGGCGAGGAGATCGCCAGCTCGGCCGCCTGCACGGCGCGGTCCTCGCCGCGCGCCGACCCGATGCCCATGAGGGCGGACCCGGCGTTGCTCATGACCGACTTGACGTCGGCGAAGTCGAGGTTGATCAGCCCCGGGGTGGTGATGAGGTCGGTGATCCCCTGGACGCCCTGGAGGAGCACCTGGTCGGCGCTCTTGAAGGCGTCGAGCACGGAGATGCCGCGGTCCGAGATCGACAGGAGGCGGTCGTTGGGGATGATGATGAGGGTGTCGACCTGCTCGCGCAGCTCGGCGATCCCGGCCTCGGCGGAGGTCGCGCGACGGCGCCCCTCAAAGGTGAACGGCCGGGTGACCACGCCGATCGTGAGCGCGCCCAGGCTGCGGGCGATGCGGGCCACCACCGGCGCGCCACCGGTACCGGTGCCACCGCCCTCCCCGGCGGTGACGAAGACCATGTCGGCCCCCCGGAGGACCTCCTCGATCTCGTCGCCGTGGTCCTCGGCGGCCTTGCGGCCCACCTCGGGGTCGGCTCCGGCGCCCAGCCCACGGGTGAGCTCGCGGCCCACGTCGAGCTTGACGTCAGCGTCGGACATCAGGAGGGCCTGCGCGTCGGTGTTGACCGCGATGAACTCGACGCCCTTGAGGCCGACGTCGATCATCCGGTTCACGGCGTTGACCCCGCCGCCACCGACGCCGACCACCTTGATGACCGCCAGGTAGTTCTGGG
>JARICT010000023.1 GCA_029257185.1 Quadrisphaera sp.
GAGACCTCACCCGCGGCGCCGCCCACCACCCCGGACTGCACCGACGTCTCCTCCGCCGACGCCGAGATCTGCGACGACGACGCCGACAGCTCCTCCGAGGCAGCAGCGACGGAGTCCGCGGACCCCACCACCGTGGCCATGACCTCCCGCAGCGCGACCACCGCTCCGTCCAGGGCGGCGGCCAGCGACCCCACCTCGTCTCGGGCTTGCACGCCGCTCTGGCGCGTCAGGTCGCCCTGCGCCAACGCCTCGGCGACCTCGGAGACCCGCCGCAGCGGTGCGGTGATGCTGCGGACCACCAGCAGGACGATCGCCACGACCGCCACGGTGACCAGCACCATGAGCGCGATCCCCAGCACCAGCGACCGCTGGGTCTCGCTCTGCTGCGCCGCCGTCTCGTCGCTCAGGGCGCCAGCCACCTGGTCCTCGACGGCTTTGAGGGCGTCGATCCGTGCGGTGGCGTCGGCGAACCAGCTCGCGGGGTCGGTCTCGAACCCGCCGGTCGTCGCCCGCTCCAGGGCGCGCTGCTCGGAGGCCGCGACGGCGGCGAACGCCGGCTCGGCGCTGAGCCGCTCGTACTCGGCCAGCGGCTCCGCCGGTGCCAGCTGCACGAAGGTGCGCAGCTGGGCTTCCTGGACCGCCATGAGACCGCCGACCAGGGGGAGCTGACCCGAGGCGAACGTGTCGGCGGTGAAGACGCTGCTCAGCTGGGCCCGCTCGATGCCCGCCTTCTCCTTGGCGGTCAGTAGCGCGAGGTAGGCCACGGCCTCGCGGGTGCGCTCGGGGTCCTGGGTGCTGGCCGCCACCGAGGCGATCGAGTCGAGGAGGGCGGTGTTCACGCCCGTGTAGTAGCCGAGGTGGTCCGGCAGCGCTCCGGCGAAGGCGTCCACCTCGTCGCGCTCCGCGCTGAGACCGGCCAGCTGCGCCGTGGCCTCGTCGACCGCGTCGGTCACGACCGTCGGGAGCGCGGCGCCGGAGGCGAGGTAGTCCTCCAGGGCGGACTGCTGCTCGTCGACGGCGCTGCGGGCGTCCGTCAGCTCGGGCCCGAAACGGGCGCCCTGGGTGGAGAAGTAGATGCTCGTGGTGCCACGCTCGACCTGCGACGCGTGGACGAGGTCCCCGACGCTCACGGCGAGGTCCACCATCGCTGCGAGCTGGCGTGCCTGCTTCAGGTCACCGGCATCAGCCGCGGCGCGCTGGCCGAGGAAGATCACGAGGACGAGGAGCGGCAGCAGGCCGATGGCGAGCAGGCGGGTACGGACCTTGGTCCGCTGGAGGAAGGAAGTCATCACGGTTCTCTCTGAAATCGTCAGGTCTGAGGTCTCAGTGGTGGTATCGGCCAGGTCGGCTGTGACCTGAACTCCGCCGGAACGCACCAGCGCCCCCGCGGACGGTGGTCCGCGGGGGCGCTGGTGGTCGCTGCTGATGGCACCGCCGGCGACGGTGCCGGCGCCGTCAGTACGTGAAGCGGGAGACGGTCGAGCGCAGGCCCGCCGCCATCGAGGCCAGCTCGTCGACCGCCGTGCGGGACTGCGTCAGCGCCGCCGTCGTGGACTCCGCCGACGCGGACACCCCGTCGATGTTCGCCGCGATCTGCTCCGACCCCGCCGCCGCCTCGGTGACCGAGCGCGACATCTCGTTCGTCGTCGCCGTCTGCTCCTCCACCGCCGAGGCGATCGTCAGCTGGAAGTCGTTGATCCGCGCGATGATCGCGCTGATCTCCTCGATCGCCGTCACCGCACCCGTCGTCCCGGCCTGGATCGCGGCGACCCGCCCCGCGATGTCCTCCGTGGCCCGCGCGGTCTCCTGCGCCAGCTCCTTGACCTCACCGGCCACCACCGCGAACCCCTTGCCCGCCTCACCGGCGCGAGCGGCCTCGATCGTGGCGTTCAGGGCCAGGAGGTTCGTCTGCTCGGCGATCGAGGTGATCACCTTCACCACCGCACCGATCTCCTGGCTCGAGACCCCCAGGCGCCCCACCTCCTCGCTGGCGCCACCCGCGACGGTCACCGCCGAAGCGGCCACCCGCACCGCCTCGTTCGCCGACTGCGCGATCTCCCGGATCGACGCGCCCATCTCCTCGCTGCCCGCCGCCGCCGTCGCCACGTTGCGCGAGACCTCACCGGCCGCCGAGGACACCACGCCCGACTGCACCGACGTCTCCTGCGCCGACGCGGAGATCTGCGACGACGTCGCCGACAGCTCCTCCGACGCCGCAGCCACGGAGTCGGCAGAACCCACCACCGAGACCATCACCTGGCGCAGCCCAGCGACGGCGCCGTCCAGCGCAGCCGCCGTGCGCCCCACCTCGTCTCCCTGGTCCACACCGCTGGTGCGCGTCAGGTCGCCGGCCGCCAGCGCGGTCGCCACGCCCATGACCGCCCCGGGCGGCCGGATGATCCGCCGGGCCACGAGCGCCGCGATCGCGAGCACCACGAGGGTGCCGAGCACGATGGCGGCCACCGAGAGCCAGGTCGCGACGTCCTTGGCGCCGTCGGCCTCGGCCCTGACGTCGTCCTCGCGCCCCTCGAGCGACTCCTTCAGCTCCGCGGTGGTGTCGAGGATCTCGAAGTAGATGGGCCAGGCACCGTCCATCAGCAGGGCGTCGCCCGCCGCGGTGGTCGCGGGGCTGACCTGGGCGTAGAGGGCGACGACCTGCTCGTCCGTCGCGAGGAAGTCGTCGTACAGGGCGGTGATCTTCTCCCGCGCCGCGGACTCCTCGGCGTTCAGGGGGTCCTGCGCCGTCGCGTCGAGGTCCGTGAGCAGCTGCTCGGAGAGGTCGGCGAAGCCGACGATGTGGTGGGCGTCCTCGAGCTCGTTGATCTCCTGGCGGGTGGACGCCGCGTCGTTCAGCCCCACCAGCGCGACGGCGCCCACCGCGATCGCCGCAGCCACGCCCGCGACCGCCCACGCGTGCTGGGCGGCGTTCTCGTCCATGGCTCTCTTCTGTCGGTGCCCAGAGGCTCCCGCCGGCTCGGTCGGCGGCGCGTCGAGGTGTGTCGGCAGGTGGGGCGGGCGACTTCACCCGCCGGGGCGCTGAGGACCGCGTCCACCGACGCGGGCGGCTCAGTACGTGAACGCGGCGACCTGGGCGCGCAGCTGCGTGGACAGCTCCGCCAGCTGCACCGCGGAGGACCGGGTCTGGCTCACCGCCGCCGCGGTCGCCTCCGCCGCCGCCGAGACGGCGTCGATGTTCGCGGCGATCTGCCCCGAGCCCGACGCCGCCTCGGTCACCGAGCGGGACATCTCGTTCGTCGTCGCCGTCTGCTCCTCCACCGCCGAGGCGATGGTCAGCTGGAAGTCGTTGATCCGCGCGATGATGGCGCTGATCTGCTCGATCGCACCCACGGCGCCGGTGGTGTCGCTCTGGATCGCCGCCACCTTCGAGGCGATGTCCTCCGTGGCCCGCGCGGTCTCCTGCGCCAGCTCCTTGACCTCACCGGCCACCACCGCGAACCCCTTCCCCGCCTCACCGGCACGGGCAGCCTCGATCGTGGCGTTCAGCGCGAGGAGGTTCGTCTGCTCGGCGATCGAGGTGATCACCTTCACCACCGCACCGATCTCCTGCGAGGAGATCCCCAGCGTGGTGATCCGGTCGTTCGTGGACGCCGCCACCGTCACCGCCTCACCGGCCACGCGCACCGCCTCGTTCGCGGACTGCGCGATCTCCCGGATCGACGCGCCCATCTCCTCCGAGCCCGCCGCCGCCGTCGCCACGCTGCGCGAGACCTCACCGGCCGCCGAGGACACCGCGCCTGACTGCGCGCTCGTCTCCGCCGCCGCCGCCGAGATGGCGCCCGACGCCGCGTCCAGCTGCGACGACGACGACGCCACCGCGTCCGCGGAGACCACCAGGGACGCCACCAGCGTGCTGACCTCGTCCATCGCCCCGTCCAGGGCGGCGCCGGTGCGCCCGAGCTCCGAGGCGCTGGTCAGACCGGTCCGCTCGGTGAGGTTGCGCTGCTTCATGGCGTCGGCGACCGCGCGGATCCTCGCCAGCGGAGAGAGCAGGGCGCGGGTGAGCAGCAGGGCCATGACGCCCGCGAGCACCGCCGCCACGAGGCCCGACGTGATCATGAGCAGGGTCGAGCGCTGCTGGGCGGAGGCCTGCTCCTCGAGGATGGCCGCGTTGCGCTCGAGCGTCGAGGCAGAGATCTCGTCGGAGATCGCCAGCACCTCCTCGTACGCCGCTCCCGCAGGCCCCTCGTTGATCGAGCTCATGGCCTCGACGATGCCCTCGTCGGTACCGGGCGAGATCCACTCGACGATCTGGTCGTCCCACCCGAAGAAGTTGTCCCACGCCGGCCGGAGGCGCTCGAAGGCCACCAGCTCGTCGGCGTCGAACACCGACGTGTCGACCTCGTCGAGCCACTGGTAGACGCCCTCCTTCGTCTCCAGGAAGCCGGCGCGGTTGTAGCTGTCCTCCGCCAGGGCGAACTCGGGCCCGAACGCCGCGGCGTCGGAGACCACCAGCCCCTGCCACCCGGTGGCGTCGACGATCTGGTACTCCATCGTCTTGACGTTGAGCAGCGCCTGCTGGGTGACGCCGATCTGCGCGGACAGCTGTCGCTGCTCACGCAGCGCGAGGCTCCCCACGGCGGCACAGCCGAGCACGAGCAGGGCGATCAGCCCGAACGTCACGTACAGGCGGGTGCGGACGCTGGTGTCCGCGAGGGAGCGGGAGCGGGAGCGAGGCATGGCGGTCGGGTCTCCTGGGGGGTGAGTGGTGGCGTGCTGTTCCCAGAGGTCTCGGCAGGAACGATCAGCAGGTGAAGCGCAGCGAGGCCTCCATCACGCGCTCGTCACCGCGGGACGGCCCCGGCCGGGGCTCTCGGCGCGATCGCCGGCTCCAGGTTCGGGCCGTTGCTGCCGATGGAGCCGGAGTCGCCCGTCAGGGGCGACGGCGGCGCAGGACCCCGCCGCCACGCGAACGCGGAAGGACACCGATGGACGGCATCGACGAGATCGTCGGCGAGTTCCTCGTGGAGAGCTACGAGAACCTCGACCAGCTCGACCGCGACCTCGTCGCCCTCGAGGCAGACCCGGGAGAGCGCGACCTGCTGTCGAGCGTCTTCCGCACCATCCACACCATCAAGGGCACGTCGGGCTTCCTCGCCTTCCACCAGCTGGAGGCGGTGGCCCACGTCGGCGAGAACCTGCTGGCCAAGCTCCGCGACGGCCTCATGACGATGGACCACGGGAAGACGGACGTCCTGCTGAGGATGGTCGACACGGTCCGCGCCCTGCTGGCCTCCATCGAGGCCACCGGCGCCGAGCAGGGCGTCGACGTGGACCCGGTCGTCGCGGCCATCTCCGCCCACCTGGAGGACGCGCCCGCCGTCGCGGAGGCGCCGCCGGAGGCGAGCGCCGAGGCCGACGTCGACGAGGCGAGCGACCCCCTCGAGGTCGCCGTGGCCGAGCTCCCGGTCAGCATCCCGGTCGACGGGGGCGCGGCGGTCGTGACGGTGGACGTCGTGCCCGCCGAGCCTCCCGCGCCCGACCCGGCACCGGGCCCGGCTCCCGAGCCGGCACCGGCGGCCAAGGAGAAGCCGGCCGCCGGCGGCGCGCAGAAGCGCAGCGCCGCGGACTCCTCCGTCCGGGTGGACACCGAGCTCCTCGACGACCTGATGCGCCTGGTCGGCGAGCTGGTGCTGACCCGCAACCAGATCGTGCAGCAGACCACCGCGGCGGCGGCGAAGACCACCGACATGGAGCTGCTGAGCGCCACCCAGCGCCTCAACCTCATCGCCTCCGAGCTGCAGGAGGGCGTCATGAAGACGCGCATGCAGCCCATCGACGCGCTGTGGAACAAGTTCCCGCGGGTGGTCCGTGACCTGGGGGCGCAGTGCGGGAAGCACGTGCGCCTGGAGATGGTCGGCAAGGACACCGAGCTGGACCGCACGCTGCTCGAGGCCGTGAAGGACCCGCTGACCCACCTGATCCGCAACTCCGTGGACCACGGCATCGAGACGCCGGACGTCCGGATCAGCGCCGGGAAGGCGCCCGAGGGCGTCCTCACGCTGCGCGCCCGTCACGAGAGCGGCCAGGTCCTCGTGGAGGTGGTCGACGACGGGGGCGGGATCGACGGCGTCAAGATCGGCGCGAAGGGCGTCGAGAAGGGCGTCATCTCCCAGGCCGACGCGGACCGCATGAACCCCACCGAGCTGCTCCAGCTCATCTTCGCGCCCGGCTTCTCCACGGCGGCCGCCGTCACCAACGTCTCCGGGCGCGGGGTGGGCATGGACGTCGTGAAGACGAACATCGAGGCCATCGGCGGCACCATCGAGGTGGAGTCCGTCCCCGGCGAGGGGACGGTGTGCCGGCTGCGCATCCCCCTGACCCTGGCCATCGTGCCGGCGCTGACCATCACCTGCGCCGGGGAGCGGTACGCGCTGCCGCAGGTGAGCCTGCTCGAGCTGGTGGCCCTGGACGCCGAGAAGGCCGCCACCGCCGTGGAGACCGTCGGCGGGGCGCCGGTGTACCGGCTGCGCGGTGAGCTGCTGCCCATGGTGGTGCTCGCCGACGTGCTCGGCCTGGAGGCCCAGTCGACGCGCACCGTCGACGACGGGATCGTCATGGCGGTGCTCCGCAGCGAGGGCAAGCGGTTCGGCCTGGTGGTCGACAAGATCATCAACACGGAGGAGATCGTCGTCAAGGCGGTCTCGGCCCAGCTCAAGGTCGTGGGCCTGTACTCGGGGGCGACCATCCTCGGAGACGGGGCGGTGGCGCTGATCCTCGACGTCCAGGCCCTCGCCCGCCGGGCCATGCGCGCCGACGGGCCCGACCGCGTCGCGGCGGAGACCGGCTCCGCGCTCGTCACGTCGTCGCGCCGCTCGGACCAGGTGCTGGTCTGCGACGTGGGTGGTGGCCGCCGGGCCGCCATCCCGCTGCCGCTGGTCACCCGTCTGGAGCGGCTGCCCGCCGCCAGCGTGGAGAGCGTCGGGCACCGCGAGGTGGTGCAGTACCGCGGGGCGATCCTGCCCCTGGTGCGCGCCAGCGACCACCTCGGCAGCAGCATGACCGCCGCGGAGATCGCCGACCGGCCGACCGACGACCTCGAGGTGGTGGTCTTCAGCGAGCACGGCCGCTCCGTCGCCCTGGTGGTCCGCGAGGTGCTCGACGTCGTCGACGCCGCGGCCGCGACCCCCTCTGACGTCCTCGACCACGGGCTGCTCGGCTCGATGGTGGTCGACGACCGCGTCACCGAGCTGCTCGACGTCCGCTCCGCGGTCATCGCGGCCGACCCGCACTTCTACGACGACGAGGACGACGGGGCGCCGGACGTCGCCTCGCTCGGGGCCCTCGCCGGAGCGAGCACCGGACCCTCTGGAGGAACAGCATGAGCACCGCCACCGCACCGCCGCCGGCCACCGCGAAGGCCAGGCGCAGCCCGACCCAGCAGTTCACCACCTTCTGGCTCGCCGGGAACCTCTACGGGGTCGAGGTCGAGCACGTCCAGGAGGTCCTGCGCTCGCAGGAGCTGACGCGGGTGCCGCAGGCCCCCGAGGCGGTCGCGGGGCTGCTGAACCTCCGCGGCCAGGTGGTCACCGCCATCGAGCTCCGCACCCGCCTGGGGCTGGAGCCCCGGGGTGAGGACGAGAAGGCGATCCTCGTGGTGGTGCGCCTGCACGGCGAGGTCGTCAGCCTGCTCGCGGACGCCATCGGCGACGTCGCCGACGTCGCCGAGGACGCCTTCGAGGTGCCGCCCGACACCCTCGCGGGGTCGGTGCGAGAGCTCATCCGCGGCGCCTACAAGCTCGACGGGCGCCTCCTCCTGGCCCTGGACGTCGGCCGCGCCGTCAACGTCTGAGGCGGGTCCGAGGCAGGTCCGAGGCGGGTCCGAGGCGGGCCCGGGGCGGGTCCGGGGCAGCGCGGTGCCGGGGTGCCGAGGGAAGATCGGTCTCGCCCCTGCCGTTGCAGGGTGTGGCGCGCAGGTCCGCACGCCGCCGGCGCCGGACCTGCGCCACCACGACCGAAGAGGAGGCCGCCGTGCTCGACCCGCACGAGCTGTACGAGGTGCTCGCCACCGGACCGGCGCAGCCGCAGACCCCGGACGGCCCCGCCGGGGACGCGGTGACGTCGGAGGACCCCGCGTTCGCGCCGCTGGTGATGGTGCACGCCCTCTCCGGTTTCGTGGACGCCGGCTCCGCCTCGTCCCTGGCCGTGAACCACCTCCTGGCGGAGCTGAGCAACCGCGTCGTCGCCCGCTTCGACGTGGACCAGCTCTTCGACTACCGCGCACGCCGCCCCCGGATGGTCTTCGAGGGTGACCGCTTCACGTCCGTGGACCTCCCCGAGCTGGTGCTCCACGAGGTGCGCGACACCTCCGACCGCCGCTTCCTGCTCCTGACCGGCCCGGAGCCGGACGTGCAGTGGCAGCGGTTCGCCGCGGCCGTCGAACAGCTCACCCAGCACTTCGGCGTGGACCTCGCCGTGGGGCTCCAGGGGGTGCCGTGGGCGGCGCCGCACACCCGGCCCGTGGGCATGACCGCCCACGCCTCGGACCGGATGCTGATCTCCGGCCGGCCTCGCTGGTTCGGCCAGATCGAGGTTCCCGGCCACGCCGGGTCCTTCCTGGAGCTGCACCTGGACCAGGCCGGGATGTCCTCCATGGGGTTCTCGGTCCACGTGCCCCACTACCTCGCTCAGTCCGAGTTCCCCTCCGCCGCGGTGACGCTGCTGACCGCCCTCGGCGAGGCCACCGGGTTGACCCTGCCCCTGTCCGGTCTCGCGGAGGCCGCGCAGTCGGTCCTCGTCGACGTCGACGAGCAGGTGGCCGCCTCCACCGAGACGTCGGCCGCCGTGGAGTCCCTGGAGCGCCAGTACGACGCCGTGACCGCGGGCCGCGGCCTCCTGGCGCCGGGCCAGGAGGGTGCCATGCCGCTGCTGCCCGACGACGAGATGGCCGACGGGGACCAGCTGGCCGCCGAGCTGGAGCGCTACCTCCGGGCCGAGGACGGCTGACCCCGGCGTGAGCCCGCCGCCGCAGCCCTGGGCCGGCGGCCCCTGGGCCGGTTGCGTCCTCGTGGTGCCCGCCGGCGGGACCTCGCGGCGCATGGGCACCGACAAGCTGGCCCTGCCGCTCGGCGGCTCGACGGTGCTGGGTGAGCTGCTCTCCCGGGTGCCCCGGAGCGTGCCCGTGGCAGTCGTGGGCCCGGCCCGGCCCGACCTCGGAGGACGATCCGTGCTGGCGACGCGGGAGGACCCGCCCGGGGGTGGCCCCGCCGCCGCGGTCGATGCCGGCCTGCGGGCCCTGGCCGCGGCGGAGTGGACGAGCGGGGCCGCGACGCCGGCGCCACCACCCGAGATCGCGGTCGTCTGCGCGGGAGACGCACCGTGGTCGCCGCTGGCCGTGCCGGCGCTGGTGGCGGCGCTGCGTGCGGGGCCGCCGGAGGTGCGCTGCGCCGTCGCGGTCGACGGCGGAGGTCGCCGCCAGGTGCTCCTCGCGGCGCACCGGCTCCACCCGCTGCGCGCGCACCTCTCCACCGCCCGAGACTCCGGGGTCGCCGGGCGGTCGGCCCGGTGGCTCGTGGGCGCCGGCGCCCTCGAGGTGCCTCTCCCCGAGGAGCTGCTCGCGGACGTGGACACCCCCGACCAGCTGCTCGAGGCGCGCCGCCGCTCCTGAGCAGCGTCCGCCGCGCCACGTCACCGCGCGGGGCAGCGGGTTCCGCGTGGTACCAGGCTCCCTGCCGCGTCCTCCTCTCGAGGGACGCCGGCCCGACGGCACGGCACCGGGCGAGCGCGGAGGGGACGGCGGCCATGGCGGTGAGCATCCAGGAGCGTCCTGGCCGGGTGATGACGGCTCCCCGGCTGCGGGTCGCGCTGGTGACGCCCGCGTACCCGCCGGACCGAGACGACGTCTCCGTGGCCTCCGTGGCCTCCGTGGCCTCGAGGCTCAGCGCCCGCGGTCACGAGGTCGTGGTCGCGACGCAGCAGCCGCTCGGGACCCCTGGGACCTCCGGGCCCGCGGTCGAGCCGGGCGACGGCGGAGTGGTGGTGCGACGGTTCGCCACGGCGGGGAGCGTGCGGGGGCACGCGCTCTCACCCGACCTGTGGCGCTGGCTGCGCGAGGGGGCGGGCGGCGCCGACGTGGTGCACGTCCACGACGTCCACGCCCTGACGAGCCTGCCCGCGCTGACGCTGGCACCGCGACCGCTGGTGCTGACCCCCCGCCATCACCCGCCCTCGGGGACCGAGGGACGCCCGGGGTCCGGGCAGGTGCCCGCCACCGCCGTCCGCAGCGCCCTGGCACGCGTCTCGCGGGTCATCTGCTCGACCCCGGCCGAGGCGGGCCGGTTCGCCAGCGACCTCGGCGCCGCGGACCGCGTCGTGACCGTCCCCCCGAGGGAGGACGAGGCCGGGGTCGCGGAGCGCTGCTACCTCGAGCTGGCTCCCTGCCGTTGACGGCCCGGGACGGGTCCGCTCAGCGTGCGGGCCCGGCGTGCGGGGCCCGGTCCCGCGAGCCGGACGGGCCCGACGAGTCTGACGGGGTCGACGACGAGGACGACCCCGAGCGCGATCCCGAGCGCGACGAGCTCTGGGACTGGGACGTGGTACTCGACGACGTCGAGGCGGACGTGGAGGTGGACGACGTCGAGCCGGTCGACGTCGGTGACGAGCCCGTCGACGAGGTGTCTTCCGGCGTCCCCCCCGTCCCCGGCTGCCGGGGGGCGTCGCTCGTCGGGACGGTGTCCTGGCTGCCGTCGTCCGCGGGAGGCTCGGGGGCAGGAGGTTCCTCCGGCTCTTCCGGCTGGTCAGCAGGCGACCGGGTGTCGGAGCTCGGGGCGAGCGAGTCCTGCGCCGGCGGGGGCCGGCCGTCGTCCGACCCCCGGTTCGCGTCCCAGAGCAGGTAGCCGCCCACACCGGCCCCGACGAGGGCCGCCGCGACGACGCCGGCGACCACCGGGTGGGCCGCGATGCCGGACGTGCCCGCGACGACCCCCTGGCCGGCGCCCGCCGTCGACTGCCCGGCTGCGCCGGCTCCCGCCGTGGTGCCCGCCCCTGCACCGGACCCGGCGGCCGACGAGCCGCCACCGGCGGTCGCGGCCGCTCCGGTCTGGCCGGCGGCGCCGGTGAGGGCCGCCGCGGGGCTTCCTGCCGGCAGCGGCCACCCGAGCTCCATCGCCGCGAGCCCCAGCAGGGCGGCGGGCAGCAGGTCGGCGCCCAGCGTGGCGTTGACCTCCACGAGCTCGTCCCTGACCTTGCGGCAGTCGGGGCACGCGGCGAGGTGCTCGTCGAGCGCCCGGCGGTCCCGACGGCCCAGCGACGACCGCACCGACGGCGCCAGCAGCTCGACCACGCGCTCGTGACCGGCGGGGACCTGCGCGGCGTGCTCGCTGAGCCACGCGGTCCGCAGCCCCTCGCGCGCCCGCACGGCGAGCTGGGAGACCGCCCTGGGGGTGATGCCGAGCAGCGGGGCCACCTTCGAGGGTCCTTCACCCTGGATCTCGGTGTGCCACAGCACCAGCTGCCACCGTTCGGGGAGGCTGCGGAAGGCTCGTCCCGCCAGCTGCTGCTCGAGCTGGCCGATGACGGGGTCCCCGACCTCGTGCTCCTGGTGCAGCGGGGAATCCGCCTCGTCCAGGGACTCGACCGGCGTCACCCGGCGCTCGCGGCGAAAGCGGTCGATGGCCGCGTTGCGCACCGCGCGCAGCAGGTAGGGGCGGAAGGCCACCTCGGGGCCGCCGCCCTCGCGGAGCACCGTGAACGTCTTGGTGAACGCGTCAGCGACCACGTCCTCGGCGTCGCGGTCGGCGATCTGACGGGCGACACCGAGCGCCACCCCCACATGACGCTCGTACAGCTGGGCGTAAGCACTCGTGTCGCCGGTCCGGGACCGGTCGATCAGCGACGAGTCTTCCTCGATGGTCATGACGGCCCCCACGGCGAAGAGTGACCAGGCTCCTGCCCAGCGCCGGCGGTCGACCGCGCCGCATCTCCTCGCGCGTCACCCGAACGGGTCAAGCCAGGCGGACCACAGCATACCGGTCGGCGTCCCGGGGCGAGGCGCCGCGCCGGCGACGGTGGCGGCGCTTCTCCGCGTACATCGAGGCGTCAGCCCGGTCCCACAGCGTGGTCGTGTCCTCACCGGGGCGTCGCTGCGCGGAACCCAGCGACGCCGCCACGCCGGCCAGCGAGAACGCCGCGCGGAGCCGACGTCCCAGGTCGCCCGCGGGCGTGAGCGCCCCGCGGGCCAGGACGGCGAACTCGTCCCCCCCGGTGCGGGCGACCACGTCGTCGTCCCGGCAGGTCCGGCGCATCACCTCTGCGCACCGGACGAGGGCGACGTCACCGGCGCCGTGGCCAGCGGTGTCGTTGAGGTGCTTCAGCTCGTCGAGGTCGACCACGACGACCGTGACCGGCTCGTCGCCGGCGCGGGAGAAGACGCCGTGCTCCAGCGCGTCGAGCCAGCCGCGGCGGTTGAGGAGCCCGGTCAGCTGGTCGTGGCGGGCGAGGTCGAGGGCTCGCGAGGCGACCAGCTCCTGCTCGTGCGCCGAGCTCTCCGCGGCGAGCACGGCGGTGAGCATCGTCGCGACCAGCTCCGCCCAGCCCGCGGCGCAGCCGTCACCGTCGGCGGCCCGGGCGCCGACACCGTGCGAGCCGACACCGTGCAGCCAGCCCGCCGTCGAGCCGTCCGGGCGCCGCAGCGCCACCTCCACGGTCGGCCCCGGCAGGGCGACGGGCTCGCCGGAGGGCCGGGAGCGAGGGCTCACCACGGCCGGGAGGGCCGCGCTCTCCCCCTCGAAGAGCACGACGCCACCGGAGCGGACCGCGTCGGCGAACCGCCCCTCCCCCTGCGCCGCGCAGACCACGCGCCCGCCCTCCCCCGCCCGCGTCACCACCCACAGGTCCATCGGCACCTGGCGGTGCAGCTGCGTCACCGCCGCCGCCGCCGCACCCTCGAGCACCGCCGCGCGCCCGTCCCGCGCCACCCCCCGGTGGGGGCCGGCGTCACCGGGTCCGTGCAGGCTGGAGCCGGTCGGCACCCTGCCGCCGGGGGGAAGCTCGCCCTGCACGCCCATGCCACGACGACGCACCGAGCAGGTGGTTACCACGCGAGACCGCGGAAGACGTCGCCGTGATCCCCTGGTCACGCCGGTCGACAGGGGCGGTCGCTACGAGCCGTGGCCCGCGAGCCCGCGCGGCGGCGACCCGGCGGTGGCGCCGGCGCTCGACACCCTGTCGGGCGCCCGCGTCAGCGTCCTCCAGGCTCCGGTGTCCCCGGCGGAGGCCGGCGAGGCGGTGACGCGGCTGCAGCGGTGGTCCCGGGTCCGCCACGCGCACCTCGCCGAGGTGCGCGCCGTCGAGCACGACGACGACAGGCTGGTGGTGGTCTGCGAGCTCCTGCACGGCAGACCGGCGCTGGACGTCCGCGCCCCGCTGGCCGTGACGGTCCGGTCGGTGCACCGGCTCTCCACCCAGCTGCTCGGAGCGGTCGCTGCGCTCCACCAGGGGGGGATCGTCCACGGGGGCGTCTCGGGCGCGAGCGTGCTGCTGGCCCGTGAGAGCGGGGTCCGCGCAGACGTCACCGTGACCCTGCTCCCGGTGCCGGTCGGCGACGGCGAGCGGCGCGACGACGAGAGCGCCCGCCCCGGGCGTTCCGGAGCGTCCTCGGGGGCCGACAGCGATGCGGCGCCGAGTCGCGACGGAGACGTGGCGGGGGCTGCCGCGGTGCTGCTGGCGCTGCTGCGCCGGGCGCCGGTGGCCGGCCTCGAGGAGTCGGTGCTCGCGGAAGCGCTCACGAGGAGGCTGCGGCGCTCGGTCGGGGAGGGCGACCCTCACGCTCGCGACGTCTGAGGACCCCGTCCACGATCATCCAGCCCCTCACCCAGCGTCAGGGCAGGGCCGGGACCACCAGCTCCTGGCCGACGCGGATGAGGTCCGGGTCGTCGCCGATCACCTGACGGTTCGCCTCGTAGACCTTGGGCCACGACTCGAGCACCTGGTCGGCCGTGGCGTTCCCACCCAGCGCGGCGTCGGTGATGGACCACAGGCTCTCGCCGGGCGCGACGACCTGACGGGTCCCGCCCGCCTCGGGCGTGGCGGGGGCTCCACCACCGCCGGTGGCGCCCAGGTCCGGGACCGTCAGCCGCACGCCGGAGGGGAGGACGCTCGGGCTGCCGCCGAAGACGGCCTCGTTGGCCTGGTAGATCGTGGGCCACGCGTCCTTGATGGCCTGCTCGGACGGGTCGCCCGGCAGGACGGACTCGGTGATGGACCACAGCGTGTCCCCCGACGTGACCTGGTAGCTCGTGGGAGCCGGCGCCTGCTCCGCCGGCGAGGGGGCGTCGTCGCCGGTGCCCGCCGAGGGGGGTGAGCCGGGTGCCTCTTCGCCGTCAGCGGAGGCGCTCCCCTCGGCGCCCGGCTCCGGGGCGCCCGCACCCGGCTGGTCGCCAGCAGGCTGCTCGTCCTGCCCGCTCTCGCTCTCCGCCGGCGCAGGGGCGGCGTCCTCGCCGCCCGGGCTCTCCTCCGCCCCCGGAGCCGGAGCGCCTTCGCCGCCCGCGCTCTCCGGGGCCTCCACCTCGGGAGCGGGGTCCTCCGGAGCGAGGGCCTCGGGAGCGGGGGCCTCGCTGTCCGAGGACTCCGTCTCGGCAGGCTCGGTACCAGCGCTCTCCGTGGCGCCGAGGTCCTCGGGCGCGCCCGCGGCGTCGGCGTCCGCGTCGTCACCGGTGAAGGCCCCGGTCACGACGCCGCCGGTGACCGCTCCCGCGGCCACCACGCCGACGAGCGCCGCAGCGATCCACCGGCGCCGGCGGCGGCGCTCCTTCTCCTGCGCCTCGAACAGCGCGTCGACGTCGATCTGGTCCTGGCTTGGTCTGCTCTTGTCAGCGGGCTTCATGGTCGTCCTCTCGACGTGCGCGGTCCGCCGGTCTCGCACCGGCTGGCAGGTAGGTGTCCACGGCGGCGCCAGGTCGCCTCGGAGCGGGGGCGCTCGCCCGCCCACCGCCCACGCTCGTCGCCCGCAGCTCAGCAGCGAGGGAGTCGGCAGCGGTCGAGTCGTCCTCCCGGACGACCTGGCGGCCCAGCGCACCCGGGCGCTCGTCCGCAGCGGGCCCCCGTGACGGCTCCCGTGGCGCCTGGCTCCACGACACCGGTCTCGGCAGGCGGGTCCCTCGCTGCACGAGCACGACGGCGACGACCGGGCTGCCCGCCCGCTGCAGGCGCTCCGCGGCCTCGCGCACCTGGACGCAGGTGGAGGAGCCGGCGAGCACCACGAGGACCGCTGCGTCCGCGACCTGGGCCACCCTGAGGCTGAGCTCTGCGTCGACGAGGGGCGGGCTGGCGATCACCACGCGCTGAGCCGTCGCGGTGAGGCGGTCGAGGAGCAGGGGCAGGCGACGAGAGCTCAGCAGGTCGCGCCCCGCCGCGTCGCTCTCCCGCGGCCAGCGCAGCGGGAGGACGGTCAGGCGGGGACGGTCGGTCCTCGTCACGTCCGCCACGGACGCACCAGGCTCCGGGAGACGGTCGAGGACCTCCTGCGCGGAGGGACGTCGCTCGGAGCCGCCGGCGCCGACGAGCACCGTCCTCGTCCCGGCGGCGGCGGCGGCCACCGCGACGTCGATGCTGCGCAGCGCAGCCCGTGCGTCGGCCGACTCACCGACCACCGTGACGACAGCGGCGCCCTGCCGTGCTCCCAGCACGCGCTCGAGGTCCCGGTACGGCTCCAGGTCCCGGAACCTCGGGTCGGCGCGGCGGGGGGACCAGCGACGTGGCTCACCGATCTGGACGACGGTCTCGGCGCCGCTGGCCCGCGCCACGTCCTGGGGCAGGACGGCGAGCCGGCGGACACGGTCGAGCACCCAGAGCGCCACCAGCACGATCAGGGCCCCGACCACGACGCCTGCGACGAGCCCCACGGCGCCCCTCGCCAGCAGCGACCCGGCAAGGCTCGAGGCGCTGCCGGCTGCCACCGCCGCGGCGGCGCCGAGGAGGAACGCCCCTCCGGCGATCCACGGCGCGTACGCCGAGAGCAGCGTCCGCCACCGGCTCACGCCGCGGTCGGCGCGGGGCCGTTCGGCGCGCGCCTCGCTCCGGGCAGGGGCGTGGGCCTTCGGGGCCTCCTGCGCCCCGGAGAGCCCTCGGTCCCTCACGTGCTCGACGGGCCGCGGGTCGTCCGCCGGGCCGAGCGCGGGCCCGGGTGCGCCGGCCGGCGGAGCCTCCGCGGGGATCTCGGCCGTCACCTCCGTGCGGCGAGAGCCGCCGGCAGCCGCCACGGGCTCACGCCTGCCCGAGACGCCGAGCCGGGGTGCGCTGAGGGGCCCGGGCCTGGAGGCCTCCGGCTCGGGGACGGGCTGCGTCGCCCCTCCCGACCCCGCCCGATCGTCCTCGGTGGCGGGGGGAGCGGTCGTCGCCGCAGCGGTCGAGCGGCGAGGCGGTCGCCCCAGCAGCAGGACCAGCGCGGCGAGGAGGGCCCCGGCCCCCCCGCCGACGGCGGCCCACACGAGCGGGCGGGGGCTCACCGGTTCCGAGGGGGTGGACGCGGGCTGCACGAGCGTGAGCCGGGCGGCGTCGAGCCCGGTCAGCGTCGGGCCCTCCTCGACGCTCACCTGGGCCCACGTCTCGGCGATGCGCGCGGCCCCACCGGCGTCGGTCGACCGGGCCGTGACGTCGAGGGCGATCGTCCCGGGGACGAGCTCCACGGTCGTCGAGGACGTCAGGTCCTCGGCCGCGTCGGCCGTCGGGGCGCGCGAGGCCACCTCCTCGCCCACGACCGAGCCGCCCAGGCTCTCCGCGAAGGTGGCGGCATACAGCGCGGCCGTCTCGGCCTGCTCCGCGAAGGGCTTGCCCTGGTCGTCGACGGAGACGACGAGCCGGGCCGTGGCGGAGTACACCGGGGTGACGGCGCGCGAGGCGAGGAAGCCCAGCGCGGCGCACACCAGGGCGGCGATCACCAGCACCGTCACCAGCCGGGCCGGGGAGGTGCTGCGGCGCTGGAGCATGTCGTCCCCTCGTCGGTCGGGCGTCCGCCGGGCCGGTGGTCGCACCGTCCCCGCCTGGTCGGCCATGACGCCGCTACCACCCCCGCGGGTGCTGATCTTGACCAGCGGGCAAGAGCCTGTCAATCGGGAGCGCGGAAGGATGACAGAGGTCTACGTCATGGCACTACTCCACTACTGACGGCCACGATCGCGGGTTACCACGCGCCCGAGACGTCCTGTTTCGTCACGTCCCGTCCCGGTCGAGGACCCGTCGCACGAGGACCTCGAGCGCCCCCGCGGCCTTGGCGAGGTCCTTGACCGCCATGGCGCACGGCACCAGCGCCGCGGTCCTCAGCGCCGCGCCGCCGCGCGGGGCGTCCTCCAGCGACCTCGCCACCGGCACGCTCACGTAGGCGGCGGCCCCGCACCCGACGAGGACCCGCCGCAGCCCTGCCGCCGGTCCCGGCAGCAGGGCCAGGGCGGGCCCCACGAGGTAGGCGGCGGCCCTCACCACGTCGCGGGCGACGGCCCGGCCGTGGTGGGCCTGCGCGTCCCCGCGGCCGTAGTGCCGGTACATCGCCGCGGTTCCCCGCCACGTCGGCGCCTGGTCCCACGTGACCGACGCGTCCGAGACGAGGACGCAGCCGAGCCCGGCACCGCGCACCGCGTGGGCGGCGTCGACGTCCTCGGCGGCCCGGCGGCGGTCGTCGAAGCCGCCGATGCGCGTCCACGCCGTCCGGGTGATCGCCAGCGAGCGGCCGGCCGGGGAGTCGGCCGCCACCCTCAGCCCGAAGACGGCGTGCCAGGCCCTCCTCCACGGCCCGGCGGACCGGCGCGGTCGAGGGTCGGGGTAGCAGGCGGCCGCCACCGCGGCCTCCCACGGGCCCCGCCTCGAGATCGCGTAGCGGCCGGTCAGCAGCCCCGGGGCCGGCGTGGCGGCGCCCGCGGCCCGCATGGCGTCCAGCCAGCCCGGTGCGGGGTGCGTCCCGGCGTCGGCGAAGACCACCAGCTCGTGGCGGGCGCGCTCGACGCCGCTGTTGCGCGCCGCGCCGACACCGCCGTTGCTGGTGCGCCGCACCAGCGCGACGTCGGCGCTGGTCGCCGCGGCGGCGGCGAGGACCTGCTCGGCGGTGTCGTCGGGGCTGGCGTCGTCGACCGCCAGGAGCTCGTCGCCCGGACGCAGGTGCGCGGCGACGGACCGCACGAGGGCGCCGACGTGCGGGCCCTCGGTGAACAGCGGGGCCACGACGGACACCGCTGGCGCGCCGCGGACCGGGACGCCGGCCCCGGCCCGGCCGGCGGCGACCGCCAGCGCCGAGGCGAGCGTGTCCGCCAGGACCGCGGCGCTCGGGTGGTGGGAGGCGGCGCCCCGAGCCGCGTCGCCGGCGGCCCTCGCCGGGCCGTCGCCGCGGCCGGCGGCCTCGCCCTCGCCCTCGCCCTCCACGAGGGGGCGCGCCGGTGCGAGCGCGTCGAGGGCGCGGGCGACGGCGCCCACGTCGCCCGGCGGCACCTGCGTGACGCCGGTCGACGCGCCGGCCTCGAGCAGGGCGTCGGCGGCCGGGCAGGGGGTGCAGACCACGGCGGTGCCCCCTGCGGCCGCCTCGAGCACGGCCATGCCGTAGCCCTCGCGCCCGGGACCTGGCCCGGCCGGCCGGGTGAGCTGGAGGAGCGCGTCGGCCCCGGCCATGAGCCGGGCGGCCTCCGGCACGGCCCCGAGCACGTGCACCCGGCCCCCGGCACCGGCCTCGTCGGCGCGGGCGCCCAGCGACGCTCCGAGGCCGGGCGCGTCGGGGTGGTCCTCGCCGATGACGGCCAGGTGCCAGCCCGTCGTCGCCGCCACCGCGTCGACACCGTCGGAGAGCCCCTTGAGGGGGATCAGCGACCCGACCGCCACCGCCAGCAGGGCGTCACGGGGGATGGGTCGGCCGTGGGCGGACGCGAGCCGCGCCAGCTCGGCGCGGGCGGCGCCGCGGTGCAGCGGGGTCCCCGCCGACAGGGGCGGGGCGACGACCGCGGGCTCGCGCCCGGTGCCCGCCCGGCCGACGGTCGTGGACGGGGCCACGATCTCGGTGCACGCTCGCGCGAGCAGCCGGGTGGTCGGCCCGTCGACGGCGTGGTCGTGCTTGGCCCAGACGAGCGCCCGCCCGTCGAGCAGCGCGCTCGGCGCGGCGGCCACCGCGGCCCGCACCCCGTTGGCCAGCACCACGTCGGCGTCCAGGTCGCTCAGCACCCGCCGCAGCGAGCGCGCCGCCCGCACCACCGCGGCGGTCCCCCGGCCGGTCGGCACGGTCACCACCGGGACCCCCCGCCGGCGCCACTCCCGGTGCAGCGGGCCCTCGTCGCCCATGACCACGGCGCGCACGTCGAGGCGGTCGGTCGCGTCGAGCAGGCGCAGCAGCCAGCGCTCGGCGCCCCCCACGGCGGAGGTCGGGCAGACCACGGCGACGTCGAGGCGGGGGCTGAGCAGCGGGGGTGTCTCCACCGGACACACCGTGCCAGGCGGGTGGATCCGGCTCCTGCGTGGTATCCCGACAGGTCCGCCGTCTCCTAGGGTGCCCGCACCGACGCCCCCCGCTCCCACCAGGCGGGAGCGGGCCCACACCGACCAGGAGGACATGACGTGACGCTGCCGCGCGGCTCGGGGACCGAGGGGTGGGGAGCGCGCCCGCCGGTGCTGACGTGGCACGGCTTCACCGAGGCTCCGGGCCGGGACCCGCACGGGGTCATCGTCACCCGCAGCGCACTCGCCGCACAGCTGCGGCTGCTCGCGCGGCGCGACCCCGCGGGGCTCGACCTCGACGGCTGGCTGGCGCGCAGCCGCGGGCGCCGCGGCGCCGGGGTGCTGCTGACCGTTGACGACGCGCTGTCCAGCGCCGTCGACATCGGCCTGCCCGACATGCTGGCCGCCGGCCGCCGGCCGGTGCTCTTCGTCTGTCCCGGGCACCTGGGCGGCACCACCACCTGGATGACGGACCAGCCGGACCTCCCGGTGGCCAGCCAGGACGACGTGGTCGCGCTGGCGCGCGACGGCGTGGAGATCGGCGCCCACGCCTTCGAGCACGTCGACCTGCGCGGCCTCGACGACGCCGCGCTGCGGCGCCAGACCACCGACGCGGCCGACGCGCTCGCCGACCTCACGGGGCGCAGGCCCCGCGCCTTCGCCTACCCCTTCGGCTGGTGGGACGAGCGGGCCGCCGACGCGGTGCGGCGGGCCGGCTACGAGGTGGGGTTCTCGCTCTACGACGGCCGCGGGCCGTGGGCGGCCACGCGCCTCGACGTCTCCCCGCCGGACACCCCGGCGTCGCTGCGGGTGAAGATGCTCCCGGGGTACCGCAAGGCCTGGCGGGCCAGCGGGCACGTGGCACCGCTGCGGCGGGGGGTGCGCGTCGCGCTGTCCCGCGTGGGCGCTCGTCGGTGACGGGCCCGTCAAGACCGTCCACCGGCGGCTCGTCCGTGGCCCGGCGGGCCACCGGCAACGTCGCGGCGGTCGCGGTCAGCCAGCTCGCCGGCAAGGTGGCGACGCTCGCGTGGCTCCTCGTGGCGGCCAGGGTGCTCGACCAGTCCGCCTTCGGTGCCTTCAGCTACGCGCTCGCCGTGGCCCTGCTCGTCGGCTCGTTCGTGGAGTGGGGCTTCGCGCAGGTCATGGTGACCCGCGGCTCCCGCGATCCCGCGCGCCTCGACGCCACGTACACCGCGGCCCAGGCGTGGCAGGTGGCGCTGGGGCTGCCGGCCTACGCGATCGCGGTGGTCGTCGCGCGGCCGGCGCTGGACACCCCGGGAGCCGTGCTGGTGCTGGTGGCCGCGGTGGTGGCCACGGCCGCGGAGACCTGGTGCACCACCGCGCGCGCCGCCTCCTCGGTGCTGCAGCGCCAGGGCGGGGTGTCGGTCGCGGTCACCTTCCAGCGGCTGCTCATCGCCGCGTGCGCGATCCTCGCGCTGTTCGCCGGCCAGGACGTCACGTTCCTCGCGCTGGGCTTCGTCGTGGGCACGGTGCTGGGCGTCCCGCTGCACTCGATCGCGCTGCGCCGGGTCGGCGTGCGCCTGGACGCGCGCGGGCTGCGCTGGTCGCAGATGCGCCCGCTCCTCGTCGGCAGCCACGTCATCGGCCTCTCCGGCGTGGTCCTGCTGGGGCTGGCCAAGATCGACCAGGTGCTGCTGGGGGCGCTGGCCGGCGAGGACGCCGTGGGTGCCTACTCGGTCGCCTACCGCCTGCTGGAGACGGTCTTCTTCGTGGTCTTCGCCCTGCGCGCGGCGCTCTTCCCCCTCATGGCCGCCGACCCCCGGCCCTCCGTGGTGAGCGCGACGCTGCGGCGGGCGTGGGACGTGCTGTGCATCGCGTACGTCCCCTACGCCGTGGTCTGCCTCCTCGTCCCCGGCGCGGTGCTGGGGCTGCTCTTCGGGGCCCCCTACGACACCACCGCCGCGAGCTCGCTGCAGTGGTTGTCGGTCACCCCCCTGCTGTTCGCCGGGGCCTACATGCTCGGCACCGCCCTCATCGCCGTGGACCACCACCGGGGCATGCTGGTGGCCGCCGTGGTGGCGCTGGTCGTCAACGTCGTGGGCGACGTCCTGCTGATCCCGCTGTACGGGCCCGCCGGGGCGGCCGTGGCCACGGTGGCCGGCTACACGGTCCAGATGCTCGTCTGCGCCGAGGCGGTGCGGCGCCACAGCCGGCTGCCCGCGGCGCTGCCGGGCCTCGCGCTGGCCCTGGGTGCCGGGGTGCCGCTGGTCGCGATCGTGCTCTGGCTGCCGCTGGTCCCCGCCGTCCTGGTCGGGGGGGTCGTCTACCTGGCGGCCTGGGCCGCCCTGACCCGGTGGCTCGCCCCGCGCCGCCTCGTCGAGGCCGTCGCGGTCCTCCCGGACTCGATGGGCCGGCGGCTCGCCCGCCTGCTGCCGGCCGCCGAGACGACCCCCGGCTCGACCCCCGGCACCACCTCCGGCGCTGCCCCCGCCGAGGCACCCGACGACGCGAGAGGCGTGCGATGAACGAGACCGACCCCGACCTCCCCTGGGGCGCGGCCCACGAGCAGGGCCCTGCGGTCCCGGAGCTGGCGCGGCGGCTGCAGGTGCTCGAGCGCGACCACGGACCGCTCACGCTCCTCGAGACCTACGAGCGCGACCCCGCGGTGGCCGTCGGCTCCGACGTGGCGGTCCACGTGGCCCTCACGGGCGCGGCGTCGCAGCGCCTGAGGCACGAGGCCGCCAGCCGGCGGTGGGCGGCGGCGGCCGGGGTGCCGGTGCCGGTCACCGAGCTGCTCGAGGACGACGAGGGCGCCGTGACGCTGGTCTCGGCGCGCGCACCGTCCGACCCGGGCGTCGACGCGGGCTACGCCGCCGCGGCCGTGGCGGCCTCGCGGGCCCTGCAGCGCGCCGAGGACCCCCCGCCACCCCTGGGCAGGACGTGGAGCGCTCCCCGGCGCGACCGCCCGCTGCGCGCGGTGCGCGCGGTGCTGAGCCCCCTGCGGGTCCGCGAGGCGCTCGCGCTGAAGCGCGACCTGGCCGACCTGCCCGCCGACGGGTGGGTGCACGGCGACTACCGCACCGCCAACGTGCTCTACGACGCGGAGCACGGGCGCGTGAACGTCATCGACTGGGACTACGTCGGCCGGGGGTGGCGCGGCAGCGACCTCCTGGCGCTGTGGGCCGGGGTCCACGAGCGCGCCGTCGCCGACGTCCTGCTGGAGGCGGTGCTCGCCGACCGCGCCCCGGGAGAGGCCCCCACCGTCGGGCGGCTGCTCCTGTGGTCCTGCGTCCGCGTGCTGGCCGAGCAGGTCACCGCCCAGCCCCTCTCCCACCGCGACCGCGTGGTGGTGCGACGTGTCCGCGCCCGCGTCGCCCTCGCCCGCTCGATCTGCCACGACCTCGGAGGAACCGCTTCATGACCTCGACCGACGACGACGCGCGGCTGCTGGACCCGCGCGCCCTCGACCCCGCCGAGCTCGCTGCCTGGGAGCGGCTCTCGGACCACGCGGCGACGCCCAACGCCTTCCTCGACCCCGCGTTCGTGGTGCCGGCCGCCACCCACCTGCCCGGCGGGGACCGAGCCCGGCTGCTCGTCGCCGCGGACGGTCCGCGGTGGCGCGCCGTGGCGGTGGTGGTCCCCGGGCGCCCCTGGCGCAAGGTGCCGCTGCCGGCGCTGGGCACCTGGTCGAACGACCAGCAGGCCCTCGCGACCCCGCTGCTCGACGCCTCCGACCCCGCCGCAGCGGCGCAGGCCCTGGTCGGGGCGGTGCGCCGCACGGCTCCCCGGGCGCGGCTCCTGGGGCTCGACGAGCAGGCCGGCACCGGACCGGCCGCCGAGGCGCTGGGGTCCGCGCTGAGCGGCGCCGGGTGGCGCCACACCCGGTGGCGCTCCACCACCCGCGCCGCGCTGGTGCGGGACCAGGCCGACGAGCAGACCCTCGCGGGGGTCCTCGCCGAGCCGTCCCGGCTGCGCTCGAAGCGCCGCCGCCTCGAGCGTGAGGCCGGCTCCCTCCAGGTCACCGACTGCTCCGCACCCGCCGACGCAGATCGCGGCGCGGACGTCCTGCTCGCGCTCGAGGAGGGCGGCTGGAAGGGGCGGGCGGGCACCGCGATGACCCAGCGGCCCGGCGAGGCCGCCATGCTGCGCGAGCTCACCCGCGCAGCCGCCGTGCGCGGCTCGCTGCGCCTGCTGCTCCTCGAGGCCGGCGGCGCCCCGGTGGCCGCCCAGCTGGACCTCGTGGCCGGCGACACCTGGTTCCACTTCAAGACCGCCTTCGACGAGAGCCGGTCGGCGACCTCGCCCGGACGGCTGCTCCTCACCGAGGTGCTGCGGCGCTTCGACGCGGAGGGGCTCGTGCAGTTCGACGCGTGCACCGTGGCCGAGCACCCGGTCATGGACCGGCTGCTCCCCCACCGCCGCACCATCGTCGAGTCCGCCGCCACCCGCGGCGCGCTCGCGACCGCGGTGACGCGCGCGGCCCGCGGTGCCCGTGACGTCAGGGACCGCCGCGCCGCGGCGGCAGCACGCGCCGCCGGGCCCGCCTCGTGAGCGGGCGCACCGCGCTGCTCGTCGGTCACGCCACCAGCCACGAGGCGCTCGCCGCCGCCCGCGACCTCGCCGGCGGCGGGTGGGACGTCCACGTCGCGACCGGGAGCCGCCGCAGCCTCGCGGGCGCCTCGCGGGCCGTGCGCGGCGAGCACCGCGTCACCGCCCCCGACGTCGACCTCACCGCCTTCACCGCCGACGTCGCGGGAGCCGTCCGCGCCAGCGGCGCCGAGGTGGTGGTCGGGTGCGGTGACCCCGAGCTCCTCGCGCTGTCGGCGGTGCGGGAGCAGGTCCCCGCGCACGTCCCCCTGGCCGACCACGCGAGCGTCGTGTCCGCGGTCGACAAGGTGGGGCTCGCCGAGGCCACCGAGCGCTCAGGGATGGCGACGCCGCGGACCGTGCTCGCCGACGACGCCGGGCTCGCCGCCTGGCGCGGGGCCGGCGTGGTCAAGCCCAGGCTTCACTGGCACCCCGGCCTGAGCGGGACGCCGTCGTGGGCCGGGGCACAGCTCGTGGACGACGCGGCGGGCGCGGCGGGGGCGGCGGGCGACATCCGTCGGGCGGGACGCGAGCCCGTCCTCCAGGAGCTCGTCGTCGGGGAGCTCATCGCGATCTTCGCCGTCCGCGCGCGGTCGGGCGCGGTGCTCGCCCTGGGGCAGCAGCGCGCCACGCGCACCTGGCCCCTCGGGGCAGGGGTGAGCTCGCGCGCCGAGACCGTGCCGGTCGACGCCGACCTCGCCGCCGGGGTCCTGCGCCTGCTCGACGAGCTGGGCTGGGTGGGCATGGCGCAGGTGCAGCTCCTCGACGCCGGTGACGGCCGGCCACGGGTCCTCGACCTCAACGGGCGGCCCTACGGCTCGCTGCCCCTGGCCGCGGCCGCGGGGCTGTCCCTGGTGAGCCTGTGGCTGGGCTCGGAGAGCCCCGGACCCTCCACCGCGTCCGAGCGGCCGGCTCCGGGGGCGGATCGCGACCGGGAGCCCCTCTTCGCGGCGGTGGGCGCCCGGTACAGCCGTACCGGGCCCGACCTGCGCCGCGCCGCGACCGAGCGGCGCGGGGGGCTGGCCGCCGACCTGAGGGAGAGCCTCGTCGCGTGGTGGGGCGCCGCCCACCCGGTCGCGGACCGCACCGACCCGCTCCCGCTGGCGCGCCTCGCCGCCCAGTCCGCGACGAGCACGGCGCGGAGCCTCGTGCAGGGAGGACGAGCGCTCTAGGCCGAGCGCCGCCCGTCACTGACGGGGCCGACCAGGACCGCTCGCGCGGATCGTGGTCGGCCCCGTTCTGCCCTGCTGGGGGTCAGCGCCGGCTGTCCTCCAGGCTGGCGACGACGTCCACGGACCCGCGCTTGATCTTCGGGCCCTGGGCCTTCACCGCCGTGCGCTCGATGCTCTTCACCAGGGAGCCCGACGGGCGACCCTGGTCCTGCGCCGCGAGCAGGGCGGCCTGGCCGGCCACCATCGGTGCGGCCATCGAGGTGCCGCTCCACCGGGCGTAGCCGCCCCCGGGGACGGGGCCCACGACGCCGGTGCCCGGCGCCGCGACGTCGACCCACGAGCCGTGGTCCGCGAAGCCGGCGATGCCCGCGCCGTCCAGGGCGGTCACCGACAGCACGTGCTTCTCGGCGGCCGGGTGGTGCTCACGCGCGCTCGCGTCGTTGCCCGCGGCCGCCACGACGACGGCGCCGCTGCGCTCGGCCGCGGCGATGGCGTCGGTGAGGACCCGGCTGCGGTCCTTCTTCTTCCGCTCGTCCACAGTGCCCAGGCTGAGGTTGATGACGTCGGCGCCGGCCGCGGCCGCGTCGTGGACGGCCTCGGCGACGACGTAGGCGCTCCCCTGCCCGTCGCTGTCGAGCACCCGGTACGGCAGCACCCGGGCGTCGGGCGCGACGGTCAGCGCGAGGCCGGCGACGAAGGTGCCGTGACCGACCGCCTCGTCGACCACGCCGTCGCCGTTGGAGTCCACACCGGCGCTCGCGTCCTCGGGGGTGCCGTCCTCGTCGACGAGGTCCGCGCCGGCGCCCACGCGGCCCGCCAGCACCGGGTGGTCCGCGTCGACCCCGGTGTCCAGGACGGCGATGGTCGCCCCGGTCCCGCTGCTGAGCGCGTGAGCGGCCGGCAGGCGCAGCGGCTCCACCGCCGGCTGCGTCGCCAGCTGCGCGGCGTCCCCGCCGACCGGGACCGGTCCCTGGGAGGACCAGTGGTGGAACCCGCTGTCCGCCAGGGTGGCGGTGAGGTCCGGCTCGGCATAGTCCACGCCGGGAGTCTTCGCGATGCTCCGGGCGAGCTTGGCGACGCGCTCCGGGTCGCCGGCGACCGCGCCGGTGCGGGGACGCACGAGATAGATGCCGCGCGAGGCCAGGACCGTTCCCGTGACCTCCAGGTCGAGGTCCTCGGCCAGCGTCTCGACGGAGGCACCTCCGGTCGGCGAGACCTTGACGACGATGTCGATCTCCGGCGAGGCGTGCTGGGCGGTCGGGGCGGCGAGCGCGCCGGGCGCGGCCACCACGGACATCAGGAGGGCGGCGGCGAGAGCCGGGGCGAGGGGCGGACGCTTCATGGGGTTCCGTTCGGTCGGGTCGGTCGGGTCGGTCAGGTCGGTCGGGGGGCGAGAGGGCGGCGGCCTACGGCCCGCGGCTCGGGGGGACGGAGCCCCCCGGGGACGCCGCGAACGTGAACGGCGCCCAGTAGTAGGGGTGGGGGTGCTCGGCGGCCGCGGCGAGCTGCGCGGCGCGCAGCGCCGAGGCCGGCGGGTGACCGGCGACGACGAGCCGGCTGTAGTGCGTCATGAGCTCGGCGGTCACCTCGTCGTGGACGAGC
This sequence comes from Quadrisphaera sp., assembly GCA_029257185.1. Lineage (GTDB taxonomy): Bacteria > Actinomycetota > Actinomycetes > Actinomycetales > Quadrisphaeraceae > CADCUY01. The sequence continues at coordinate 26,742 of JARICT010000023.1, forward strand.
CACTGGCTGACCAGCACCCCCGACGCGCCCGCAGCCAGGAACGCCCAGGCCAGCCCCACCGGCTCTGTCCCCCCACCACGGTCCCCGGAACGACCGGACTCACAGGCGGACAGCGTGGTGAGGGCGCCGCCGAGGTCGAGCCTCAGGACGTCTGCCGCCGTGAGCCACCCGTCCCCCAGCCGCAGCGCGGAGAAGAGCGGGTTGCGAGCGCGGTGGAGGCCGTGGCAGGCGATGTGCAGCAGCCCCGGACCGGGCACCCTGGCCGCCAGGGCGGCGCGGGTGGCCGCTGCACCGACCAGCACGGTGGACTCGGGGAGCAGGTCCGCGATGGACGCGGCCTCCCGGAGCACGGAGGGGGCGTCGGCGTCCGGCACCGCGAGCACGAGCGCGGAGGACGTCGGGTCGAGGGGTCGGCTCCTCGGGACCTGGCCGTCGGCCGCGGTGGGGCCCACGGTGATGGACCACTGCGCGAGGCGGTGCTCGTGGCCGTCGTGGAGGGCGTGGAAGGGGATCTGCTGCAGGCGTCCGTGCGGGACCACCATGAGGTCCGAACCCTGCGTCCCTGCGAGCAGCGGCTCCAGGGGGCGCACGACGAGGCGGTCCAGGGAGCCCAGCAGGTCGAGCGCGGTGGCCGTCAGGGCGCTCTCGTGGCGCCGGACGAAGGCCGCCCCCATGGAGAAGCGTGACCACTGGTCGGTCAGCGAGGCCAGGACGGCGTCGATCTGGGGGACCACCCCGCGCAAGCGCCTCGCCGCGACCTCGCCGTCGCGGCTGACGAAGGCCACCAGGTCACGCCCGAGCAGGTGGTAGGTCACCGTCGCGCCCCTGCGGCGCTGGGGCCGGCCCACGACGGCGGGGGCCACCTCCGCCGGGCGGCCGTGCACGGCCCGCGAGACGGGGGCCGCCGTCACCTCCGCGAGCTCGGACCGGAGATGGCTGTCGGTGACCGCGGTCTCGAGCGCGTCGGCACGCGAGCGCAGCTGGGCCCGCTCGCCCGGGGGGCCGGCGACGAGCAGTCCCGAGTACACCGCGGCCAGCTCCGACCGCAGCTCGTCGCGCTCGACCGACGAGGCGTCACGGTGGCGCCGCAGGGGGTGGGACCCCACGGTCCCCGTGACCAGCTCGACGAGCGTGCGCGCCCTCGCCCGTTCGCTCGCAGCCCGCGCGGCCTCGACGTCACCGGGTCCGCCCCGCTCGATCAACAGGTCGACGAGCTCGTCCTGCGCGTCGAGGCGCCCGGAGCGGAAGGCGGTGCGCAGCACGTGGCCGGGCAACCCGCCGCCGCGCTGCTCGGCCTCGTCGGCCGCCTCGCGCAGGAGCCTCTCGGCCGCCACCGTCCGCCCCTGGCGGCGGTGCAGCCGCGCGCGCTGGAGCCGGTACCGGTGGTGGGCGTGGGGGAAGGGGGTGGACTCCAGCAGCGCCGCGACGGCATCGAGGTGGAGCTCGGCGGCCCCGTCGTCGCCACCGCCCGCGGCCACCTCGGCCTGACGCAGACGGGCCAGGACCAGCGGCACCGCCCAGCCGCCCGCGGCCAGGAGGCCCGCGGCCTCCTGGGCGAGCTCGCCCGCCCGCAGCGGGCATCCCGCCGCGGCGGCGATGCCGGCCTCGGCGCGGCGCCCCGGCGCCGCCGCGGCGGCGCCGCCGACCTCGTGGTAGAGCCTCCCGGCGACCTGGAGCTCGGCGCTCGCGACCTCGTGGTTCCCGGTGGAGGCAGCGACGAGCGCGAGGACGAAGCGCGCGTCGGCCGTGTCGTGCGTCATCGACGCCAGCTCCGTCGTCGCCAGCGCCGCGGTCGCCTCGGCCCGCGCCTCGGTCACGAGCCCCGCCTCCAGGTAGACCCCGGCCGCCACCACGCGCAGCCGTGCCCCCTCCGCGGTGGCCCCGAGACCCTCGAGCGCCAGCCGGGCGAGCTCGAGCTCCTGGAGAGCGCTCACGAGGTCCCCGAGCTGGCGGTGCACGGTGGCGATGTGCCGCTGCGCGGTGGCGCGCCCCAGCACGTCCCCGCTCGCAGCGAAACCCAGCTCCACGGCCCGCAGCACCTCCATCGCCTGGTGCGCCCGTCCCAGCGCCAGCAGCGCGAGGCCGCGGTTCGCCATGGAGCGCAGGGCCATCTCCCCACGCCCCGAGCGCTGGAACGCCTCCTCGGACCCCAGGTGCGCCTCGATGGCCCGCACGTGGTCGCCCAGGAAGCCGCGGGCCACGCCCACGTTGTCGAGCGCGGCCGCGCGGAGCCAGGCGAGCTGGTCCGCGTCGCCCGAGCCCTCGCGGGCGTCCGGGTCGAGCTCGTCGAGGTGGCGCAGGAGCGCCTCACCGACGGCCAGCGCCTCGGGGTGGCGCCCCAGGTCGTCCAGCACCTGCATCCTGCCGAGGTCGGTCCTCAGCGCGGCGAGCGGCTCGCCTGCCTCCCACCACAGGGCCCGCGCGCCCTCGACCAGCTCCATGGACGCCTCGAGCTCCCCACGCTCCGCGAGCACTCGAGCACGCAGGTAGTGGGCGCGAGCGGCGAGGGCCGTGAGGCCGGCACCGTCCGCCGCGTCCGCCGCCGCGACGGCGAGCGACTCGGCGGTGCAGGGGCTCTCGTGCACGAGGTCCTCGGCGCAGTCGAGGAGGGCGAGGACGCCGCCCTCGTCCGAGAACCCCTCCGGCGACGGATCGGCCATCAGGCGCAGCCGCGGAGGTCGAGGGCGGCCACGAGGACGACCTCCCCGTCGTCGAGCCTGAGCTCGTCCGCGTCGTCGGGCACGCGGGACAGCTCGAAGCGGCCCAGGGAGTCGCCTCGCGGGGAGCTGGTCACCGCCCGGGGCCCGCTGGCCTCGGCCACCACGCCCGTCGCGGAGCTGGAGCGGGTCTGCAGCACCTGACCGCGGACGCGGACCGTCGCGGGGGTGAGGCGCTCGACGTCGAGCACCACCTCGGCCTCGTCGCTCGTGTACGCCAGGTGCACCGTCGCGTCGTCGGGGTCGGCGGCCCGCACCCCCGCGCGCACGAGGTCCTGGCGGGAGTCGAAGACCAGGCGCAGCGAGATGTGCAGCGGCGCCGAGCGGGCCCGCTCGGCCGCCCACCGCTCGAACACGGCCTCCAGCCGCGGGCGCAGGGTGGGTGGTGGGACGGGCAGGGAGACGCGCGCCGCGAGCTCGCGGAAACCGGTGGCCCACTCGACGATCCCGACCACGCGGGCGTCCCCGTCGGCGACCGCCCGCTCCACGGGCTCGGCCGCGGCGGCGTCCAGCCGACCCTCGACCCAGTCGAGCACCGCCTCGAAGTCGGGTCCGTCCCCCGCCGGAGCGCTCACGCCACGTCCCCGACCGTGTCGGTCATCACCTGGCGCAGGCGGCGCAGGCAGCGGGCGCGCGCCGGGCCGATCGTCCCGACCGCCCGGCCGGTGCGGTCGGCCACCTCCGCGTAGGTGGGCTCCGCGGGGTCCAGGTAGAGCGCGACGAGGAGGTCCCGGCAGGGTGGCGCCAGCCGTCCGAGGGCGCCGTGGAGCATCTCGGCCCGCTCGAAGTCCTCGATCGGGTCCACGAGGGCGGAGCGCGGGACGTCCAGGAGGTCGGCGCGCTCGCGCTCCCGCTGGGCCCCTCGGCGGTGGCGCCAGGCCGTGCGCCGGGCCACGGTCATCAACCACGAGGCGAGCCGCTCGGAGCGGACGAGGTCGTCGATCGACTCCAGCAGCACCGTGAACGTGGTCTGCGTCACGTCGGCGGCGTCGTCGCGGTCGAGGCCGTTGCGCACGGCGACGGTGAACACGAGCCGCTCGTAGCGGCGCACCAGCGCCGTCCAGGCCGCGGCCTCACCGCGGCGGCAGCGTGCGAGCAGCGTCTGGTCGTCGGGCTCCGTCTCCGACGACGGCGCCGTTGACGACGGCGCGAATGACGACGCCGCTGCTGCTGGGGCGTCGCTCGCGATGCTCCCGAGACCGGGCCCCGCGCCGACCGCCTCCTCGGCGACCGACCGTCGCTCGTGCACCGCTCCACCCCGCCCCCGTGACGCACCGACGTCTCCTGAGCGACGCTGCCGAGACCGATGGTGACAGACAGGAGCGACTGCGACAAGCGTCACATGCGACGGAAAGGTTCGTCAGGGTGCATCAAAGGGGGGTGGGCGCAGCACTGGTAGGTCGAGACACCTACGCAGGAAGGCACCACTGATGAGTCGCGCACCACACCGGCCCCCGGCCGGTCGTCCCCCCCTCCCGGCCCCGGCGCCGCTGCTGCTGGTCCTCCTCGACGGCTACGTCCTCGCAGCCGCCGCCGCCATCGTCGTCTCCGCCGGCCGGTGGTCTGTCCCGCTCACGGCGGCCCTGCTCCTCGGGGCGCTCGTCTACCTGCTCAGCGCCGGGCTGTACACGTCGCGGCTCACCCTGTCCGTGCTGGACGACCTGCCGAAGATCCTGCTCGCCGTGGCGCTGGGGACCGCGCTGGCGGCGGTCTCGCCGTGGGAGCCGGCCGACGGCGGGCTCTCCTACCTGGCGGCCGCCGGGGTCGTGCTCGCCGGCGTCGTGCTCAGCCGCACCGTCGGCTACGCGGTCGTGCGCTGGGCGCGCCGCACCGGTCGCGCCCGCCACCGCGCCGTGGTCGTCGGGACGGGGCCGCTCCTGGAGCGGCTCGTGGACACGCTGCACGACCACCCGGAGTGCGGCCTGGACGTGGTCGGCGTGCTCCGCCCCGGGGGGACGGGCGAGGTGCTGGGGTACCGGCACCTGGGCGACCACCGCGACCTCCCGCAGGTGACCGCCGGCCTGCGCGCCACCGAGGTGCTGGTGGCGTGGGAGGGCGAGGAGCCCGACGACCTCACCCCCGCCCTGCGGGCCTGCCAGCGCCGCGGGGTCACGGTCTTCTGCGTGCCCGGCCTCCACGACCTCGCGGCCGTGCGCGGGCGCGGCGGCGACCAGGCCTGGGGCATCCCGCTGGCCCGCTGCACCAGCTCCCGCATGCGCGGGGTGGCGCTGGCGTCCAAGCGGGCGCTCGACATCACGCTGTCGGGCGCGGCGCTGCTCCTGGTGTGGCCGGTGCTCGCCGCGGTCGCCGTCGCGGTGCGCCTGGAGGGCGGGCCCGGCGTCCTGTTCCGGCAGGAGCGCGTCGGCCAGGACGGTGAGCTCTTCACGATCGTGAAGTTCCGCTCCCTGCGCCCGGTCGACGACAACGAGCAGGCCACCACGTGGGCGATCGGCGGTGACTCCCGGCTCGGACCGGTCGGACGCTTCATCCGCCGCACCTCGCTCGACGAGCTGCCCCAGCTGTTCAACGTGCTGCTCGGTCACATGAGCCTGGTCGGGCCGCGACCGGAGCGGCCGCACTTCGTCGACCACTTCTCCGAGAGCATCCCGCGCTACGACGAGCGCCACCGCGCCCCGGTGGGGCTGACCGGGTGGGCGCAGGTCAACGGGCTGCGCGGCGACACCTCGATCGTGGACCGCGCCCGCTTCGACAACGACTACATCGACGACTGGTCGCTCTGGCTGGACGTCAAGATCCTGCTGCGCACCACGACCGGGTTCATCGGTGGCGACCCCGCCGGCGCCGCCCCGGCGCGGCGGGCCGCCGAGCCGGACACCGCTCCCGGCGCGGACCCCGTGCTCGACCTCACCGCCGAGCCGGACGCCGAGCCGGCCGGGGCGAGGCGGTGAGCGGGTTGCAGATCCTGCACGTGAGCCAGCCCGTGGAGGGCGGTGTCGGACGCTGCGTGGCCGACCTGGCGGAGCACCAGCACGCCGCGGGTCTCGACGTCGCGGTCGCGGCGCCGCCGGCCGGGCACCTCGCCGACGACCTCGCGCGCGCCGGGGTGCCGCACCTGCCCTGGCGCGCCGGCCGGTCCCCCGGGCTCGGCGTCGCCCGCGAGATCGCGTCCCTCGACGCCCTCGTGCGCCGCCACCAGCCGTCGCTGGTCCACCTGCACGCCTCCAAGGCCGGGCTGGCCGGACGCCTCGCCGTCCGCGGGCGGCGCCCCACCGTCCTGCAGCCCCACGCCTGGTCCTTCGAGGCCCTCACCGGCCGGGCCGTGGCCGCCGCGGCGGCGTGGGAGCGGTGGGCGTCGGCCTGGACGACCACGGTCGTGTGCGTCAGCGAGGACGAGGCACGCACCGGACGTCGCTCCGGGGTGCGGGCCCCCGTCCGCGTCGTCCCCAACGGCGTCGACGCCGACCGGCTCCCCGTCGCGGGCCCGCAGGAGCGGGAGCGGGCACGGGCGGCGCTGGGGGTGCCCCACGAGGCCGCGCTGGCCGTGTGCGTGGGCCGCCTCTGCCCGCAGAAGGGTCAGGACCTGCTGCTGGAGGCCTGGCCGCTGGTGCGGCGCGAGGTCCCCCTGGCACGGCTCGCGCTGGTCGGCGACGGCCCCGACCGCGACCGCGTGCGCGCGAGCGCCGACCGCCTGGACGGCGTCCACGTGGTCGGCGCGGCGGCGGCGTCACCCTGGTACGCCGCGTCCGACGTCGTGGTGCTCCCCTCCCGCTGGGAGGGGATGGCGCTGGTCCCCCTGGAGGCGGCCGCCCGGGGGCGCAGCGTCGTGACGACCGACGTGGCGGGCGCGCGCGAGGCCGTGCGCCCCGACACCGGCGAGGTCGTCCCGGCCGGGGACGTCGAGGCGCTGGCCGCGGCTATCGTCAGGCGCCTGGCCGGCGTCGGGCTCGCCGACCGGGAGGGCGCCGCCGGAGCCGAGCACGTGCGGCGCCACCACCGGCTCGCCGACCAGCTCGAGACCATCACCGCGATCCACCAGGAGCTGCTGCACGCCGTCCGGGCCCCCTCGGGGCGTGGCCGCCGGTCCGCCCGCGCCCTGCCCTCCGAGGAGGCCTCGTCATGACGACCACGACACCGCAGCAGAGCGCTGGGCTCGACGACCTGCTGGCCCGCACGGGAGCCCCCGCCACCGCCCGCCCGCGCTGGTGGTCGGCGTGGTCCCGCGCCTTCGACCGCCCCGCAGAGCTCGTGGAGCTGCGCCGCCGCGGCGGCGGGTCGCCGGAGGGCTCGAGCGACCTCCTGGGTGCCGCTGCCCTGACCACCGCGCGCCGCGCGGGCGGCACGGCGGTGACCGTGGTCGGCGGCGACACCGCCGACCACGCCCGACTGCCCGCCGCCAGCGCCCGCGACGCGCGGGCGCTCGCCGACCTCGTCGTCGCACGGCTCGGTGAGCTGCCCGGGCGCTGGTCCCTGCGCCTGCCCCACCTGCCGCCCGGCGACCCCGCGGCGCAGCGCCTCGCCGAGGTGCTGCCCGGCGCGACGTGGACCCTGGCGCCGGACCGCGCCTCGCCGTGGGTGCGCCTGGAGAGCGGGACCGAGGTCGGGAGCTACCTGGGCGCCACCTCGCGCAAGTCCCGCGGACGCCGCGACCGCAAGTGGGCGCGCAGCGGCGGGACGGTGCGCCACGTCAGCGACCCCGACGAGGTGCGCGCCCTCCTGCCGCGGCTGGAGCAGGTCCGCCGCGCCCGCGACCACGCGGCCAGCCGCGTCAGCGACATCGACTCGCCCGCCGGCCGGGAGTTCTGGTCGTCGGTCATCGTCGAGCACGCCGCCGCCGGCGAGGCCGAGGTGGCGCTGGCCGAGATCGGCGAGGACCTCCTCGCCTACGACGTCGTGCTGCTCGACGGCCCCGCCCACCGGCTGTGGGACGGCCGGATCGCCCCCGGCGCGGAGCAGCTCGGCGCCGGCCAGCTCCTGCAGGACGTCGCGCTCGGGCGGGCTCTCGCGGCGGGCGCGGACGAGCTGGACCTGCTGAGGGGCGTCACGCCCGCCAAGATGCGGCTGGCCACCGACGTCCGCTCCTCCTCCGTGCTGGAGGCGTGGTCGGCGCCGTGGGAGCGCACCGGGGAGCTGGCGCTGCGGGGCGCCACCGGGTGGGCCAAGGCCGCGCGCGACTCGAGCTCGGCCGCGACCCGGGCCTGGCGCACGGTCAAGGGCGCCACGGTGCTCCACCGCGCCTCGCGGGGGACCGGCGTCGCGTCGGTCGAGGCTACGGCCCAGACCGCCGACACGACCACTGGCAAGGCCACCGGCAAGGCCGCTGACGAGGCCGCTGACGAGGGAGCGAGGTGACGGCGCGGGGGCGCCGCTACCGGCGGGTCGCCGTGGCCGCGGCCAGCGCGGTCGCCATGTTCTCCACCGGGGCGGTCGTGGCCCTCACGGCGGGAGGGTCGGACGCGGACGCCTCGACGTCGCGGGAGGCGGCGGTCGGGGCGGCCTGGCACGGCCTGTGGAGCGGCACCAGCGCGAAGGAGGACCGCCGCGTCCTGGACGAGCTGGCGGGCCACGGCCTCACCTGGGTCCGCCTGGACGTCGGCTGGGCCAGCGTCCAGCCCTCCGGGCCCGGCCGGCTCGACGCGCGCGAGGTGGACCGCGTGCGCGACGCCGTCGCCATGGCGCAGGAGCGGGGGCTGCGGGTGCTCGGCATGTTCTGGCTGACGCCGGGCTGGGCCGGCGGCGAGAGCCACGCGGCCCCGCGCGACCCCGGCGACTACGCCGCCGCCCTGGCCCGCCTGGCGGTCGCCGTGCCCCGGGTGGAGGCGTGGGAGGTGTGGAACGAGCCGAACCGGGCGGAGTTCTTCGCCTCGGAGGACCCGGCGCAGTACGCCCGGCTGCTGCGGGCGGCGCACGACGCGCTGGAGGAGGCCGCCCCCGACGTGACCGTGGTGATGGGCGGGACCGCGTACAACGACGCCACCTGGATCGAGCGGGCGCTGGCGTCCGGCGCCGCCGGTCACTACGACGTCATGGCGACCCACCCCTACAGCGCCCCCTCCGACATGGCCCCCGACGTCCGCGGGAACGGGACGCGCTACACCTTCCGCCACCTGGACGCGGTCCGGTGGGCGATGCAGCGCCACGGTGACGGCGACCTGCCGGTCTGGCTCACCGAGGTCGGCTGGAGCACCCACCGCGACCGCTCGGGCGCGAGGCCGTGGGAGCGCGGGGTCACCGAGGCCCGCCAGGCGCAGTACAGCGCCAGGGTGCTCCGCGTGGTCGCCCGCGACTTCCCCTGGGTCGACGTCGTCTTCTTCTACAACGCCGTCGACCACGACACCGGGACGACGGAGCAGTACGACAACTACGGGCTGATGCGCGACGACCTCAGCCCCAAGCCGGTGCTCGGCGCCCTGGCAGCGACGGTGGACCGGTGACCGGCGCCGACGTGAGGGCCCTCGGCACGGTCGCCGCGCTGGTCGACGCCGTCGCCGGTGGCCCGCTGCTGGTCATCGGGTCGCTGCCGCCGCACGGCCGCGACCTGGACCTCGCCGCGACCCCCGAGGACGAGGGATCCCTGCGGGGAGCCCTGGCCGACGCCGGGTTCGTCCGCCACGGGGACCAGCACGTGCGCTTCACCGGCGGCAGCGCCCAGGTCGTCGAGGTCTCCGTGGTCGAGGACTGGGGGCTGGCGCCGTCGGAGGTCGAGCAGGTGCGCGCCAGCGCCCTGCCGCTGCCGGGAGCGAGCCGCCTCGTGCGGCCGGCGCCGCACCACGCGGTGCTGCTCCTCGCCGAGCAGACCGCCGCCTCGGGGCGCCTGACCCGCGGGCGCCGCGAGCGCCTGGCGGGCGCCCTCGCGCAGGACCCGGCCGCCTGGGACCGTGCGGCCACGGCGGCCCGCGCGTGGCGCTGCCGCGGCGCCCTGCGGGTCCTGCGCACCGCTGCGGACGGCCACCGCGCCGGCCCGCTCGCACGCGTCCTGGCCGTGGCGGAGCCGGCGCGCTCCGGCGGGCCTCTCGGCGCCCTGCGGGGCCTGCGCTCCGGCGCGCGGCGCGTCGCGCAGCACCGCCTGCGTCGGCGCCGCGGCGCGGTGGTGGCGATGTCGGGGGTGGACGGCGCCGGCAAGAGCACCCAGGCGGCGGCACTGGTCGCGGCGCTGGAACAGCTCGGCGAGGAACCGGTGGTGGTGTGGAGCCGCGTGCGCTTCGACCCGCTGCTGGCCCGGCTGGGGTCCATGGCCAAGGCGGCGCTGCGTCCGCTGCGGGCCGCGGGCTCGGGCACCGTCCCGCTGAACGCGGAGGAGCTGGCCGCCGTCGGGACCCCGGAGCGCGCCCCCCACCGGGCCGTCGACGCCGTGTGGGCCCAGGTGAACGCCGTGGTCGACGGCTACCGGCACGTGAGGCTGTGCGCCCCCCACGTCCGGAAGGGGAAGGTGGTCATCTGCGACCGCTACACCCTCGACAGCCACGTCCACCTCGCGGAGCGCTTCGCCGACCACCCGCGGGCGGTGCGCGTGGCCGCGGCGCTCGACGTGGCGCTCTCCCCCCGCGCCGCCGCCGCCTTCTACCTGGACCTGCCGGCGGAGGTCGCCTCGGCGCGCAAGCCCGAGGACGTCTCCCTGGACCGGCTCCACGAGCACGTGGCGACGTACCGCCGCCTGCACGACCGTCACGGCGCGGTGCGCCTGGACGCCACGGCGCCCAGCGACGCCGTCGCCGCACGGCTCGCCCGTGCGGTGTGGGCCGCCCGCGGCGGGGCCCCCCTGGAGGGCTCCTCGTGAGCGTGGCGCCGCTCGCGGCGCAGCACCCCCGCACCGACCAGGGGCCGCCGGCGCGCACCCGCCTGGCGGTCCTCGCCGCCGTGGTGGGCGGGCTGGTGGCCGGCGCGGCGCTCACGGCGGTCGCGCTCGCCCTCCCTCCCGGGCTCGGACCCGGCGTGGTGGCGCTCGCGCCGCTCGCGCTCGTGGCCGTCGGCATGGCTTTGCGGGACGTCCGCTGGGCCGTCGGGCTGTTCAGCGCCGCCCTGCCCGCCGGCCTGACCACGCTCTTCGGCGGCGTGCAGCTGGTCCAGGTGGCCGCAGCCGCCGCGGTGGGGGTCGTCGTGGTCGCCCGGCTGTGGCGCGGGCGAGCCCCCCTGGTGCTCAACCCGGCGATCATCGCCCTGCTCGTCTTCGCCGCGTGGACCGTCGCGACGCTCCTCGTGGCCCCCGAGCTGCCCCGGGCGCTGCGCTACGAGGCGGTGCTGGTCACCGCGGTGCTGCTGGCCGCGGCGATCGCCACCGCGTGCGGCACGAGCGCCGAGCGGTTGCAGCAGATCGCCGGCGTGCTGCTCGCCGGGTCGGTGACCACCTGCCTGCTGGCGCTGCCCGAGAGCGCACCCCGCGGCTCCTTCGGCGGCGGTGAGGTCGAGGGCCGGGCGCAGGGCGTCTTCAGCCAGCCGAACGAGCTGGGGATCTTCGCCGGCACCACGCTGGTGCTCGCCGTCGCCCTGGTCGTCGGGGCGAGCGGGCGTCGCCAGCGCCTGCTCGCCGGGGCCGGAGCCCTCGTCGCCCTGGTCTGCCTCGCGTTCTCGCTCTCGCGGGGGGCGTGGCTGGGGACCGTGCTCGCCCTGGTGGTCGCCGTCGCCCTGGTCCCCGCGGTGCGCCGCCTGAGCGTGGGCGTCGTCCTCGCGGTCGCGGTGGCGACGGTGGTGATGGTCGGCACCGAGAGCACGCCCGTCCAGCTCCAGGTCGTCGGGGCGCGCGCGGCCGTCATCACCGACCGCGCCGCCAACCCCAACGACGCCCGCCCCGCCATCTGGGCCGAGGCGCTGCGCCAGGTCCGCGCGCACCCCGTGACGGGGGTGGGCCCCGCGGCCTTCCCCCTCGCGGCCGCGGGCTCGTCGGACGTGATCGCCTCGGTGCGTCCCGACCACGCGCACAACGCCCTGCTCACCTTCGCCGCCGAGTCGGGCCTGCCGGCCGTGGGGGCCCTCCTGGCCGCCATCGGCGCCATCGGCGCGGGGGTCTTCCGCGGCTGGGCCCGCCCGGGCTGGCCGGTGCGACGTCGAGCCTTCCTCGGCGTCGTCGGCTGCGTGCCGCTGGTGGTCCTGGGCCACGGGATACTGGACGCGCCGCTGCGCAACGCCACCACCCTCCTCCAGACCGCCGCCGTGCTCGGCCTCGCGATCGCGGTGGCCCGCGTCCGGCCTGGCTCCACCGACACCCCCCGAGAGGCCTCATGAAGCGTTCCGGCGCCGCCCTGACCACCGACGCGCTCACCCACCGCTGGCCCGTCATGCTCGCGGTCGCCGCGGGGGTGGCGCTCGCCGTCGCGGCGGTCGTGGCGGCCACGCCGTCCCGCTACGACGCCACGAGCATCATCGGCTTCACCCCCGGGGTCGTGGAGGACCGCGAGCCCGTCGGCGGTGACGTCCTGCGCGTGGTGGTGCCCGAGTACGTCGCGGCGGCGACCAGCGAGCGGGTGCTCACCGCCGCCGAGCAGGAGGCGGGCGCGCCCTCGGGGTCCCTGTCCGCCTCCGCCGTCGACGTCCAGCTGGTGCCGGACACCGCGACGGTGCAGCTGGTGGTCTCCGACGGGGACCCCGAGCGGGCCGCTCGGCTCGCGGACGCGGTGGCGCTCGCGCTCGTGGAGGAGGCGGAGGGCGGTCTCCTCACCGCGCGCATGGTGCGTCCGGCCACGGAGCCCACGTCGGCCGCCGCGCCGGCGCGGGTGCTCTACGCCGCGGCCGGCGTCGTCGCCGGACTCGGTCTGGGCCTGGCGGTGGTGCTGGGGCTGGAGGCCTGGCGCCCGCGCGTGCGCACCACGCGCCACCTCGCCGCGGTGCTGCGCGCGCCCACCGTCGCCTCCCTCACGCCGCTGCCGGACGTCCCGCTGGGCAGCGAGGCGCTCCGCGTCGCCCGGCTGCGCCTGAGCGACCCCCACCGGGCGCTGCACGCCGCCGGCCAGGACCGCCGGCGGAACGAGGGCGTGGCCGTGGTCGGCAGCGGCCCCGTCGACCAGGCGACGGTCGGCTGGATCGGCGAGGGCCTGCAGGAGTCGTTCATCGCGGCCGGGCGCCAGGCCGAGCTCCTCGACGTCGTCGTCCCCGTCGGAGCCCACCCGGCACCGGCCGGGGACCGGCGGACCACGGACGTCGTGCTGCCGGGCATCCGCGAGGCCGGCGGGCGGGGAGCGGTCTGCGTGGTCCCGGTCTCCGGTGGCGCCAGCTCCGGCGCGCTCGACGTCGCCCACGCGCTGGGCCGCGCCGTCGTGGTCGTCGCCAGGGGCGAGCGGGAGTCAACCGTGGCCTCGCTGCGCACGCAGCTGCGCGCCGTCGGGGTCGAGGTGGTCGGCGGGGTGCTGGTGCGCTGAGGCCTAGGCTCGGCCGGCATGAAGGCTGTGCAGGTCGAGCACCCCGGCGGTCCCGAGGCCCTGACCTGGGGCGACGCGCCCGACCCGGAGCCGGGGCCGGGCGAGGTGGTGGTGGCGGTGGCCGCCGCGGGCGTCAACCGCGCCGACCTCCTGCAGCGCCGCGGGAAGTACCCGGCCCCGCCGGGGGCGAGCGGGCGGCTGGGACTCGAGGTCTCCGGCACGGTCGCCGCCGTCGGGGCGCCGGTCGGTGACGACGGTGAGGGCGGCGACGGCGCCGGCGCGGGTGGCCCCGCGAGCGCCTGGCAGGTCGGGGACCGTGTGTGCGCCCTGCTCTCCGGGGGCGGGTACGCGGAGCGGGTCGCGGTCCCGAGCGGGCAGGTGATGCCGGTGCCCGCAGGGGTGGACCTCGTGGACGCCGCCGCCCTGCCGGAGGTGTGCGCCACGGTGTGGTCCACGGTGTTCATGACCGCCGGTCTGCGCCCCGGCGAGGTGCTGCTCGTGCACGGCGGGTCCTCGGGGATCGGCACGGCCGCCGTGCAGATCGCCGCGGCCGCCGGCGCCACGGTGGCGGTCACCGCGTCCACGCCCGCCAAGCTCGAGGCGGCCCGGCGTCTCGGCGCGCACGTCCTGGTCGACTATCGCGAGCAAGACTTCGTCGCCGGCGTCAGGGAGGCGACGGCGGGGCACGGGGCCGACGTGGTCCTCGACGTGGTCGGGGGCAGCTACCTGGCGCGCAACCTCGACGTGCTGGCCTCCGGCGGCAGGATCGTCACCATCGCCGTGCAGGGCGGCGCCAGGGGTGAGCTGGACCTCGGGATGCTCATGTCCAAGCGGGCCAGCATCTCCGGCTCCACGCTGCGGGCGCGGCCGGCGCGGGAGAAGGCCGAGATCTGCGGGTCGCTGGTGGAGCACGTGTGGCCGCTGGTCGTCGAGGGGCGCGTGCGTCCGGTGGTGCACGAGCGCGTGCCGATGGCGGAGGCCGCGCGCGCCCACGCCGTCCTGGAGGAGGGCGACCACGTCGGCAAGGTGCTGCTGGTCGCGCCAGGGGCGACGATGGGCGCATGAACGATCGAGGCGACACAGCAGAGCCCAGCCGCGAGCGACCCGACCCGAGCCGGCAGCAAGGCGCCCCCGATCAGGGTCAGCCGGTGGTCGTCCTCACCGGCGACGCCATGGCGAAGGGCGGAGAGGGCTCGCAGGCGTCCGAGGCCGTGGGCGCCGTCGAGCAGCCCGCCAAGGTGATGCGCATCGGGTCGATGGTCAAGCAGCTCCTCGAGGAGGTGCGCAGCGCCCCCCTGGACGACGCGGGGCGCGCCCGCCTCGCGCAGATCCACGAGCGCTCCCTCACCGAGCTGGAGGAGGGGCTCTCCCCCGAGCTGGTCGGCGAGCTGCGGCGCGTCGCGCTCCCCTTCACCGAGGGCCAGGTGCCCTCCGACGCGGAGCTGCGCATCGCCCAGGCTCAGCTCGTCGGCTGGCTCGAGGGGCTCTTCCACGGCATCCAGACCGCGCTGTTCGCCCAGCAGATGGCCGCGCGCACCCAGATCGAGCAGATGCGACGGGGTCTGCCGCCGGGCGCCGGCCCCGGGCAGGCTTCGGACGGGCCGGGCGGGTCGGCGCCCGGCGGGGCGCCGCTGGGCGGTCCCGTGCAGGGCACCGGTCAGTACCTGTGAGGGGCCGGCGCCTCACAGCAGGGCGCCATCGCGTCGGCGCCCTCCTGTGAGGCGCCGGCTGCGGGACGTCCTCGCGGGCCGCTCGGTCGACGACCTCGAGCTGGGCACCGGGGTGTGGCGCCGCGCCCACGACCGGTTCGGCCGGGCGGTGGACCGTTTCCACCAGGTCATCGAGCCCGTCCCGCCCGGCGCGGCGCGCGACCACCTCGAGGTCGCGGGCACCCGGCTCGCGGCGTGCCTGGACGAGGTGCGCCAACGCTGCACGCAGGCCCAGGCCCGGTGGCCGAGCGCCGCGCTGGAGATCCCCGGCGCCGGGTCCGGGGAGCACGCCCGGCTGTCCAAGGGCGCGACCGTGGCGGCTCAGGCGTCCCAGGCGGCGACGATGGTCCGGGTCGCCCTGCGCCCGGACCCAGCGGCAGACCCAGCGGCAGGCCCCGCGGCGAGCGACGGGTCGTCGTCGGAGGCCGACCAGCGGCTGGCCGCGGTGGACCGCGCCGTCACCGGGGTGGAGCGGGGTCTCGCCGGCGGCGGGTGGCCCGCCTCCCCCGACGGGGAGGGGCTCCGCTGAGCCGCCCCCTCGGGCGGCCTCCGCGGAGACCTCAGCGCAGCAGCGTCTCGAGGACCTGCGCGACGCCGTCCTCGGCGTTCGGCGGCGCCAGGTGGTCGGCGGCGGCGATCGCCGCGTCGTGACCGTCGGCCATCGCCCAGGAGCGACCGGCCCAGGTCAGCATCTCGACGTCGTTGGGCATGTCGCCGAAGGCGGCCACGCTCTCGACGGGGATGCCGCGCTCAGCGGTCAGGCGCGCCAGCGTCGCGGCCTTGCTGACCCTCGGGGCGGAGATCTCCACGAGACCGCGCTCTCCGCCGGAGTGCGTGGGCTCCCCCAGGTCGCCCACGGCTGCCCGCACCAGCGCCAGGAGCTGGTCGCAGCTGAAGTCGGGGTCGCGCAGGAGCAGCTTGGTGGCGCCGGTGCCGTCGGCGAGCAGCTGCGCCACGGCGGCGCGCTCGTCGGTGGCCGACGAGGGCTCGACGCCGCGCCACCCGTGGACGGTCTCCACCGCCGCCCGCAGCCGTGGGACGACCTCGAGAGCCCGCCGCAGGATCTCGTCGACCTGGTCGGGGGCGAGCACCTCGGCCTCGACGACCCGGCCGGTGGCGAGGTCCCACACCAGGGCGCCGTTCGCGCAGATGGCGAGCCCAGGGCCGAGGTCGGCGGCGAGGGTCTCGAGCCACCGCGGCGGGCGGCCCGTCACCGCGACGACCTCCACGCCCCGGGAGCGCACCGCGTCGAGCGCCGACCTCGTGCGGCGGCTCAGGCGGCCCTCCGGGTCGAGGAGCGTCCCGTCGAGGTCGCTCGCCACGAGGGCCAGCCCCGGCATCGGCGCCCACGGCCGGCCCCCGTCGCCGGGGGGGAGCGGGGTCGAGCCCGTCATCGCAGCAGGCTCTCGAGGACCAGCGCGGCGCCGTCGTCCTCCACGCTCGGCGTCACCTCGGTGGCTGCGGCGACGACCTCCGGCGGCGCACCGCCCATGGCCGCGGAGCGCGCCGCCCAGGTGAGCATCTCGATGTCGTTGCGGCCGTCCCCGACGGCGACCGTGGCCTCCCGGGCCACCCCGAGCCGCTCACGGATCGCCTCCAGGGCGCTGGCCTTGCTGATCCCCTCGGGGGCGATGTCGATCCAGGCGCTGTAGCCGACGGCGTAGTTCACCCCGGACAGCCCGAGGCCCTCGGTCAGCCCGAGGAACTCCTCCGGGCTGTGCGCGTCGCTCGCGACCACCACGCGCGCCGCCTTGATGCCCTGCAGCTGCTCGAACTCCACCCTGACCACCGTCTCGGCCACCTCCGAGGCGGGGAAGGGCCCGGCGACGACGAACTCCGCCCCGTCGGTCTCCACCGCGAAGGAGGCCTCGGGCAGCGCGTCGCGCAGGCGCAGGAGGGCCGGCCACGGGTCGAACGTGGCCACGTCGACCATCTCGTAGGAGGGCAGGGTCGCCGAGGACACCGCGTCGGCGCCGAAGGCGAACCGCTCACCCCGGCGGCGCTCCAGCGCGCGGACCACCGGCGGCGCCGCCGTGGTCGAGACGGTGAAGGAGCCGTTGCTGCACACGGCGTAGCACCCTCCGATGTCGAGGGCCCCCACCACCGGCAGCGTCGCGCTGATGGAGCGCCCGGTCGCGATGACCACGTGGTGCCCGGCGGCGACGACGGCCTGCACGGCCGCGGGGACCCGCGGGGA
The DNA here is from genome assembly GCA_029257185.1 of Quadrisphaera sp. Taxonomy (GTDB): domain Bacteria; phylum Actinomycetota; class Actinomycetes; order Actinomycetales; family Quadrisphaeraceae; genus CADCUY01. The sequence goes on from JARICT010000023.1 coordinate 43,672, forward strand.
CATGACGAGGTCGCCGGTGATCAGCGTGCCGTCCACGTCGAGCGCCACGAGCATCGTCGGGGCTCGGGAGCGAGGTGGCGGCACCGCCCCAGGGTACGGGGGCGGGCATCCCTCACCGGTGGTCCTCGCCGCGCGGTCCGGTGACGGGCCGGGACGCGCCGCGCCTACTTCACCGCCCCCATCGAGAGCCCCTGCACCAGCTTGTCCTGCGCGGCGAACCCCGCGGCCAGCACCGGCAGCGAGACGGCGAAGGAGGCGGCGCACACCTGCGCCAGGAACAGGCCCTGGCTGGTGGCGAACCCGGTGAGGAAGCTGGGGGCCGTCCCCGCGACGACGGACGTGAGCGTGCGCGCCAGGAGCAGCTCGTTCCAGCTGAAGATGAAGCAGATCAGCGCGGTGGCGGCGATCCCCGGCAGCGCCACCGGGGCGATGATCTTGCGGAGCACGGTGATGAGGCCGGCTCCGTCGAGCGAGGCCGCCTCGAGCATCTCCGTCGGCACCTCCGCCAGGAAGCTGCGCATCATCCACACGGCGATCGGCAGGTTCATCGCGGTGTACAGCAGCACCAGCAGCCAGATGTTGTCCAGCAGACCGGTCAGCTTGGCGAAGAGGAACAGCGGCAGCAGCCCGGCGACGATCGGCAGGAACTTCGTCGACAGCAGGAAGAACATCACGTCCGTCCACCGCTTGACCGGCTTGACCGACAGCGCGTAGGCCGCCGGGATGGCCAGGACCAGCACGAAGAGGGTGGAGATCACCGACGCGGTCGCCGAGTTGATGAGCGGTGGCCACGGGTTGTTGCCGAAGAAGGTGCGGTAACCGTCGAGGGTCAGCGCCGCGAAGACCGCCGGGGGGTTGCTGGCCGCGTCGACCTCGGAGTGGAAGGACGTGAGCACCATCCAGAGGACGGGCGCGACGAAGACCAGGCCCACGAGCCAGGCGGCGATCCCCCACAGGGGGCTCGACCTCTTCTCCACGCCGCGGTCCCGGCGCGGCGCCGCCTTGAAGGACGTGGCCGCCACCGCCTTGTTGGTGGACGTGGACGTCGGTTCGCTGACCGCGCTCATGCGTTCTCCTCCTCGAACAGCGACGACACCGTCTTGAGGGCGAAGGTGGCGATGATGATGGTCCCGATCACGGTGACGACGCCCTGCGCCGAGGCCAGCCCGTAGCTCTGCTGCTGGAAGAACGTCGCGTAGATCGTGTACGGCAGGTTCGCGGTCCCGAGGGACCCGGCGGTCATGGTGAACACCGCGTCGAAGTTCTGCACGATGTAGATCGCCCCGAGCAGGCCGCCCAGCTCGAGGTAGCGCCGCAGGTGCGGGAAGGTGATGTAGCGGAAGATCTGCCAGCTGCTGGCGCCGTCCACCCGCGCGGCCTCCACCACGTCGCCGGGCTTGGACTGCAGGCCGGCCAGGATGATCAGCATCATGAACGGCGTCCACTGCCAGATGAGGGACGCCTCGATGGCCAGCAGCGGGAAGCGCGTCAGCCAGGCGATCTGCGGCGGGTCCGCGGCGCCGAACAGGTCCCACACCGAGCGGATGAGCCCGTTGAACAGCCCGAACGAGGGGTTCAGCAGCGCGTGCTTCCACAGCAGCGCCGCGGCGACCGGCACGATGAGGAACGGCGCGATCATCATGGTGCGCACCGCGCCGCGCCCGAAGAACTTCCGGTCGAGCAGCAGGGCGATGAGGGTGCCGAGCACCAGCGAGACCCCCACCACGGTGGCGGTGAGCACGATGGTGGTCAGGACGGCGTCCCGGTTCGCCGGGTTGGTGAAGACGGTGACGTAGTTGTCGAACCCGATGAACCGGCGGTCGTCCGGCGCCAGGGCGTTCCAGCTGGTGAACGAGATGATGATCGTCGCGAGGAAGGGCAGCTGCGTGGCGACGATGACGAAGATCAGCGCCGGGAGCAGCGGGAGGCGCCGCAGCCGGGCCGCGCGCTTCGACCTCGCGAGGTCGCCCGGTGGCGGCTCGTAGACGGTGGCCTGCTCCCGCGACAGCTCGGATCCCGTGCCGGGCGGGGCGGTGGTGGAGGACATGGCGTGCACTCTCCTCTGCGAGGACCGCCGGGCCACCTCACGGGAGCCGAGGAGGGCGCGTCGGTGGACGACCTGGTGCCGGCCGCGCGTCGCTGCCGGCGGAGGCGGCGGGGACCGGGCGCCGTGCTCGGTCCCCGCCGACGACGAGGGTGCTGCTCGGCGGGGTGTCAGCCCTCCTTGTTGGGGTCCCCGACGCCGCTCTGGGCGAGCTGCTGGCCGTTCTCCAGCGCCTCCTCGACCGTGGTGCGACCGGCGATCGCGTCGCTGATGCCCTGGGAGACCTGCGTGGCCACGCCCGAGAACTGCGGGACGGCGACGAACTGGATGCCGGGGGCCGGCGCCGGGTCGATGCCGGGCTGCTGGGGGTTGGCCGAGGTGATGGCGTCCTCGGTCTGCTGGTAGAAGGCCGACGCGGCCTCCTGGTACTCCGGGTTGGCGTAGGTCGAGGCGCGCTTGCCGGCCGGCACGCGGGCCCACCCGAGCTCCTCGGCGACGTTCTCCTCGTAGCCCTGCGAGGCGGCGAAGGAGATGAACTCCCAGGCGGCGTCCTTCTTCTGCGAGGACTCCTGGATCCCGAACGCCCAGCTGTAGATCCAGCCGGAGGAGTCGGTCTCCTTGACCGGGGCGGCCACGTAGCCCATCTTGCCCTTGACGGGGGAGCCCTCGGCCTCCAGCGTGCCGGCGGCCGACGTCGCGTCGTACCACATCGCCACGCCGCCCTGCGAGGTCGCGTTGAGGCACTCGGTGAACCCGGCCTGTGCCGCCCCCGACTCACCGTGGGCGCGGACGAGGTCCACGTAGAACGTCGTGGCGTCGGTGAAGCCCGGCTCGGTGAGCTGGGCGTTCCAGTCCTCGTCGAACCACTGGCCGCCGAAGGTGTTGACCACGGTGGTCAGCGGGGCGAAGACCTGGCCCCAGCCGGCGAGCCCGCGCAGGCAGATGCCCTTCATGCCCGGCTCAGCGCCGTCGACCTGGGCGGCGAGGTCGGCGACCTCGTCCCAGGTGGGCTTCTCCGGCATCGTCAGGCCCTTGGCGTCGAAGACGTCCTTGCGGTACATGAGGAACGAGCTCTCGCCGTAGAACGGCTCGGCGTACGTCGTGCCGTCCTCGCCCTCGAGGCCCTGCGCGATGGGCTCGAGGATGTCGTCCTGGTCGAACGCGTCGTCCTCGGCGATGTAGTCGTCGAGCGGCGCGACGAACTTCTGCTTCGAGAAGAACGGCACCTCGTAGTTGGAGATGGTCGCCACGTCGTACTGGCCGGCCTGCGAGGAGAAGTCGGTCTGGATCTTGTCACGGGCCTCGTTCTCGGGGAGGACCTCGAAGTTGACCTCGATCCCGGTCCTCTCGGTGAAGTACTTCGGGGTGAGCTCCTTCAGGTCCTCCATCTGCGGGTTGTTCACCATGATGACGTTGATGGAGTCGGCCCCGCCCTCGGCGGAGGCACCGCCGGAGGAGCCACCGCCGCCGGCGCCGGCGCACCCGGCGGCGGTGATGGCGAGCCCGACGGTGACGGCGACGACGGTGACGCGCTTGCGTGCTGGCATGGTCCCTCTTCTCGGTGGCGTTGCGGCGGCGGTGGCGTGCGCGAGGTCAGACGGGGTCGGAAGAGGTCGGGAGCCGTGAGGGGGGCCGCTCGCCGGAGCCTCGGGTGATGAGGCTCAGCCCCACCTCCTCGTGCCGCGGCGGTCCGCTCGCCCCCTCGATGCGCTCGAAGAGCAGCTCGACGGCGCGGTCGCCCATCGCCTCGACGTCCTGCTCGATCACGGTGAGCGGCGGGTCGAAGCCGTCAGCCCCCGCGATGTCGTCCATGGCGACCACCGCGACGTCGCGCCGGCCCAGGCTCGACAGCGCCGTGAGCAGGCCGGTGGTGGTCCTGGCCACCCCGGAGACCACCGCGGTGACGTCCCGGTGCGCCTCGAGGGCAGCGCCGGCGGACTCGAAGGTCCGGGAGGGCTCGTAGCCGAGCCACGCGGAGCGCGGGGTGAGCCCGGCGCCGACCATGGTCTCGGCGTACCCCTGCTCGCGCAGGACCACGGTGGAGGCGGCCGTCCCGGACCCGAGGAAGAGGATCTCGCGGTGCCCGTAGGACAGCAGGTGCTCGGTGAGCCGCCGGCCGGCGGCGGCGTTGTCGATGCCGATCGAGTCGGAGAAGGTCGAGGGGCCCACCGCGTCGACCTGCACCAGCGGGAGGCGCTCGGCGATGTCGGCCAGGTAGCCCTCCGGCGCGCCGGCGGTCCCCGAGGCCACGACGATCCCCGCCACCCCCCGGGAGAGCAGCGGCTCGACGGACTCCGCCTCGGAACGCCCGGAGCCGGCCACCGTGATGATGATCGCGTGCCCGCGCTGGTGCGCGCCGCGCTCGACGCAGGCGACGATGCGCCCGAAGAAGGGGATCGTGAAGTCCTCGACGGCCAGCCCGATCGCGTGGTCGCGGCCGCGACGAAGGCTCCGGGCGGAGACGTTGACGTGGTAGCCCAGCGCGGCCGCGGCGCCGTTGACCCGCTCGCGGAGCGGCTCGGAGACGCCGGCCCCACCGTGCAGGGCCCTCGAGGCCGTGGACGTGGAGACCTCGGCGGCCCGGGCGACGTCGGCCAGGGTGGCGCGCTCCCTGTCGGCAGGGCGGTCGCCGTCGGGCTCGGCTCCGTCCGGGTGCTGGTGAGCCATCGCGACTGCCTCCTCGACCTCGCCGTCGTGCTGTGGGAGGAGTGTGTGGCGACTGTGCAAACGTTGTCAAGAACTTCTGGGTGACCCCGGATCACGGTTGCGTAACGCCGCGCCGCCGGTCCGCCGCACGATCGCGTCAGACGACGACGGTCACCGCTCGTCCATCGTGGCTCGGAGCGTCGCGCGCGCGCCCTCCTCGTGCAGCGAGCGCAGCGCAGCGGTGTAGGCCGTGACGAAGCGCTGGTCGTCGGCGAGGTCGCCGAACACCTCGCGGTTCTCGATGAAGGCGGTCCCGTCCCTGCCCTGCGTCCTCGCGATGGCCGTCAGCTCGTCGGCCAGGGCGTCGACCACCTCGATGGGGGCGCCGTCCTCGTCGGTGCCCTCCGCGTAGCGGGCCCAGCTGGCCACGACGAGCGCCGCCAGCCCCACGGGCCCGCCGCTCTCGAGGTTGTGGCGCACCACCGGCAAGAGCCACTTCGGGATGCGGTCGCTGCTCTCGGCGCAGAGACGGGCCACGGTGTCGCGCACGTTCCCGTTGGAGAAGCGCTGGATCAGCGTGCGCTTGTAGTCCTCCAGGTCCTGACCGGGCACCGGCGGGACCGCGGGCGTGGCCTCGTCGTCCATGTACGCCAGGAGGAAGGAGGAGAACAGCTCGTCCTGGGCGACCTCGTGCACCAAGCGGTACCCGGCGAGGTACCCGAGGTAGCACAGCGCCTGGTGGCTGGCGTTGAGCAGCCGGAGCTTCATCAGCTCGTAGGGCTCGACGTCCTCGACCACCTGGACGCCCGCCTCCTCGTAGGGCGGGCGTCCGTCGGTGAAGGCGTCCTCGAGCACCCACTGGACGAAGGGCTCCGCGACGACGGGCCACGCGTCCTCGATGCCGAAGCGCTCCGCGATCTCGGCGCGGTCCTCGTCCGTGGTCACCGGGGTGATGCGGTCCACCATGGAGCTGGGAAAAGCCACGTTGGCGGCCACCCACTCCCCCAGCGCCGGGTCGCGCAGGGCCGCGAACGCGGGGAAGACCGTCGCGGCCAGGTGCCCGTTCCCCTGGATGTTGTCGCAGGACATGAGCGTGAACGGCGGGACGCCTCGCTCGCGCCGGCGGACCAGCGCCTCGGTCACGAGGCCGAAGTACGTGGTGGGGGTGGCGCCGGGCCCCGCGTCGGCCCTGATGGCGTCGCTGGGGGCGAGCTCCCCGGTGACGGGGTGGACGGAGTACCCGCCCTCGGTCACGGTCAGCGAGACGATCCGGATCGCGGGGTCCGCCAGCCTCTCGACCGCCGC
>JARICT010000042.1 GCA_029257185.1 Quadrisphaera sp.
CTCTCCGCGCGGGTGGCCGTCATCGTCGACGAGGCCCACAGCAGCCAGAGCGGTGAGGCGGCCAAGTCGGTCAAGGCCGTGCTGGGCGGTGATGACGCGGACGACGACGAGCGTGACGGCGAGGACGAGCTGGCCGCCCAGGTGGCGGCGCTCAGCGCGAGCGCCGCAGCGCGTGGGCGCCAGACGAATCTCTCGTTCTTCGCCTTCACGGCCACGCCGAAGGGCAAGACGCTGCAGCTTTTCGGTGAGCGGAACCCCGACGTCCTCGGCGCGACGGGCGAGCCTACGTACGACCCGTTCCACCTCTACTCGATGCGCCAGGCGATCGAGGAGGGGTTCATCCTCGACGTCCTCGCGAGCTACGTCACGTACCAGCGCTACTACCGCCTGAGCACCGGGCAGACCAGCGAGGACCCCGAGGTGGAGAAGGGCCGGGCCGCGATCGCTCTGGCGCGCTTCGTCGACCACGACACGGCCAACCTCGACCAGCGCGCCAAGATCGTCGTGGACCACTTCCGCGAGCACACCGCGAGGCGGATCGGTGGGGCGGCCAAGGTGATGGTGGTGACCCGAAGCCGGCTGCACGCGGTGCGCTACCACCAGGCGATCGCCCGCTACCTGGCCGCGGAGGGCATCACCGGCATCACGGCGATGGTCGCGTTCAGCGGCACCGTCGTCGACCCTGACGACGCCGCGGTGACCGACCACACCGAGAGCACCATCAACGGCTTCCCCGAGTCGGCCACCGCCCGCCGCTTCCACGAGCGCGGACAGGTGCTGGTGGTGGCGGAGAAGTACCAGACCGGGTTCGACGAGCCGCTGCTGCACACCATGTACGTGGACCGCAAGCTCCAGGGCGTCAAGGCCGTGCAGACCCTCTCCCGGCTCAACCGCACCCACCCCGGCAAGGACGACACCTTCGTCCTGGACTTCGTCAACACCGCTGAGGAGATGCGCGAGCACTTCGCACGCTTCTGGTCCGCGACGTGGACGGAGGAGACGGACCCGGACGTGCTGCACAACCTCGCCGGGCGCATCACCGCCCACGCCGTGATCGACCCGGCGGAGCAGCACCGGGCGGTGGCGGCCTTCCTCGGGGCGGACGGCAAGCCCCGGGGTGCGGCCCACGTGGCGATGTGGGCGAACATCAACCCGGCCGTGGCTCGGATCGTCAGGCTGCCCGACGAGGACCGGCTCGACCTCCGGGACGCGATGAGCGCCTTCGTGCGCGCCTACGCCTTCCTCGGGCAGGTCATCACCTGGGTGGACGCGGACCTCGAGAGCCTCAGCCTGTACGCCAAGCTGCTGCTCTCCGCGCTCCCGCCGGAGGAGGACGAGCGCGGCAGCATCGATCTCGGCGACACGGCGCTGGAGTACATCGGGCACCAGGCCGGGGAGTTGTCAGGCGCCAGCGTGGTCGACGGTGACAGCGACGGTGAGGTGCCGACCTTCACCGGTGCGGGGCGCGGCGGCGACCAGGACCCCGTGACGGCTCACCTCTCAGCGATCATCGCGGGCCTCAACGAGACGTTCGGCATCGACATCTCGCACGCGGACGGGTTAATGCTCTTCTACGAGCTTCCCCAGCACCTGGCGGACGACCCCGGGGTGCAGCGCCGTGCCGCCGACAACACCGCCGAGCAGTTCGGCCTCACCGTCCGCGAGGACGACGTCGCCGGGGCGATCTTCGAACGTCAGGACGCCAGCGAGTCGCTGCTGAAGATGTTCACCGAGGACGCGCGCTTCGCCGAGCAGGTCATGACGCGCATCCGTCGCAGCACTTGGGCGGCCGCGCGACAGAGAGCATGAGCAGATCGAGACTGGCAACACCACGGGAGGGCACGATGGATCCAGAGCTTCAGACACTCGGCATGCAGCTCGCCGACGCACTCGCGCGGAACACTGCAAGCTCCATCAGTACACGAATCAGAGCGACAAAGTCACGAAAGAGGGACCAGGAAACCATTGGTGAGCTCGAAGGAATCGTTAATGATCTTGTAGCCGACAAGAACGAGCTTGCGCGGATAGCGCAGTCCTACGAGCAGCAACTTGTCGCGCAAAGTATTTCCTCGGATGACGTGGAGTACATCACCACCAGCATTGTGCCGGTCTTACGCAGACTCATAGAAATGGGATCACCTGAAGACGACTCGTCATCAGTCGACAAGGTCATGGATGTTTTGGAGCCGGTCATCTCCGTCGAGACGGTGACTGTCCTACAACTGCTGGGGTTCAACTTCAAGCAGGCCATCGGTGAGCCTCTTACGGAACTTCTGCGCAATAGCATCGCATCACAGACCCGTGGTGATCTCGGCCGAGCAGCCGATCTACAGGTGCTGACCCTTCAGAGGGACGTGCTATCTCTCCAGATCGCTCAGGACGAAGCCGCCTTCCAACGGTTGAGCAAACTCTCTGGGGAGACCTCATCGGCGTGATTCATACTTCAACCAACACACTCATCCCAGGAGGCTCGGCGTCCCGCCAAATGATTATGTGTCGGCTTTTAAGCGTTGGCGCATCCGCCCTACGGCAGCCTCCAGCTCAGCCAGCTCGTGGCGGACGGTGTGCTCCACGATCGCGTGGTTGGTGTCGAAGTAGCGGTGAGCGAGCCGATCCCGCATCCTGGCTATCTCCGCCCACGGGATCCCCGGCTCGTGGTCGAGAAGGTCCTGCGGCAGGTCCTTAATCGCCTCGCCGATCTCGAGGAGACGGATCCGGACGGCGTCGAAGATCAACCCGTCGTCCAGACCACCGCGTGCGGCGTGCGAGATGATCGCTGCCGCGGCGGTCAGGATGTCGTCGAGGCGCTGGGACGGGTGGCGGCTCACAGCGCGAGCGCCTCAGCCTCGACCATGTCACGGACACCGGGCTTGAGATCGCTGGCCGGGATGAGGTCGACGCGTACCTGCAGCACTTCTTCCAGGTCGCGGATCGCTCGACCAAGACCGAGCAGTCCTATGCCGGTCGGGAAGTCAACCAGCAGGTCCACGTCGCTGTCGGGGCCGTCCTCACCGCGTGCGACGCTGCCGAAGACCCGCACGTTGGTGAGCCCGTGGCGGGCCGCGACCTCCAGCAACTCGTTCTGGCGACGGCGGACCAGCGCACCGAGCGGACCGTCCAGCGCAGCAGGGCCCGCGGCTCGCTGTGTGCCTCCCTCGGTCATGGAACGACGCTAGCCGACGCCGGTGACTCCGGGCAGGGAGCGGACCGGTTCACCGGCGACCGACCACGCCCCCTCGCCCGCCTCACCGACCGCCGAACCGGTCCTTGAGCCTCCCGAACACCGAGTGCTGCGCGGGAGCCACCTTGCCGACGGGACGCTCCTCGCCGCGGGCCACCGCCAGCTGGTGCAGCAGGTCCCGCTGCTGGTCGTCGAGTTTGGTGGGGACGATCGCGTCGATGTGGACCTCGAGGTCGCCGCGCCCCCCGGAGCGGAGCCGCGCCGCACCGAGACCACGCAGGGTGATGACCTCGCCCGGCTGGGTCCCCGCGGGGATCTCCAGGTCGCGGTCCCCGTCGAGGGTGTCGAGGGCGATGGTCGTGCCCAGCGCCGCCGCCGTGAAGGGCAGGCCGACGGTGCAGTGCAGGTCCTCGCCGCGCCGGGTCAGCGTGGGGTGGGGGCGCTGGGCGATCTCCACGTACAGGTCGCCGGCAGGCCCGCCGGCCTGACCGACCTCGCCCTGGCCCGCCAGCTGGATGCGCGTGCCGGTGTCGACGCCCGCCGGCACCCGGATGGTGAGCTGGCGGCGCTCGCGCACCCGACCCTCGCCGGCGCACTCCTGGCAGGGGCGCGGGATGACCGTGCCGTAGCCGCCGCACGAGGGGCACGGCGAGGTGGTCAGCACGTTGCCGATCAGCGAGCGCGCGGTGCGCTGGACGGAGCCGCGGCCCTTGCACACGTCGCAGGTCTGGGGGTGGGTGCCCGGCTGGCAGCAGGAGCCGTCGCACGTGGGGCACACCACCGCGGTGTCGATGCCGATGTCCCGCTGCGCCCCGAAGACGGCCTCGCGCAGGTCCACGTCGAGGCGGATCAGCGCGTCCTGGCCGGGCTGCGCCCGCGAGACCGGGCCGCGGCCACCGCCCGGGCCGCCCGCGCCGCCGAAGAACGTCTCGAAGATGTCGGAGAACCCGAAGCCCGCGCCCTGGCCGCCGAACCCGTTGCCGCCCTGGCCGCCGCCCATGTCGTAGGCGCGCCGCTTGTCGGGGTTGGAGAGCGTCTCGTAGGCCGAGGACACCTCCTTGAAGCGCTCACCGGCCTCGGGGTTGACGTCCGGGTGCAGCTGGCGCGCCAGCTTGCGGTAGGCCTTCTTGACGTCCTCGGTGGAGGCGTCGCGAGAGACCCCGAGGGCCTCGTAGTGGTCGGTCACAGCCATGGTGTCCTTCGCGTCGGAGCCAGCAGGCCCGCGGGTCGGGGGTCGCGGCCGGTCAGGCGCGACGGGTGGGTGGAGAGGGTGGGCGGCGTCACTCGGCGAGCACGCGCGTGAGGTAGCGGGCGACGGCCCGCACCGAGGCGATGGTGCTGGGGTAGTCCATGCGGGTCGGGCCGAGCACGCCGATGCGGGCGCGCGGCACGGGGTCGCAGCCGCCACCGTAGGCGGAGGTCACCACCGACGTCTCGGTGAGTCCGGCGTGCAGGACCTCGCGGCCGATGCGCACCGACACCCCGGAGGCGGGGTCGTCGACGACCTCGGTGAGCAGGCGCAGCATGACCACCTGCTCCTCGATGGCCTCGAGCACCGGCCCGAGCGCCGCGGCGAACGTCGTGTCGGAGACGGAGGCGCGCGCGAGGTTGGCGGCGCCGGTCATCACCACGCGCTGCTCGCGCGTCGGCCCCAGGGCGGCGACGAGGGCGGCGACGACGGCCCGCACCGCCGCCCCGTCGCCCCGCTGCTCGGGGCTGAGGCCGCCGGCCGCGGGCGTGGAGTCCGCGAGGCGCTCCAGCGCGGCGGCGGCGTCCGCCAGGCGCTGGCCCACCGCGACGGCGCCGATCCGTGCCCGCAGCGCGACGAGGAGGTCCTCGCTGACGTCCACGGGCGTCTCGACCACGCGCTGCTCGACGCGGCCGCTGTCGGTGATGAGCACGAGCACGAGGCGGCTCGGCCCGATGGCCACGAGCTCGACGTGGCGCACCGAGGCCTGGGAGAGGGACGGGTAGGCCACGACGGCCACCTGGTGGGTGAGCTGCGCGAGCAGGCGGACCGTGCGGTCGAGCACGGCGTCGAGGTCGAGGCTGGAGCTCTCGGCGAGCAGCCGGTCGATCGCCCGGCGCTCCGGCGACGACAGGGGCCGGACACCGTCCAGCCCGTCCACGAAGACCCGGTAGCCCATGTCGGTGGGCACGCGCCCGGCGGAGGTGTGCGGCGCGGTGATGAGGCCGTCCTCCTCCAGCGCCGCCATGTCGTTGCGGATGGTGGCGGGCGAGACCCCGAGGGCGTGGCGGTCCACGATCGCCTTCGACCCGACGGGTTCCTTCGTGGCGACGTAGTCCTCGACGATGGCGCGCAGCACCGCGTGGCGGCGGTCGTCGGTCATGCGGCTCCTCCTCGCTCGGCGGGTCGTCCGCGGGCTGCTCGGCTCGTCCGGCTGGTGCTGGTCCGTCCGACCTTCGCCCTGCTCTGGCACTCCTCGGCCCTGAGTGCCAGGGACCAGGGTACGCCCGTGAGCCGACACCCGCGTGGCGCCGGCCGGCGCCCCTCGCGGCAGCGTCCTACCCTGCACCCGTGGTGAGCGGCGACCGGTACGGGGGATGGGGCGGCGACGTGCTGGCGGCGGGCAGCCCCCGCGCGCGTCCGGGGCGCGTGCTCACCACGGACGTCCCCGCGCAGACCGGGACCGTCGTCGAGGACGTCGACACCGGCTGGGTGGGCGCGGTCGTGCGCGTCGAGCGCTCCGGCGGGATGCACCTCGTGGTGCTCGAGGACCGCCACGGCCGCACCCGCAGCTTCCCGCTGGGACCCGGGTTCCTCGTCGACGGCGCGCCCGTGCGTCTCCTCCCCCCGCGGGCGCCGGCCGCGCGGGCCCCGGGCGGGCGCCCCCGGTCGCCGAGCGGACCGGGAGCCGGCGGTGGGCGCACGGCCTCCGGGTCGGTGGCCGTCGCGGGGGCCAGGGCTCGCGTGGCGCGCGGCTCGCGGATCTGGGTGGAGGGCAAGCACGACGCGGAGCTCGTCGAGAAGGTGTGGGGCGACGACCTGCGCGTGGAGGGGGTCGTCGTCGAGGGCATCGAGGGCGTGGACCACCTCGCCGCGGAGCTGAGGGCCTTCGAGCCGGGGCCGGGCCGCCGGGTGGGGGTCCTCGTGGACCACCTGGTCTCCGGGACCAAGGAGACGCGGCTGGTGTCCCAGGCGCTCGCCGCCTCGCCGGGCAGCGCCGCCCACGTGCTCGTCGTCGGTCACCCCTTCGTGGACGTCTGGCAGGCGGTGCGCCCGCGCACGCTCGCCATCCCCGCGTGGCCGGTGGTCCCGCGCGGTCGGCCCTGGAAGGAGGGCGTGCTCGCCGGCCTCGGGTGGCCGCACGCCAGCCAGGCCGACGTCGCTCGCGGCTGGCAGCGCATCCTCGCGTCGGTCTCCGTCATGGCCGACCTGGAGGCCGAGCTCTCCGGCAAGGTCGAGCACCTCATCGACTTCGTCACCGGCGACGCCCTGGACCGCTGAGAGCAGCGGCGGCCCGGCACGGGGCCCGCGACGGGCGCCGGCGCTGGACCACCGCCGGACCGGGAGGGGGGCTGGCACCAGGGCTCGCCGGGGGTCCGCGGGATGGACGCCGCCGCGGGGCGTCGGCGAGGATGGGGGCATGTCCACAGCCTCAGGTCCTCACGAGCACCCTCGGCCCGACGACGGGGCTGACGCCCGGCAGGCGCAGCCCTCCGACGGTCCCCCCCGCCATGGCCGTCCGCCGGGCGACCAGCCCGCCGCGGGCCAGCCGCAGCACGGCCCGCCGCCGGGCCAGCAGCCGACCTACGGGCAGGCGTCGTACGAGCAGCCGACCTACGGGCAGCCGTCGTACGGGCAGCAGCCCTACGCCCAGCAGCAGGGCGGCTACGGCCAGCCCCTCAGCGGCACCGTCGAGATGGCGCCCGACCAGCAGCGGCTGTGGGCGATGCTCGCCCACCTCAGCCCCTTCGCGGCCGCGCTCCTGGGCATCGCCACGGGAGGGACCGTCTTCCTCGGCGCGCTGGGACCGCTGATCATCTTCCTGGTCCTCAAGGACCGCGGCGTGTTCGTCCGACGTCAGGCCGCCGAGGCGCTGAACTTCCAGATCGTCTTCACGATCGTCTACCTGGCGGGGATCCTCCTCGGTCTCGTCACCCTCGGGATCGGCTTCCTGCTGGTCGTGCCGGTCCTCGTCATCGTCGGGATCGCCGTCGCCGTCTTCCAGATCATCGGCGCCGTCAAGGCCAACCAGGGCATCGACTACCGCTACCCGCTCAACTGGCGCCTGGTGAAGTAGCCCTCACCAGCCCAGGAGCCGGCGCACCACGCCGTCGGCCAGCAGGCGGCCTCGACGGGTCAGCACCACACGACCCGCCGAGGCCGCCTCTGCGTCCGCCAGCCCGTCGGCGACGACGGAGGCGATGGCCGCGGGAGCGTCCACGTCGATCGCGGGGTCGTCGAGCACGGCGGTGTCGAGACCGCTGGAGAGCCGCACCCCCAGGAGCACCGCCTCGACGGCGCGGGCGGCGGGATCGAGGCTCTCACGTCCGACCGCCGGGCTGACGCGGTCGGCGAGGCGCCGCGCGTAGGCCGCGGGGTGCTTGGCGTTCCACCACCGCACCCCGCCGACGTGGCTGTGGGCACCGGGCCCCACGCCCCACCAGTCCTGCCCGCGCCAGTACCCCAGGTTGTGCCGGGAGGCGCCCACCCCGCCGAGCCCGCCGCGGGCGAAGTTGGACACCTCGTACCAGTCGTGGCCGGCCGCCGCCAGGGCCTCGTCGGCCGCCTCGTAGCGGGCGGCGAGGACGTCGTCGTCGGGCATCGGCAGCAACCCCCGGCGCACGCGGGCCGCCATCGCGGTGCCGTCCTCGACGACGAGGGCGTAGGCGGACACGTGGTCGGGCTCGCACGCCAGCGCGGCGTCCAGGGAGGTCTGCCAGTCGGCGGCGCTCTCCCCGGGCGTGCCGTAGATGAGGTCGAGGCTCACGGTCAGCCCTGCCTCGCGCGCCCACGCGACCGCCTGCGGGACCCGGTCCGGGTCGTGGGTGCGCTCGAGGGTGGCGAGCACGTGGGGCACCGCCGACTGCATGCCGAACGAGACGCGCGTGAAGCCGGCCGCGGCGAGCTCGGCGAGGGACTCCCGGGTCACCGAGTCGGGGTTGGCCTCGGTGGTGACCTCGGCGCCGTCGACGAGGCCGAGGCGGTCGCGGACGGCGCCGAGCATCGCCGAGAGGTCGCAGGAGGGCAGCAGCGTCGGGGTCCCGCCGCCGACGAAGACCGTCGACGCCGGGCGCGGGGCGACGCCGCTGACGGCCAGGACATCGGCGGCGTACGCCACCTCCGCGGCGGCCGCTCGGGCGAAGGTCGCCTGGGAGGCCCCGACGAGGTCGGAGGGGCCGAGCTCACGGGCGGTGTAGGTGTTGAAGTCGCAGTAGCCGCAGCGCACCGCGCAGAACGGCACGTGGAGGTAGACGCCGAGGTCGCGGCGGCTGCTCCCCACGGCGGCGGAGGCGGGCAGCAGGCCGTCGGCCGGCGCGGGGTCGGCGAGGGGCAGGGCGGAGGGCATCGCCACCAGTGTGCGCCAGCGCGGCCGCGCACGCCGCGGACCAGGCCCGCGGCCACGCTCGTCCCGGTTCCCACCGATCGACCCGGTTCGACCCCCGTGCGCGGTGAGCGGCGTTATCGTCGCCGCCGTGGAGATGACGTCGGCCCGCGACCTGGCATCGCCGGCGGTCAGCCTGGTGCCGATGACCCGCCGCTCCCCCGCCTCCCTGGTGCGGACCGTCGAGGAGCTCGACCTCGCGGCGGGGCAGGACCGCTACGTGCTGCCCCCGGCGCTGACGCTCGCACCGGCCCTGGAGGACGTGACGCGGACGCCCTTCGCCATCGTGCGCGCCCGCGCCCGCAGCCGGGTCCCGGTGGGCCGCGGTCCCGGCGCGCGGCGGACCGCCCCGCGCGCCGACGTCGTGGGTTTCGGGGTCCTGGACCGCCGGGGCTACCTCGGGCACCTGCTCGACCAGCCGGAGCGCACGGTCCTCCTGCGCGCGTACTGCATCGCCGCCCACGCCCAGGGGAACGGCTACGGCAGCGCCGGGGCCCGTGCGGTCCGTGCGCTGGCAGCCCAGGTGTCGCCGTCGAGCGCGCTCGTGGTCCTCAGCGTCCACGAGGAGAACGGCGGGGGCCGGCGCGCCTACGCCAGCGCCGGCTTCATCGACACCACCGCCCGGTACGACGGGAGGTCCGGGCCCGAGCTCGTGCTGGCCGCCGCGGTCTCACCCGCGCCGGGGCGGCGAGGTCACCGCGCCGCCGTCGGGCCCTCCGCCCGCGCCACCACCGCCTCGGCGCTGACGCGCAGGTCCTCCGCCAGACGGAGCTGACCGGCGCTCTCGGCGCCCAGCAGGGCCGCGGCCCGCTCCGGTGCTCCCGGCGCGCGCTCGCCGGTGAACCACGCCGAGACGCTGACCCCGTGCGCGGGGGTGGAGAGGACCTCCACGGCGTCCCCGGCCGCCACGAGCCCGCCGGTCTCCACGCGCAGGTAGCTGCCCACCAGGCCGACCTGCGTGAACTGCTTGACCCAGCGCGCGGTCGCGTCGGACTCCCCGATCGTCGCGTGGACGAAGCGGGCGAAGGTCTGGCACGGGGTCCTCGGCTCGCTGACCTCGAGCACGGGTCCGACGCCCGGCTCGCCGACCTGCCAGCGCTCCCCGACCACCGCGCCGTCCACGTCGATGCCCGCCAGGCGCAGGTTCTCCCCGAAGCCCCCCAGCGGGACCGGCACCCCGAGGCGCTCCTCCCAGAGGAGCGCTGCGTCCTGACCGTAGGCGTACAGGGCCTTGTCCACCCCGCCGTGGTTGACGGTGTCGCGGATCGTGTCGCCCTCCATGCCGAGGGCTCCCACCTGCTGGGGGCCGGGCACCGGGCGCTTGTCGATCCCCGTGGAGCCGACGGTCCCGGCGTCGGGGAGCACCTCGTGGGTGCGGCACACCGCCACGACCTCTCCAGTGCGGGCGGGAGGCACCATCGTCTGCTCGCTCATGGTCGGCATCCTTGCGCTTGGATGACCTCGTGTCACCCACCCCGCCGCCGCTCCGCCTCGAGGACCTCGCCGCCGCCGCCGCGTCCCTCGCGGCCTCCTCGACGCCGGGCCGCAGGACGGTGCTGGGGCTGACCGGCCCGCCGGGCGCCGGCAAGTCCACGCTCGCCGCGTCGCTGGTCGACGCGCTCGGGCCGGACGTGGCGGTCGCGGTGGCGATGGACGGCTTCCACCTCAGCGACGAGACGCTGGAGGTCATGGGCCGCGCAGACGTCAAGGGCGCGCCGGACACCTTCGACGCCGGCGGGTACGCGGCGCTGCTGCGCCGGCTGCGGACCGCGACGGGGGTGGTCCACGCCCCCCGCTTCGACCGCCACCTGGAGGAGTCCATCGGCTCTGCCGTCCCCGTGCGCCCCGACGTCCCCCTGGTGGTGACGGAGGGCAACTACCTGCTGCTGGACGCCGTGGCGGCGCCGCACCTGGACCCGAGCCTGCTGGCCGACTGGGCGGACGTCCGGGCCTGCCTGGACGAGGTGTGGTTCGTCGAGCTGGACGACGCCGTGCGTCTGGCCCGCCTGACCGCCCGGCACGTGGAGCACGGACGCGACCACGCGGCCGCGAAGGGGCGCGCCACCGGCAGCGACCAGGCCAACGCCGAGGTCGTCGCCGCAACGCGGGCGCTGGCGGACCGGGTGGTGGTCCTCGGCTGAGCCGCTCAGAGAGGCCGCGCGGCCCGTCGTCGCCCCACGGCCAGAGGCAGCGTCAGCAAGGAGATCCCCGCGGTGACCGCCAGCGCCGACGAGAAGGACCACCCGGCCGCCAGGGCGCCGACGAGGACGGACCCGAGACCCGTCCCGGCGTCGAACCCGATGTTCCACACCGCGCTGGCCGTGGGGTACTCGTCGTCCCTCACGGCGGTCAGCGTGAGCACCAGGGTGAGGGTCTGCAGCCCACCGTAGGTGGCTCCCACGACCAGCATGGCGAGCAGCAACCACGACGCACGGGTGCTGTCCGGGTCGACCACGGACAGCGCCGCCAGCCCGAGGCCCGCCACGGTGACCAGGACGAGCGGGGCCAGGAAGACCCTGGCGCCGTACCGGTCCGCCAGCCCACCGAACCCCCATCGGCTCAGGGCCGTCATGGCGGTGAACAGGGCGAGCCCCGCCGTGGTCGCGGCCGCCTCCGAGCTCATCTGGGGGAGGAAGGTGAGGAGCGCCCCGCCCGGGAGGGTGATCCCCAGCAGCAGGAGCATGGGCGGTCCGAGGACGGGGACGAGCTGGCGCGCCCTCGAGGTGTCGCCGGCCGTCGTCGCCCGGCTGGTCGGGCCGGGCTCCGCCGACCGGTCCCGCTCACCCGGGCCCTCGCGCAGCGCTCGGGCGAGCCGAGGGACCGCGACCACGCCCAGCAGCGGGGACGAGCCCAGGAGGAAGACCACCCAGAAGCCGACGCTCTCGCTGAGCCACGGCCCGGCGGGGAGCAGCACCAGCTGGGGCACGGCGATCGCGGCGCCGTAGGCGCCGACGGCGCTGCCGTGGCGCGCTGGCGGGACCAGGCTCGCGACCGCGGTCGACCCGATGACGGTCAGGACCCCGAACCCCAGCCCGCGCAGCACGGACATGACCACGATCCACGCGAGGCCGTCGGAGACGAGGTACAGCATCGACGGGCCGCCCAGGAGGATCAGGCCCGCGCTCAGCGTCGGGCCGAGACCGTGGCGACGCAGGAGCCGGGGGACGAGGCCCTGGGTCGCCACGGTGGCCAGCAGCATCGCCCCGTTGACGAGGCCCGCCCCGGCCGAGCCGGCCCCTCCCCGCGTGGACCAGAGCGGTGCGATCGGCAGGAGGGCGGCATACCCGGCGAACCCGGCTGCGGTGAGCAGCAGCAGGGGGGACATCCCGGGGGCGCGCCACACCGGCGGCCAGGCGTCACTCTGGCTCATGTCGGCCCCTCCCCTGCTGCGCGCGTGGGTGAGGCACGCGTCGCGGCGGACGCCTGGACCATCTCACGCCGGCGACGGTGCCTCTCCGTGCGGCGGCGCGACAGCCGCGGTGGGCGTCACGCGGTGCGGTGGCGGGCGAGCGCCGCGACCAGCGCCACGAAGGTCGCCGCCACCGCCGGCACCGGGGCCCAGGCGGGGCTCTGGGCGAGCACCAGCGCGCCCACCATGGCCCCCGTCACCAGCGACAGGACGGCGAAGAGGCGCTCCGTGCGGTGCCCGGGGACGCGCTCGGCGACGTCGCGGACGAGGTTCGTGAGCATCCCGGTGACGAAGGTCGTCGACATGCCGCCCATGCGCGCGCCGATGCGGCGGGTCACCACCGTCTGCAGGCCCATGCCCATCGCGGACAGGGCGACGAGCGTGACCGCGGGGGCCGACCCGGCTGGGGGCTGGTCGCCGAGGACCCACCCGAGCGTGACCGCCACCTGCGCGAGCGCCGCCGCCCCCAGCAGGGCCAGGGGCCCGATGCGCGAGGGCACGGCGCCGCGCACGCGGGCGAGGGAGAACCCGACGTAGGCGGCGATGACGAAGCCGGCGATCGCCACGAGGATGCTGGGCAGGAAGCCGAAGAAGCCCGGGCGCTGCAGCAGCCCGACGAGCACGAGGTTGCCCGTCATGTTGGCCGTGAACACCTCACCGAGGGCCAGGTAGGCGAAGGCGTCGGTCGCCCCGGCGCAGAAGGCGAGCGCCATGAGCATCGTGAGCGTGGAGGCGCGCGTGGGCTCGCCGTCGGAACGGTCGGGCACGGTGGGCGGTCTCCAGGGTCTCGGGTCTCTCAGCGCTTGCCTGCGCCGTCCCTGTCCTTGGTGGCCGTGCCCCCGGCGCCGTCGGAGCTCAGCGCGGCGATGAAGGCTTCCTGGGGCACCTCGACCCGGCCCACCATCTTCATGCGCTTCTTCCCCTCCTTCTGCTTCTCCAGGAGCTTGCGCTTGCGCGTGATGTCCCCGCCGTAGCACTTGGCGAGCACGTCCTTGCGGATGGCGCGGACCGTCTCCCGGGCGATGACGCGCGCCCCGATGGCGGCCTGCACGGGCACCTCGAACTGCTGGCGCGGGATGAGCTCGCGGAGCTTGCCCGCCATCATCAGCCCGTACGCGTAGGACTTCTCGCGGTGCACGATCGCGGAGAAGGCGTCGACCATCTCGCCCTGGAGGAGGATGTCGACCTTCACGAGGTCGGCCTCCTGGTCGCCGTCCACGTCGTAGTCGAAGCTGGCGTAGCCGCGCGTGCGCGACTTCAGGGCGTCGAAGAAGTCGAAGACGATCTCGGCCATGGGGAGGCGGTAGCGCATCTCGACGCGCTCGGGCGAGAGGTAGTCCATGCCCTGGAGCTCGCCGCGCCTGCTCTGGCACAGCTCCATGACGGTGCCGATGAACTCCGAGGGGCACAGCACGGTCGCCTTGACCACCGGCTCGCTGACCGCGGCGATCTTGCCGACGGGGTACTCCGACGGGTTGGTCACGGTGACCTCCCGGCCGTTCTCGAGCCGCACCTCGTAGACCACCGACGGTGCGGTGGCGATCATCTCGAGGCCGAACTCCCGCTCGAGACGGTCGCGGGTGATCTCCAGGTGCAGCAGGCCGAGGAAGCCGCAGCGGTACCCGAAGCCCAGGGCCACGGACGTCTCCGGCTCGTAGGTCAGGGCGGCGTCGTTGAGCTTGAGCCGGTCCAGCGCGTCGCGCAGCAGCGGGTAGTCGGACCCGTCGAGCGGGAAGAGCCCGGAGAAGACCATCGGCTTGGGGTCGGCGTACTCCCCCGCGGTGATCGGGGAGGGTCGCGAGGAGAGCGTCACGGTGTCGCCCACCCGGGACTGGCGCACGTCCTTCACCCCGGTGATGAGGTAGCCGACCTCGCCGACGCCCAGGCCGCCGGTCGGCGCGGGCTCCGGGGAGCTGACGCCGATCTCGAGGAGGTCGTGCGTGGCGCGCGTGGACATCATGACGATCTTCTCGCGCGGCGCCAGGCGTCCGTCCACGACGCGGACGTAGGTGACGACCCCGCGGTAGGTGTCGTAGACGGAGTCGAAGATCATCGCCCGCGTGGGGGCGTCGGGGTCGCCGACCGGCGCCGGGATCATGTCGACGATGTGGTCGAGCAGCTCGGTGACGCCCGCCCCGGTCTTGCCCGAGACGCGCAGGACGTCGCCCGGCTCGCAGCCGACGAGGGACGCGATCTCCTCGGCGTAGCGCTCCGGCTGGGCGGCGGGGAGGTCGATCTTGTTGAGCACCGGGATGATCGTGAGGTCGTTCTCCATCGCCAGGTACAGGTTGGCGAGGGTCTGCGCCTCGATGCCCTGGGCGGCGTCGACCAGCAGCACCGCCCCCTCGCACGCCGCGAGCGACCTCGACACCTCGTAGGTGAAGTCCACGTGCCCGGGGGTGTCGATCATGTTCAGGGCGTGCGTGGTGCTGGTCCCCTCGGTGGTGACCGCCCACGGCATGCGGACGGCCTGGCTCTTGATGGTGATGCCGCGCTCGCGCTCGATGTCCATGCGGTCGAGGTACTGCGCGCGCATGGAGCGGTCGTCGACCACGCCGGTGACCTGCAGCATCCGGTCCGCGAGGGTGGACTTCCCGTGGTCGATGTGGGCGATGATGCAGAAGTTCCGCAGCAGCTCCGGGGCGGTGGCGCCCGGGCTCACGGAGGCGTCGGCGCTGGCGGTCGTCGAGGTGGCGGGTGGCACGGGCGTCATCGTCCCACGGGGCGCGGCCGGCGGGAGCGGTGACGAGCGCGGGGTGGTCGGTGCGACGGCCGCCGGCGTCCGGGGACGCCCAGCCGCGCTCGGCGCGCGCTCCTCGGTCGTCCGGGGACGCCCAGCCGCGCTGGGGCGCGTGCTCAGTCCGGCGTCACGTCCCCGGTCGGACGATCACGCCATGCCGATCAGCACGCGCCGGGCTTCCCATCGCCCTCGAGGCTCGCGACGATCTCCTCCAGCAGGAACTGCGTCCGCGCAGCGACGGGGCGGCCGCGGTACGTGCTCTCGACGAGCTCCAGCCCTTCCTCCACCGTGGTGAACCCGAGCTGGCGGTAGAGGAAGGCGATGTCATCAGCATCGGTCTCGACGCGGGAGGCGAACAGCTTCAGGGCGAGCAGGTACCGGGCGGAGGCGACGTCGACGTTGAGCGCGGCACCCTCGAAGTGGCGCTCTGCACCGGCATCGGGCCCGGGCAGGAACCCCTTGACCGCGTCGTTGAGCCACCCGTCAGGCAGGCGCCGTGCCCGGCCGACCACAGCCGCCGCCTCCCGCACCACGGTCGTCGGCTCGAAGACCGCGTCGAGGTCGCGGGTCGAGCGCCGCGAGTCGTACGCGACCGCGATCGCCGCGCCCCCCACCAGGAACAGGTCGGCTCGGACGCCACGTCGCTCCAGCTCCCGGTCGAGCTCCGTCAGGAGGGCGTCGACGTCCGCCCCGGACAGGGCGTCGTTCACACCCGCACCAGCGCGTCACGGGTGATGAAGACCCCCCGCTTGCGGAACGACAGCGGCGCCTCGACGAGCGCCGTGGGGTGCATGCCGACCAGGTCGGTGACGAACCACCACTCGGGCGACTGCCGTGACGGGTCGCGCGCCCACCCGGGCACGGCCCAACCGTCGCGCCGCGCCAGGTGCTCGGCCAGCGCAGCGAAGGCCGCGTCCACGCCACGGTCGCCAGTCCTGGGGGGTTCGCGGGTCCACAGGGACTCACCGGCGTCCAGACCCAGCTGGTCGACGGCGCTCGAGTAGTCGTCGAGGAGCTGGAGGAGGGGGTACCGCCAGACGAGCTTGCGGGGCTCGCCAGTGGAGAGCCGGCGGACCGCCTCGGCGGCGGCTCGCTCCACCGCGTCGTTCGCCCACGACGGCATCAGGCTCGCCCGGTCAGCTGGTCGGCGCGGACCGCCAGGTCTGGGAGGGCCTCGACGATCGCCATCGTCGCCAGGCTGACCGTGACGATGCGCGCCAGCAGGTCGACGACGTACCGCGGGTCTCCGACCTCCCGGCTCCAGTCGTTCGGGTCGTTGACGATGCCCGACGCCTTGTCTGTCGTGACGCGATAGCGGTCCATGACCCACTCGATCGCCGACTTGGAGCCGAGCCGGTACCGGTAGGCCTCCTGCGGGATACCGCTCAGCGTGACGCGCGAGTTGTAGACGATCGTCGACCTGTCCTGGCGCTCGCCGCCGGCCTTCTGCTCCGGCGTCGGCCGTCCGAAGCGCATCTTCTCGACACGGAAGAAGTCGTACCCCGCCCCACCGCTCGGACCCACGCTCAGACCGGCCAGCGGGTACGGCTCCTGCCGCTCGTAGCCCAGGTGAAGTGCGGACAGGCGCACGCCGGCGTCGACGAAGGCGGCGGCATCCTCCACGAGCGGGATGCGCGGGAGCATCTTCTCGAGGTCAGCGGCGAACTGCTGCCGGTAGTCGGGCGAGTGCAGCAGCCCGTAGACGTACGAGAAGACGTCGTCCTTGGTGAACTGGGGGCCGTACGCAGCGCGGAAGCGATCGAGCGTGGTGTCGGTGACGTTGTCGACCGCGACGAGGCCCTCGTCGGCGGCGCCACCGGAGAGGTCCAGCATGCCGTCCCCGGCCTCCACAAAGCGCCAGCGGTCAAGGACGTGCCCGCTGCCCAGCAGATGGAGGTCCGATGGATTGTCCACCATGAGCGCGCCAAAGCCGCCGCTCGACGACGGACCAGCAATGAAGATGCCACGTTGGCTCCGTCCATCGGGGAACCGGAGACTCGTTCGCGACGGACGTTCGACGAGAGCGTCATTGAGATACAAGTGAGTTCTCTGAAATGGTCGATACAGAGCGGAGCGAAGGCTCGAAGGGCTGTATTCGAGGTCAAGGCCGCGCCTCAGGCGATTCCGCAAGCCATCCGTCCATGCAATTAAGGAGGGGTCAACAGTGACCTGCTCTTGGAGTTCACGCTGGTTGAGCGCCTTCAAATCAGCGGCCCGAAGACGTCGACTGTCGTCATTGTATGTCGATATCGTTGACTGTACCTCAGTCCTCAGTGAGGACTGGCTGAAGTTGTGCGCCCATGCGTCCCTGTTCGTCAGCAGACCCGGGCCGGTGGCGAGAAAGATGCTGTCCCGGCTCTTCTTCTCGCTCACCGGCGCGAACGCCCCGAAGTCGGCGCTGCGGTGGCTCAACCAGTCACCGTGCCCGTCAGGCTCGATCGCAACAGCACCGTCCAGGGTCAGTACACCGCCCCCTTCGACCAGTTTCGCCAGTTTTTGCTCACGGCTGAGGTAGTCGCCGATGTCGGTGTAGCAGATGGTCGCTGGGCCAGATCTCGCCGCGTTCTTGACCAGGACGGTGATCGCGATGGTGGCGCGGCTGCCCGCGTCGAAGATCTTGCCGCCTTCCTTGCGGGATCGCTCACCCGACGTCCGCTGATTTCCCCGCAGGTTCACCACGTGGATCGCGGCGAACTCGTCGACGAGGGCCTTGCGCATCCCGTCGGCGTTGTTCTGCTCCAGGTATCCGCCATTCGTCACCATCGCGACGAGGCCACGGTCTGCGACGCAGTCGCTCGCCCAGCGGATGGCCCGCACGTAGGAGTCGTACATGTTGCGCGACAGGCTGGCACCGGAGGTGTCGACGTAGGACGCCTTGATGGCGGCGTCGAGGGACGGGTACTGCTCGTTCTGGTTGGCGTCGTTGGCGCTCTCCTGCCCCACGGAGTACGGCGGGTTGCCGACGATGACGGTCACCGGCAACCGCTTCAGGCGCGCCAGCCGGTCGTTGTTCTCCGGGAAGACGTCGAGGTCCTGCCGGTCGCTGCCCTCCCAGGACTGGAACGTGTCGGTGAGCACCAGGCCGGGGAAAGGTTCGTAGCCGTGGTCCGGATCGACCGCCTGGCGCATGGCGTCCTGATACGTGGACTCGATGTTGATGGCGGCGATGTAGTAGGCGAGCAGAAGGATCTCGTTGGCGTGCCGCTCGTTCGCGTACTTCCGCACGAGGTCTTCAGGCCTCACGAGCCCCGAGGCGATGAGGCGGGTGATGAAGGTGCCGGTGCCCACGAAGCCGTCGAGGACGTGCACCCCCTCGTCGGTGAGGCCGCGGTCGAACTCGCGGCGCAGCACCTGGTCGGCGGAGCGGAGGACGAAGTCGACGACCTCCACCGGGGTGTAGACGATACCGAGACGGTCCACGGTCTTCTTGAAGGCCTTGGCGAAGAAGGTGTTGTACAGCTCGAGGATGATGTGCTGTCGGGCCTCGGCGCTGTCGACACCCTGGACGCGCAGGCGGACGGAGTCGTAGAACTTCTCCAGGGTGCTGTTCTCGTCGTGCACCCCGTGCTCGTCCAGGGCGACCAGCATCCGCTCCATCGTCTGAGCGACAGGGTTGTGGTCCATGACGTCGTAACCCTCGAACAGCGCGTCGAACACCGGGCGCGTGATGAGGTGCTGCGCCAGCATCTCGACCGCGTCCGCGCGGCTGATCCCCTCGTTGAGGTTGCCGCGCAAGCCGTCCAGGAAGATCGTGAAGGCAGCATCCACCCGAGCGCTGGGGTCGTCGAGCAGCGCGGTGATCCGGGTGATCTGCCGCTCGGCGATGTCGGCCACGTCGCTGGCCCACCGTGTCCAGTAGGCGCGCGTGCCCACCTTGGCGACGATCCGGCTGTAGACCGCGTCGCGCAGCTCGTCGATGTCGTCCCACGCCAGGGCGATCGCCGTCTGCTCGCCGCCGTCCGTCGCACCGGTGTCCCCGCCGCCCTCGTCAGGCTCCTCGCCCCCGGTGACGCCGATGACGTTGATCTTCTTGTCGCGCGCGGCAGTGAGGTCGATGCGGTTCACCATCGCGTTGAACCGCTCGTCGTGGGCGCGGAGCGCCCTCAGCACCTCCCAGACGACGGCGTACCGCTTGTTGTCCTGCAGTGCCTTCTCGGCTGAAACGCCGGCAGGGATGCCGACCGGCAGGATGATGTAGCCGAACTGCTTGCCCGGCGCCTTGCGCATCACGCGGCCGACCGACTGCACGATGTCCACGGGAGACCTGCGCGGCGCCAGGAACATCACCGCGTCGAGCGCCGGGACGTCCACCCCCTCCGACAGGCAACGAGCGTTGGTGAGGATGTCGCAGCGACGATCGCCCGGGTCACCTTTGAGCCAGTCGATCCTCCGCGAGCGCTCCAAGGCGTTGAACGTCCCGTCGACGTGCTTGACTTCGCACGCGAGCGGCAGCTCGCCGTCGCCGTCCAGCTGCCCCGATTCTTCCACGTAGTGGCTGCTGATCTGCGTGAAGAGCTCCTCCACCCGCTTGGAGTCGGCGATCGTGCCGGAGAAGGCCACGGCGCGGCGCATCGGGGCAGCGTCGGGAGCGAACTCGTGCTCGGCGAGCCCGCGCTTGGCGAGGCCGTTCCAGCAGCCGACGATCTTCGCGACGTCGTCCAGCCCGATCTCGCTGGAGGAGAGCTGCTGCTGGAAGGTGCGGGCCACCGACGCCTCGTCGACGGCGAGCACCAGCACCTTGTAATCGGTGAGCAGGTCGCGGTCGACGGCCTCGCCGAAGCCGAGGCGGTGGAGCTCGGGGCCGTACAGCGACTCGTCGTCCATCGAGCACAGCACCGCGTCGCTCTGGACCGCCTTGGTCTTGGAGTCGTCGGTGTAGAGCCGCGGCGTCGCCGTCATGTAGAGCCGTTTGGCAGCCGGCAGGTAGCCGTCGTCGTGGACCCGGACGAACGCCGACTCGTCGTCCCTGCCCGAGGCTGTTCCCGGCTTCGCCAGGGTGATCCCCGTGGTGCGGTGGGCCTCGTCGCACACGACCAGGTCGAAGCGACCCCCGCGAGCCTGCTGGGTCCTCGCCACGACGTCGATCGACTGGTAGGTGGCGAAGACCACCGTCATCGCCTCGCTGGACGCCGCCCCGTCCATCCGGGCGGCGAGCAGGTCTGCATCGGTCGTCGCAGGGAGTGCGAGGTCGACCGAGGAGATGTCCTCGGACGTGGAGGTCGACGCACGCGTGGCCTTGGGGTCGGAGCAGACGGCGAAGGGCTGCAGGTCGACCTCGGCCTCACCGACCCACTCACGGATGCTCTGTGCCGGCAGCGAGATCGACGGGACGAGGAAGAGCGCGCTCCCCCCGGCACCGACCATCTGCTCGGCCAGGCGGAGAGCGGTGAAGGTCTTGCCCGTGCCGCACGCCATGATCAAACGGCCGCGGTCGGAGCCGTCAAGGCCGGTCGTGACAGCGTCGATGGCCTCTCGCTGGTGCTGGCGGGGTTGTTTGCGGTGCCCGAGGTACATGACCTCTGGTGTCGTCGGTGAGTACTTCCCCCAGTCCACGCGGGAAGCCGCGAGGTCCGGCAGCCCGACCCGGCGAACCTTCTTGTCCTGAGCAGCGATGGTCGCCTCGGCGTGACCGTTCCACCGATCCGTCGTCGAGATGATCATGCGCTCGTCGAAGTCCGTCGTCCCGGAAGCCGCGAGGAACGAGTCGATGTCTGGTTTGCCGACCATGGTCGTGGGCGCATAGAACTTGCACTGGATGGCCACGAGGCCACCGGTGCTGCGGTCCTGGGCCACGAGGTCGATGCCGGTGTCGTGGCGCTGACCGTTGCCCGGCCACTCCTGCCACCGCCAGACGTCGGAGAACTGCTCGGCGTAGACAGGGTCGGTGGTCAGGTAGGCCTTCATCAGCCGCTCGAAGCGGTCGCCCTTGTCCGCCTCCGAGGTGGAGACCGCGCGCAGCTCGTCGAGGACGCTGTCGATGGTGACGCTCACAGGTGCATCCTGGCGCACTCCGGGTCACCAGGCAGGCGACCGTGCGCGAGGAGCGTCGAGCGGTGATGCCGGCGGGTCGTCCCATGGCCCCGAGGCTGGCCCGGCGCTGCGGACCTGGTGGTGACGCGAGACGCGCGCGGTGATGGCCTCAGCCCAGGCGGGTCATCACCGCGGTGACGTCCACGACCGGCGCCGCGGGCGAGCCCGGCGGGCCCCCGCTCCCCGCCACGCCCCGCAGCAGGGGGACGTCGGCGACCGCGCGCCCGTGCCCGAGCGCCACGTGGAGGTCCCCGGCGGCCTCCCCGCGGGCGACGTCGAAGCCGTACCAGCCGCCGGAGAACCACTCGACCCAGGCGTGGCGCCCGGCCGTCGCCGCGTGCCCGCGCGCGAGCCCGGCGCCCCCGGGGTCCGGGTGGGCGAAGCCGACGACGGCGCGGGCCGGGACGCCGACCGCGCGCAGCGCCCCGATCGCGAGGTGGGCGAGGTCCCCCGCGTCGCCGGCGCCGCACCTCCACGCCCTCACCGCCGCGGCCGCGGCTGCGCCCCAGGGGTCCAGCACCGGCCCGACGGGCGGCCCTGCGCCGTCCCAGGTCACCCGCGAGCGCACCAGCGCGCACACCGCGAGCGCCACGTCGTCGGGGGCGGCGCCGTCGAAGAGCATCGCGCGCGAGGACGCGACGAGGTCCGCCGGCGCCGGCGGGACCGGTGACGCCGGGTGCGGAGCCAGGTGCTCGGCGGCGGGGCCCTGGCCGGCGGCGCGCACCACGTCCCAGCCGCCGCCCGGCAGGGGCGCAGCGCGGCGGTGCACGTCGAGGACCGCCGTCGAGGTCACCGCCAGCGCCTGGTGGGTGCCGGGGACCTCGACGGCGGTGACCCGGGTGCCCCAGTGGTCGAGGTGGCTGGCGGTCCACGCCGGCGGCTCGACGAGGAGCGAGGTGCGCTGGGGGCGCTGGGCCTCGCTGGTGGCCGGGGTCGCGCGCAGCTCGTGGTGCCCACGCTCCATCGCGGCGGGATAGCGGACGTCGATGCTCGTCTCGAGGCGGACCTTCGCGCTCATCCGGCGTGCACGAGCCACGACGCGGGTGCCGCCGGCTCCAGGCAGGTCTCCTCGACGCTGCGGACGACGGCCGAGGCGCTGCGCCGTACCTGGCGGACCAGGGCGTCGACATCGCCGAGCGTGGTCTCGACGGGCCGGTACTCCAGGGCGGTGCGCACCCTGACGAGGCGCTGGCGCGGCGCGTCGAGGGTCTCGGTGCGCACCCCGAGCGCCTCCAGCCCGTCGAGGGCCTCCTCGGCGGCGGCGATCGCAGCGACCACCGAGCGCGGCCACCCCCGGTCGAGCAGGACCGCGGCGCCGGCGCCGGCGGGGGTGGTGGTGCGCGCCGTCATCGACGACGGCGCGCCGGCGGCGTCCATGAGCGCGCGCCACGCCCGCGGGAGGCCGGCGCGACGCCCGTGGTGGGCACGGGGGTCCTCCCCGCGGTGGTGGCCTCGAGGGCCGGGGGCGGTGGCGGCCTGCCCGACGGGGTCGTGCAGCGCGGCGGAGGCCACGAGCAGGGACGAGGCCGAGGCCCGCTCCAGCGCGGCGCCCAGGCGCAGGAACCACCACGCCTCGTCGCGCGGACAGCTCATGTCGGCTGACCCGGTCACGACGGCGGTGCGCTCGCGCACCCAGGCGAGGAAGACGTCGGGGTCACGTCCGCGCCAGCGGGTGGGGGGGACGGCTGCCGCCGAGGCGTCCAGGACCTCCACCACCTGCGCCGGCAGCACCTCTCGGGCGGCGTGGGCGCTGGCTCTCGCCGCGGCCCAGGCACCCAGCACCGAGGCCGGGCTCGTCTCGTCGTACCCGAGCCGGTCCAGCAGCGTCCACCGCGCCCCCTTGTCGCCCTCGCGCGCGTGGAGCGGGCTCGCCCACGCGTCCCCGTCCTGGTGGTCGGCGGCGCCGGTCACCAGGAGCAGGTCGCGGACGAGCGCGTCGTCGCGCGACGGCTCCGCGGCGTCGAGCAGCGGCAGGTGCAGGTTGATCAGGCGACCGGCGCCGTCGGCGCGCTCGACGTGGCGCCCGAGGTGGAAGACGGCGCGGGCAGGGCGGCTCAGCACGGCTGGCCCGCGAGGACCGCCCCGCACCCGGTGCGCACGCGGCTCGGGTCCGGGGGCTCGCGCAGGTCCAGCCCGGAGCCGGCCGCCGGGCGGGCGCTCCGGTCCGCTCCGGACAGGCGTGAGCCCGACGCGTCGAGCCGCCGGTGCCAGGCGTCGGTGACCGCCGCCGCGCGGCCGGCGGCGCCACCGCCGAGGACCACCGGCCAGCCGTCGCCGGCCGTCGGAGTCCCGCCCCGAGAGGGATCGCGGGAGGAGTCGTGCAGCGTCACCACGGTCTCGTCACCCGTGACGGCGACCAGCGCCCGCACCGTGCGCGTGCCCGCCGGGGCCAGGGGCGCGTCGCCCAGCTCCGGTTCCTCACCGAGGTGGAAGCGCACGAGGTCGCCGAAGCGCGCCCGCACGCTCGCGTCGTCCGCCAGAGCGGCGCCCAGCGCGCCCACCAGGGTCACGGCACCGGAGCGGACCGCGGTCAGGAGCCCGGGGCACCCGGTGGTCACCGCCCCGGGGTGGGAGCTGACCACCGGGTCCAGCAGATCGTCGCCGGGGGGTCGCAGCAGCACGTGCACCGGGACGAGGCCGCGCGTGGTGGCGACGAGGAGCTGCCCGCGGCTCACCAGCAGGTCGTCGTGGCGGACGGCGAGGATCCCGTGGCGCTGCGCAAAGGCACGCCAGGGCGAGGCCGCCGCGGAGGGGAGGAGCACCGCGACGAGGGGCGCGCCGACGTCCGGCGGCCCGCAGGCCGACGCGGCGGCCGCCACGTGGCCGGTGCCGTCAGCGCCGCCGCCCCCCCGTGCCTCGGAGGTCAGCGCCCACGCGTCCAGCGTCCCCACGTGGCTGCCGGCCACCATCCACCGGCCCCCCGGCCCGCGTGCCAGGTCGAACGCGGTCAGCGGAGCCCACCTGCGGGGCGGCGGCACCTGTCCGGCCTCCCGGGAGAAGCCGGGGGCGGCGGTGACCAGAGCGTGGCTGATGACGCCCTGGGCCACGGCGCGGCGCGGTCCGTAGACGTCGGCCAGGAAGGCCTCGACCGCGCGGACCCGCTGCTCGAGGGCTCGGTGGAGCCCGGGCAGGTCGTCGGCGCCCAGGACCAGCTCGTCGGGGCCGGGGACCGCCGACGTGTCCTCCGGCGAGGGCGAGGCGGTCATGGCTCGGACGGTACCGACGCCCGGCGCGGTTCGCGGGGATCTCGGGCCGCGAGCCCTGGTATCCTCCCGAGCAGTCGACCGCGTCGTGTCGCCTGCCGCCGGTGGACCGGTGGTGAGCGCAGGGTCCGCTCCGGGCATGACCGGGGCACGGACCGGGCACGCAGCGAGCGGTGGGCGAGATCGTCGAAGCAGCATCTCGAGACGAGAGTCCGAGCATCATCCCCGACACTGTGAGGCAGGACGAGCACGCGTGGCCAACATCAAGTCGCAGATCAAGCGCAACCGCACCAACGAGGAGGCGCGCGCCCGCAACGCCTCGGTGAAGTCCGAGCTGCGCACCTTCGTGCGCCGCGTGCGCGCGTCCGTCGCCAGCGGGGACGCCGACACCTCGGCGACCGCGCTGGCCGCGGCGAACCGCAAGCTGGACAAGGCGGTCTCCAAGGGCGTCATCCACAAGAACCAGGCGGCCAACCGCAAGTCGGCGCTCGCCAAGCAGGTCTCCTCGCTGAAGGGCTGACCTCCCGCACGACCACCCGACGCCCCCGAGCCCTCACCGGCCGGGGGCGTCGTCGTGCCCGGGTTCCCCGGACGTTCGGCTCGTCGGCCCGCGCTCAGGCCCGCGCTCGCGTGATCGCCACCACCGCGCGCTCCACCGCGTAGACGGCGTCCCTCGACCCGCCCTTGGCGGCCTCGTCGGCGTCGGCGAGCGCGAGGACGGCGACCTTGATCCCCTCGGGGGTCCACCCCCGCAGGTCGGCCCGGGCGCGCTCGACCTGCCACGGCGCCATGCCGGCGCTGCGCGCGACGTCGGCGTCGCGCCCCCGCCCGGCAGCGGCGACCTTGACCATGGCGCGGACCTTCATGGCCAGGGCAGCGATCATCGGGATGGGGTCCACCCCCGCCTCGATGGCCTGGCGCGTGAGGGTCAGGGCCTCGCTCCCGCGCCCCGCGACGGCCGCGTCGGCGACCGCGAAGCCCGTCACCTCCGAGCGCCCGCCGTAGTAGCGCTCCACGTCCGCCTCGTCCACGGGGACGCGGCGCCCCCCGACCGGGACGTCGTCGACCAGCTGGGCCGCGGCGGCGGCCAGCTCCCGCACGTCACCGCCCAGCGCGGCGTGGAGGGCGTCGAGCGCGGCGGGGGTGACGGTACGCCGGGCCCGGACGAACTCCTGCTGGAGGAACCCGCGCTGCTCGCGGGCGGTCTTGACCGGCGGGCAGGGGACCACGAGCGCGCTCGGCAGGGCCTTGACGGCGTCGAGGACCGCCTTGGCGCGCTGCCCACCGGCGTGGCGGAGCACGAGCACCACGTCGTCCGGGACGTCCCCCTGGGCGGCGCGCAGCAGGTGGGCACGGAGGTCCGCGACCGCGGCGTCGGAGGCGGACTCCAGGCCGCTCAGCTGCACCAGGCGCGGCTCCCCGAACAGGGAGGGTGACGCCCACGTGGCGAGCTGGCCGGTCTCGTAGAGGCCTGCGTCGACGGCGATGACCTCGACGTCGGGGTGGAGGGCGCGCTCGGCCTCCACCACGGCGCTCAGGGCGCGCTCCGCGAGGAGGCTCTCCGTGCCGGTGACGAGGACGACCGGTGCCGGCGCCGCGTCGAACCACGCCGCCTCGCGCGCGCCGGCCGTGCGGCGGGCCCCGGGGCGGGGGTTGGGGCCAGAACCGCGGGTCGCCACGGCGACAGCCTGCCAGGCCGGGCGGACAGCGCTCCGCGGACCGCCTGCACGGCCAGCGGCGCCCCGCTGACCAGCAGCACCGTCGCCGCCGCGAGGGCCACCGCGCCGCGCAGACCGCCGGGCCACGGCAGCGTGGCCACCGGCGCTCCGGCTCCTGCGCGGGCGAGCAGCGCGATCCACCCGGTGCCCAGGCCCGCCGCCCACGCGAGGCCGACCGCCCCCGGCGGCCACACGGGGGCGGTCAGCGTCGCCGCGAGGCCGAGGACCGTGCTGGGCCCCACCACGGGCGCGGCCAGCAGGTTCGCCAGCACCGCCAGGGCCGGGACGCCGTCGTCGAGCAGCAGGATCACGGGCCCGCAGACCGCCTGGGCGGCGAGCGGGACGGCGAGCGCCACGGCGAGCGGGCGCGGCATCCACGCGGCCAGGGCGATGGCCCACGGGCGCGCGAGCAGGAGGAGGGCTGCGGTGGCCAGCATCGAGAGGGCGAAGCCGAAGGACCGGGAGAGCCACGGGTCCGCGACGAGCAGCACCGTGCCGGCGGCGGCCAGCGCCGGCAGGCCCGCCCCCCGCCGTGCGGCGAGCACGCCGACGAGCCCGACGGCCCCGGTGAGGGCGGCGCGCAGCACCGACGGGTCGGGCCCGGCGAGGCCGGCGAAGGCCAGCAGGGCGAGACCTGCCACGAGCACGCGCACCCGCCGCCCCAGGCCTGCCAGCGCCGCCAGCGCCGTGACCGCTGCGAGCACCAGGGCGACGTTCGCCCCCGAGACGGCGGTGAGGTGGGTGAGGCCCGTGGCGCGCATGGCCTCCTCGAGCGACGGCGTCAGCGCGGAGGTGTCCCCGACGACGAGGCCGGGGAGCAGGGCGCCGGCGTCCTGGCCCAGCGGCGCGGTGGCGGTGCGCAGCCCGCCGCGCAGGTGCGCCACGGCCGCCGACCACCCCCGGGGCTCGGCCAGCACGCGCGGCGGCCCCCGGGTGAGCACGAGGGCACGTGCCGGGTCGGCACGCTCCGTGGGCTCGGTGCGGCCGAGCGCCGAGACGCGCGCGCCGCGCTCGAGGGCGGACCACGCCGCGCTCCCGACGACCACCACCGGTGTCCGCGCGGGCACCACGTCCCCGCCGGAGCGCTCGACGCCGACCACGCGGGCCCGGACGACCCACCGGGGCGGGGCCGACGCCCCCCACGAGGTGTCCGGCGGCGGGGCGCGGCGGGGCTGGCCGGTGACGACCAGCGTGAGGCGCGCCGCCCCGCCGTCCTCCACGAGCGCGGGCACGGGGCCGGCGCGGGCCACGGCGCCGGTGGTCAGGACCGACGCGCCCACGAGGGCGACGACGGCGGCGCACGCGGCGACCGTCCCGAGCACCGCCCCCCGCGGCGCAGGGGACGGCGGCACGCAGGGCGGCGGGCGCGGCGACCTCCGCGACCCGCGCGCCGCTATCAGCAGCACCGCCGCGGCGACGGCCGCGGTGCCCGCCGCCGCTGTCGCCGCGGGGACCGCCGCCGCCACGAGGACCGCGGCGCCGCACCAGGCAGCCACGAGCACCGGGGCGAGGCGCAGGTCCAGCGGCGCCGGTGCGTCCGTCGCCGCCCCTGGGGTCGCCGGGCCCCGCCTCACACCCGGACGAGCGGGGTGAGGTCGGCCAGGGTCGCGTCGCCGATCCCCGGCACCTCGACCAGCTCGTCGACGCTGGTGAACGGGCCGTTGGCCTCCCTGAACCCCACGATGCGCTGGGCCAGCACCGGGCCGATGCCGGGCAGGGCGTCCAGCTCGGCGACCCCGGCGGCGTTGACGTCCACGGGCTCTGCCGGCTGGCCGGGCGCCGCCGGGGCGCCCGGCGCTGCCCCGGGCGCCCCCGGCGCGGCAGGCCCGCCGGGTGGTGGGGCTGCCGGCACCGCTACCTCGCCCGGGCGAGGCACCACCACCTGCTCACCGTCGCCGATCGCCCGGGCCAGGTTGACGCCCGCCGGGTCGGCCTCCGGGGACAGACCGCCCGCGGCGGCCACCGCGTCGGCGACGCGCGAGCCCGCCGGCACCTCGACCACCCCCGGGGCCACGACGGCGCCCACGACGTGCACCGCGACCGGCCCCTGCGACGCGCTCGCTGCCGAGGATCCGGTCGGTGTGGTGCTCGGTGTGGTGCCCGGTGTGCTGGTCGAGGGCGCCTCCGCCGGTTCGGGGGCCGCCCCGCCGTCCGCCGCGGCGGGCACGGCCGCGACCGACGGGTCGATGGCCTGCTGGACGACGGCCTCCGGCTGCAGGACGGTGGCGCGGACGACCAGCACGGCGGCGACGACCAGCGCCACCACCGCGAGGGCGAGCGCCGCGCGCGGCGGCACGCCCCAGCGCGCCCGCCCCGGATGACGCTCGCCCCCGTCATCGTCGTCCGGCTCCTCGACCTCATCCGTCTCCTCGACCTCGTCGAGGTCACCGCCGTGCTCGAGGCCGACCGGGCGCGCTCGCCCCGGTGCCGGTGCCCAGCGCTGCTCGGTCGTCATCACGCCAGCCTGGGCGCCGCCGCGGTCGGCGCCCGCGGTCGCGCCGAAGACCTGTGGACGGCGGTGGGTCCGAGCCCCCCGCCTGTGCACGGCCGCCCCGGGGGCGCCCGCTGCGGCGGAGCTCCCCCGGGGCCCGCCGCCGGTCACCGCCTCAGGCGACGAGGGCGTCCACCAGCCGCACGCTCCCCGTCGGCGACAGGCCGGTCGCACGCCGCACCGCGCGCAGCGCCCGAGCCCGGTCCCCCTCCGCGTCGAGGGCGCGGACACGCTCGGCGACCACGGGGTCCAGGTCGCGGGCCATCTCGCCCCACGAGGTGAACAGGACGTCGCCCTGGTCGAGGTGGCGGACGGCGGCGGCGGCCTCCAGCGCCCGGGTGGGCAGCTCGCGGCGCAGGAGGCGCTGGGC
Source organism: Quadrisphaera sp. (assembly GCA_029257185.1). GTDB lineage: Bacteria > Actinomycetota > Actinomycetes > Actinomycetales > Quadrisphaeraceae > CADCUY01. Next base: position 28,713 of record JARICT010000042.1, read on the forward strand.
GCGGCGCTGCTCGCCGTCGGCGCACAGGGTGCGCACCCGCTCCTGCACGTCCTGCGGCACGGGCGGCGGGATCGTCATCCGCACCGCCCACACCCGCACGGCCACCTGTGCCGCCACCCAGCACACCAGCACCACCGCGACGAGCATCAGGGCGCCCCGTCGTCGTGGATCATCGCGCCGGCACCACGTTGACCAGCCGCGGCGCGCGCACGACGACCGTCCGCACCCCCGCGCCGTCCAGCGCGCGCGCCACCCCGGCGGTCGCCAGGGCCTTCTCGCGCAGCTCGTCCTCGCCGATGTCGGCGGCGACCTCCAGCCGGTCGCGCACCTTGCCGGCCACCTGGACCACGCACGTCACGGTGTCCTCGACGAGCAGCTCCTCGCGGGCGAGGGGGAACGGCTCGCGGGCCAGCGACGTCTCGTGGCCCAGGCGCTCCCACAGCTCCTCGGCGACGTGGGGCGCCAGCGGGGCGACCATGAGGACCAGCGGCTCCGCCACCTCGCGGGGCACGGAGCTCAGCCCGGTGACGCCGTTGTTGAGCTCGGTGAGACGGGCCAGCGCCGTGTTGAAGCGCAGCGCCTCGTAGTCGGCGGTGACCGCGGCGACCGTCCTGGCCAGCAGGACGGCCGTCGCCGGGTCCGCGCTCTCGTCGGTGACGGTGACCTCCCCGGTGCTCTCGTCGACGACGTTGCGCCACAGCCGCTGCAGGAACCGGTGCGCGCCGACCACCGCGCGGGTCTCCCACGGGCGCGAGGCCTCCAGCGGGCCCATCGACATCTCGTAGAGCCGGAAGGTGTCGGCGCCGTAGTCCGCGTACATGTCGTCCGGGGTGACGACGTTCTTCAGCGACTTGCCCATCTTCCCGTGCTCGCGGGTGACGGGCTCGCCGTTCCACCGGTGACCGTCGCCGCCGGCGGTCCCCACCACCTCGGCGGCCGGCACGTAGGTGCCGCGGGCGTCGGTGTACGCGTCGGCCTGGATGTACCCCTGGTTCACCAGGCGGCGGAACGGCTCCACCGAGCTGACGTGGCCCAGGTCGTGCAGCACCTTGTGCCAGAAGCGCGCGTACAGCAGGTGCAGGACCGCGTGCTCCACCCCGCCGACGTACAGGTCGACGCCACCGGTGTCGGGGGGCGTGCCCTCGCGCGGCCCGATCCAGTACTCCTCCACCGCGGGGTCCACCGGGGCGTCGGTGTTCGCCGGGTCGAGGTAGCGCAGGTGGTACCAGCACGAGCCTGCCCAGTTGGGCATGGTGTTCGTCTCGCGCCGGTAGGGCCGCACGCCGTCGCCGAGGTCGAGCTCCACCTCCACCCAGTCCGTCGCCCGCGCGAGCGGCGGCTGCGGGTCGGACGTGACGTCGTCGGGGGCGAAGGTGGCCGGGGAGTAGTCGGGCACGTCGGGCAGCTCGACGGGGAGCATGGTCTCGGGCAGGGCGTGCGGCCGTCCGTCGTCGTCCCAGACGATCGGGAACGGCTCGCCCCAGTACCGCTGGCGGCTGAAGAGCCAGTCGCGCAGCCGGTACGTGGTCTGCGCCCGGCCCGCTCCGCGCTCCCCCAGCCAGGCCAGCACCGCGTGCTTGGCCTCGTCCACGGCCATGCCGTCGATGTCGAGCCCGTCCACGGCGGAGTTGACGGCCTCACCGGGCCCCGTCCACGCCTCGCCCTCGAAGCCGTCGGGCGGCGCCACCGTGCGGATGATCGGCAGGTCGAAGGCCGACGCGAAGTCCCAGTCCCGCTGGTCCTGCCCCGGGACGGCCATGATGGCGCCCGTGCCGTACCCCGTGAGGACGTAGTCGGCGGTGAACACCGGCAGCGCCCGCCCGTCGACGGGGTTCGTCGCGGTCAGGCCGGTGAAGACCCCCGTCTTGGCGCGGGCGTCGTCCCCGCGCTCCGCGTCGGTGGAGGCGCTCGCCCGCGCCCGGTAGGCACGCACCGCGTCGGCCGGCGAGGCCGCTCCCCCGGTCCACGACGCCGGCACCATCCCCCCGCCGGGGCGCTCCCACGCGGTGGGGAGCTCCGAGACGTCGGACAGCAGCGGGTGCTCGGGGGCGAGGACCACGAAGGTGGCGCCGAACAGGGTGTCGGGGCGGGTGGTGAAGACCCCGATCGTGGCGCTCGGCGCGTCGGAGCGCAGGCCCGCCACGGCGAAGTCGACCTCCGCCCCGAGGGAGCGCCCGATCCAGTGCCGCTGCATCGTCTTGACCGGCTCGGGCCAGTCGAGGCGGTCGAGGTCGTCGACGAGGCGGTCCGCGTAGGCGGTGATGCGCAGCATCCACTGGCGCAGCCGCCGCGTGACGACGGGGAAGTTCCCCCGCTCGGAGCGCCCGTCGGCGGTGACCTCCTCGTTGGCCAGCACCGTGCCGAGCCCCGGGCACCAGTTGACGGGGGCGGACGAGACGTACGCGAGGCGCTGGGCGTCGACGGCGTCGGCGCGCTCGCCGGCGCTCAGCTCGTCCCAGCCGCGCCCGTCCTCGCGCGGCGCGAGGGCGCGGGTGCCGGCGTCCAGCTCGGCCACGAGCTCGGAGATCGGCCGCGCCCGGCCCAGCTCGGAGTCCTCGGGGCCGCCGCCGCGGGGCGCGTCGGCGTCGTACCAGGAGTCGAAGAGCTGCAGGAAGATCCACTGGGTCCAGCGGTAGAACCCCGGGTCGATCGTGGTGATCGACCGGCGCTCGTCGTGGCCCAGGCCCAGCCGCCGCAGCTGCTGGCGCATGACGGCGGTGTTGGCCTCGGTGGTGGCGGCAGGGTGGGCGCCGGTCTGGACGGCGAACTGCTCCGCGGGGAGCCCGAACGCGTCGTAGCCCAGGGTGTGGAGGACGTTGCGCCCGCGCATGCGCTCGAAGCGGGCGACGACGTCGGTGGCGATGTAGCCCAGCGGGTGGCCCACGTGCAGCCCCGCACCCGAGGGGTAGGGGAACATGTCCATGACGAAGAGCTTCTCGCCCAGCGCCGCGACCGCGCCGGGGTCCGCCCAGGGGCCCGCAGGGTTGGGCGCCTCGAAGGTGCCGCGCTCGGCCCAGCGCTGCTGCCAGCGCGCCTCGATCTCGGCGGCGAGCCCGGCGTCGTAGCGCTCAGGGGCCTCAGGAGCCCGGGGGGCGCCGGCTGCGGGGTCGTCGCTGCTCGGGGGCGGTGTCAGATCGGTCGTGGCGCTCACCGCGCCAGGGTAGCCGCGCGTCAGGGCAGCGGATCGGCGCTGAGGTGAGCCCCGCGGGGGTCCACGGCCGGACCGCGCAGCGCCCGCCGCAGCCCGAGGTCCTCGTCGGCCCGGTGGGTGATCTCCGAGAGCCCGCCGGAGTCCCACGGCTGCAGCTGGGCGACCCCGACGAGCACGGTGCACGGCCACTCGCGCAGGCTGAGCGGCGGCGTGCGGAGCAGCAGGGCGCGCAGGCGCCGCTCGAGGTCCAGGGCGCCGGTGCCCGATCCCGGGCCGACGACGACGAACGTCACCTCCCCGGAGCGGCACACCACGTCCGTGCCGCGGGTCGCCCCCCGCAGGGCCTGCGAGACGGCGATGACGATCTCGTCGACGGCCCGCGGACCCAGGGCGTCCAGCACGGCGGGGACGCCCTCGACCTCGATCACGGCGGCGTGCATCGCCCCGGACTGGCGCCGCACCATCGCCAGCACCTGCTCGCCCAGCAGGTGCAGGCCGTGGGTGTTGTAGCAGCCGGTCAGCTCGTCGACGACGGTGAGCTCGGCGGCCCGGGCACGCTCCGCGGCGAGGGTCCTGGTGGCCTTGCGACGCTGGAGGCGCCACAGCGTGACCACGGCGGCTGACACCGCCACGCCGGAGCCGATGCCGACCGCGGCCAGGGCGGACCCGTCCCAGCGCAGGGTCACGACGGCGCCCGCGAGCAGCGCGGCCACGCCGATGCCCACCGTCCGCGGCCGCAGGGCCAGCGCGCCGAGCGCGGTGGCGAGCACGGGCAGCACCACGCCGGGCCAGGCGCTCGAGGCGGCCGCCGACGCCGCGACCACCAGCGCCGCCACCGCGACGGACGCCGCGATGACGAGGACGTCGGTGGGGAGCGGAGGACGCCGGGGCGGGGTCGCGTGCTCCGGCACGTGGCGCGAGGGGGTCACCTGCTGGCCATCGGCCGTGGCGGCGCCCGCCTTGAGGCCCGCGCCGCAGCCGGGGCTGGCGCCGCCCGGACCGTCCGTCACGGGCGGCAGCCTGCCACCGCGGCGGGCCCCCGCCGGACGGGACGCCGGCAGCCCCGTGCCCCGCCTGGACCACCGGCGCTCAACCACGCGCGAGGCCGTGCCGATGGGCAGGTGTGAGAGCACTGGCGACCACCGACGAACAGGTGGCCTTCTGGCACAGCCACACCCGGCAGGGGATCTTCCTGTGCCTCGTCGTGCCGTTCATCATCGTCGTGGACGTCTCGCTCTCCCCCGACCCAGCGCACCCGCTGGCCCTCTACCTCATCTCGGCGTTCATGGTCCTGGTGGGAGTGCTGGTGCCGCTCGTGCCGATGGAGAAGGTGGTGCGCCACAAGAACGGCCGGCTCTTCTTCGACGCCTGGGACGGGACCGGGATCGTCCTCACCGGTGCCACGTCGTTGCTCGACGGCGGCATCAGCAGCCCCTACACCGTCTTCCTCTACATCCTTCTCGCCCACGCCGCGATGGCCTACCCGCCGGTCGGGACGTCGATCGCGGGGGCCGCGGCCATCGCCTGCTACCTCGTCGTCGGCGTCGCGACCGGCGCCAGCCTCCCCGATCTGATCACGGGCTGCCTGTCGCTCGCGGCGGCCACGATCACGTGCGCCCTCGCCTCGTGGAACCACGTCCGGGCGCACCAGAAGACCAGGGCGCTGGCGCACCGGCTCGCGGAGCTGGCCGACCGGGACGGCCTCACGGGGCTGCTCAACCACCGTGCCTTCCACCACCGGCTCGCGCAGGAGGTCACCGGCGCGGCGCAGGACCGGCCGCTGTCGGTGGTCCTCGTCGACGTGGACGAGTTCAAGTCCGTCAACGACACGTTCGGACACCCCGCCGGCGACGCCGTGCTGCGTCTCGTGGCCGGGGTGCTGTCCGACGCCAGCGGGACGGGCGACCACGCCGGGCGCCTCGGCGGTGACGAGTTCGCTCTCGTCCTGCCGGCTGCCGCCCAGGACGAGGCCGTCACCCTCGCGCGGGGCCTGTGCGACCAGGTCCGCACGGTGGGCGCCGACTACGGGGTGACCCTCAGCGCCGGGATCGCGACGACCTCGGGCACCGACGTGACCGCGCTGCTCGCCGAGGCCGACGCCGCCGTGTACCACGCGAAGCACAGCGGCCGGGACCGTGCCTCGACCGTCCCGTCCCGGTGGGTGGAGACGCGGGTGGAGGACCGCCGCAGACCGGACGGCACCGGCTCCGCGCCCTCACCCGCGGTGGCGGCCGACCTGACCGTGTGAGGTCACCGCCGCGCCGCTGCGGCCACGCCTCAGAAGACGCCCTGGCTCGGCGTGCCCATCGGCACGCTCGAGCCGACGAGGACCTGCGAGTCGCCCTCCACCAGGTCGGCCAGCGCGGCGCCGGTGCGCGCCATGTGCTCCGAGGCGCCGTGGGCCTCGAGGGCCTCGCGGCTGGCCCAGCGCTCCGTGAAGACGATGCGCTCGGGCTTCTCGAACGCGTTCACGGCATAGGTGAGGCATCCCGGCTCCGCGTGCACGGTGGGGACGTTGCCCGCGATGATCCCGAGCACCTGCGCCAGCCGGCCCTCCTTCGGGGTCACGGTGGCGACGACCACCACGGTGGGGTCCTCGGGGACCTGCGAGACGTCGGTGGGCAGCGTGTCGGTCATCGCCCGAGCGTGGCAGACGACGGCCCGGCGGCCCACCGGAGGGTGGGCGGCCGGGCCGTCGGTCAGCGCGGGTCCGTCAGCTCAGCGCGGGTCCGTCAGCTCAGGGCGGTCACCGCGGCCTGGGCGTCGACGATGCCCTGGCCGTAGAACCCGTTGCGGTCCGCCGGTCCGTCGCACGTGGCCGTGGTCTCCGTGGTGCCGGAGCCGCGCACGAGGCGGTAGACGAAGTCCCGGGGCTCCGGGCAGGCGACGTTCCTCGCCGTCCCCAGGAGGACCATCTCGGTCTTGTCCGGCGACAGGCCGATCTCGCCGCGGCGCTCCTTGTCCTTCGCCCCGTAGTGGCTGACGATCAGGGCTGCGACCCCGGCGGCGTGGGGCGCCGCCATCGAGGTGCCCTGCAGGTACTGGTAGTACCCGCAGACCTCGCCCTTGCAGTCCTTGACGACGAACGGCGTGGTGGGCTCGCCCGCCTCGTCGACGTCGCCGGACAGCCGGGCGAGGTGCTCGGGGTAGGCGGCGAGGATCAGCCCGGCCGGATCGACCCGGCCGTCGGGGGTGTCGAAGGCGTCGCCACCGGGCGCGGCGAGGTCGGACTGCTCGACGCCGTAGTCGGAGTAGTAGGCCTTGCGGTCCGACGGTCCCGTAGAGGTGACCGTCACGACGCCGTCCTGCTCCGAGGGGGCCGAGAGGCAGGTGCTGTTGTCGATGGTGCGGTCGCGGGCGGCGACCGGGTCACCGTTCTCGTCGACGGGGTAGTCGGGGCTGGAGGAGTCCACGCCCGGGTCGCCGAGGTCGGTGGCGCCGTTGCCCGCCGCGGAGACGGGGAGCACCCCGCCGGCGCGGGCGAAGTCCAGGGCCCGCTGCACCGACGCGACGACGATCCGCTGCTCCTGCTGCTCCGCGGGGCTGTCGGCGGGGTTGGCGGCGCAGTTGAACAGCCACGGGTCGACGTAGAAGCTCATGTTGATGACGTCGACCCCGGAGCGTCCGGCCTCGGAGATGGCGTCGAGGGTGGGCTGGAGGAAGAAGTAGCCGCTGTCCTGGCCGGCGCGCAGGTTGACCAGGGTGACGTCGGGGGCCACGCCCGCGATGCCGATCCCGTTGGCCGGCGAGCCGATGGTCGACGCCACGTGGGTGCCGTGCCCGTCGTCGTCGACGTCAGCCGGGTCGACGCAGCCCTCCACCTCGCACTCCCCGTCGATCGCGGGGATGTCGGTGGTGAAGTTGCGGCTGGCCCTCGCGTCGAAGTTCGGCGCGATGTCCGGGTGCGAGCCGTCGACGCCGGTGTCGATGATGCCGACCTTGACGCCCTTCTTGCCGCGCTCGGTGCCGTAGGAGCCGTCCGGGGTGGCGTTGATGGCCCGCATGTCCCACTGGAGGTCGCTCAGCGGCTCGCCCTTGGCCGGCTTCTTCTTCGCGGTCGCGCCGTCCGGCGTGACCGCGGGCCCAGCACCTCTGCGCGCCGTCGCGGCGGCGTCGGCCCGGTCGGACTCGGACAGGCGCTCGACCTCGTCGATCGCGTCCACGTCGTCGCGGGCGGGGGTGTCCTTCGGCGCGGCGCCGATGCTGGTGTCCCGCGCCGCCCCGACGAGGGCCTCCGAGCCTCCGGCGGCGGCCATGAAGCCGTCGGACCCGGAGGTGACGACGGCGTACCCGACCTCGGCGTCGGAGGTGACCACCGTGCCGCCGGCCGCCTCGATGGCCGCTCGGGCCGACGCCTCGGTGGCGCCCTTCTCGTACAGCACGACGTACCCGGTGCCCGCCGCCGCCTCAGCGGCGGAGCCGGCCTCGGCTCCATCGGTGGCGCCGGGTGCGGTGGGCCCGGCGACGGCGCCGGGCACCGTCGCGGCGATGAGCGCCCCGGCCATCGTGGCCGTGAGCAGGGTCCTTCGGGTTCTGCGGAGCATCGGTCCTCCTGGGCGTCCTGGGGCCGCCGGGAAAGGTCTCCACGGCGGCGTGGAGCCGTCACCCCCCTAGCAACTCTGCGTTGGGTAACGGCTGCGCTCAGTGTCGGGTTTGACCCAGGTGGCGTCAAGCGGAACCGGAGAACCTGTCGGGGGCCGCTCCGCCCGCCCGGCAGCCGCACGCCTTACCAGCCGCGCTCGCGCCAGGCGGCGAGCTCGCCGCGCTCCGCACCGAGCGTCGTGCCCTCGCCGTGGCCGGGGTGGACCACCGTGTCGTCCCCGAAGCGCTCGAAGAGGCGCTCGCTCACGTCGTCGAGCAGCTGCGTGAACCGGCGCGCGTCGCCCCCGGTGTTGCCCACCCCGCCGGGGAACAGGGAGTCGCCGGTGAAGACGTGGACCGGCCCGTCGGCGGGGGCGTGGACCAGCGCGATCGAGCCGGGGGTGTGCCCGCGCAGATGGACGACCTCGAGGTCCACACCACCGACGCCCACCACGTCGCCGTGCTCGAGCGTGACGTCGATCGGGACGCCCGTGGCGGCGGTGATGGCGCGGGCGTCGTCGGCGCCGGCACAGGTGCGCGCGCCGGTGGCGGCCACGACGTCGGCGAGCGCCTCGACGTGGTCGTGGTGGCTGTGCGTGGTCACCACGCTCGCCAGCGCGCCCGACGGCGAGCCGGCGCGGACGGCCTCCAGCAGCGCGGGAGCCTGCGCTGCGGCGTCGATGAGGAGCTGCTCGCCGCCGGGCGTGGTCAGCAGGTAGGCGTCGTTGCTCATCGGCCCCACCACGCGGCGGGTGATGGTGAGCTCGGAGGTGGTGGTGGTCGTCTCGGGGCTGGGCATGGGTCCAGTGTGACGCTCGGTGCGGCGCGGCGAAAAATGCCGAGCGCGACGTCGGCCCCGCTCGATACCCTGGCCGCTGCGCCTGGCGGTGCCCTCTTCTCGCCGGCGACCACCGTCCACCCACCACGGATCCGAGGCCCCGCTGTGCCTGCCCGCCACGCTCCGCTGACCTGGCGGCGCCTCGCCTCGAGGGGCCTGGTCCTCGCGCTGGTCGCCCTCGGGATCGCCGCCGGGGCCGAGACCGCCGCGACGCTGGTCGCAGGCCGCCTCGCCGACGGGCCGACCCGGCCCCTGGTCGCGGTGCTCGCCGCCCTGCTCGTGGGGGCCGCGCTGCTGGACACCGCGGGGCGCACCGTCTTCTACGGCCTCGTCGGGCGCGCGGAGAAGGCCCTGCGCGCCGACCTCCTCGACGCCGCCTGGCACCAGCCGCTGCCGGTCATCGACGACCAGGGCGTCGGGGAGGTGCTCGACCGCATCGACGACGACCCGTACCAGGTGGCGACCCTCCTGCGCTTCCAGGGCTGGCAGATGGTGCGCGCGGTCATGCGCTCGGTGCTCGCCTGGGTCGTGGCGGGCATCACGTGGTGGCCGGCGTGGGTCGCCTTCCCCGTCGTGGCCGTCGCCGTGGTGGGCCTCGCGTGGCGGCGGACCAAGGTCATCGCCGCGGCGAAGGAGGCCGAGGAGGTCACCTGGTCCGACCACGCCGCGCAGCTCGAGGAGGCCATCGCCGGGCGCGACGACGTCCGCACCTCCCTCGGGCAGCCCCACGTCGTGCGCCAGTACGCCCGCCGCGCGAAGACGGTCCTCGACGCCGCGGAGGTCGTGTGCGTCCAGAGCGCACGGGTGATGCTGCGCACCGGGGTGGTGCTCCACGCCCTGCTCGCGGGCCTCGCCGTCGCCTCCGTCGCGCTGGTGACCGGCGGGACCCTCGGCGTCCCGGCGCTGGTGGTCCTGTGGCTGCTCGTGACCACCTTCGTCGGGCAGCTGAGCCAGGTCACCAACCACCTGCCCGACGCCCAGGAGGGCCTCGGTGCGCTCTCGCGCATCGGCAGCCTGCTGGGAGCCCCCGTCGAGCCGGCCGGCGGCGCGCACCTGCCGCCCGGGGCGGCCTCGGTGGAGCTGCGCGGGCTCGACGTCGGCTACCCCGGCGGTTTCGCGCTGTCCGGCGTCTCGTTCGCCGTGCCCGCGGGCACCACCTGCGCGCTCGTCGGCCGCTCCGGGTCGGGGAAGTCCACCCTCGCCAAGGTGCTCTCGCGCGCCGTCGAGCCGGAGCCCGGGCAGGTCCTCGTGGGCGGGACCGACGTCACGGCGCTGGACGTCGAGGCGCTGAGGGCCCGCGTCGGCGTGGTGACCCAGCGCACCGAGCTGCTGGCGGCGACCCTGGAGGAGAACATCACCCTCTTCGCCCCCGTGCCCCGCGCGCAGGTCGAGGCGGCGCTGGAGGCTCTCGGGCTGGTGGGCTGGGCCCGGTCCCTGCCCGACGGGCTCGACACCCGGCTCGGGATCGGCGCCACGACGCTGTCCGCCGGGGAGGAGCAGCTCGTGGCGTTCGCGCGCCTGCTCGTGAGGGACGTGGCCGTCGTGGTCCTCGACGAGGCGACCGCCCGCATGGACCCGCGCACCGAGGCCCGGGTGGAGCGCGCCTCCCGGGCGCTGCTGGCCGGGCGCACCGGCGTCGTCATCGCCCACCGCCTCGCCACGACCGAGCGCGCCGACGACGTGGCCGTCCTCGACGGCGGGCGGCTGGTGCAGCACGGGCAGCGCGCCGAGCTCGCCGCGGCGCCGGGGCCCTTCGCGGACCTGCTGGCCGCCGCGGGCGAGGGCGGGGCCGTGCCCGTCGCAGGGCTCGCCGCGAGGACGTCGGGGCGCGTGGTCACCAGGACGGTGCCGGTCAGGGAGGCCGCGCCGGCCGGGGACGCCGACGCCGACGCCGACGCGGGCCTGCTCGCCCGCGCCGAGCGCCGCGAGGTGCCCCCGCCCCCGCCGCCGCAGCGACCCTCGACCGCGCGGGCCGTCGCGCGCCTGCTCGTGGCCCACCCGCGGTGGGGGGTCGTCGGGGCCGCAGGCTTCTTCCTCACCACGGTGCTGGGTGCCTACGGCGCGGTGGTGGGGACGCTCTTCGGGGCGCTCACCGACCGCCTGAAGGACGTGGCGGCCGGCGGCGAAGCCCCGTGGTCCCTCGCCGGGGCACTGGCCGTGACGCTGCTCCTCTCGCCGATCGCCCTCGCGGTGGCGTTCCGCGTGTACCCGATGTGGTGGTCGGCCCTGACGCTGAGGATGCGGCTGAACGTGCTGCGCGGGCAGACCATGCAGCGCCGCCTGCCGCGCACCCCGCCCGGCGAGGTCAGCGCCCGCGCCCTGGACTCCGAGCGGTTCCTCGTCTACACCGACCGGTGGGTCGACGTCGTCACCGGCGTGCTCACCGTGGCCGTCCTCGGCGCCCTCACGGTGGTGTCCACCGGCGACGTCGGCCGCGGCGCGCTCGCCTCCGGCGTGGTGGGCGCGATCCTCGTGGTCTCCGCCGTGGTCTCCGCGGCCGGGGCGCCGCTGGCCGGCTCGTCGGCGCGGGTCGCCGGGGACCAGCGGGCGCTCTTCGGACGCTCGCTGGTCAGCGCCATGGACGCTGCCCGCACCGTGAAGCTCGCCGCGGCCACCTCCGTGGTGCAGCGCCACCTCACGGCCGTCGACTCCGCCCGCATGGACGCCTCGATCCGCGAGTTCAGGGTGCGCTCGCTGCTCGACGGCGTGCCGGTGCTCATGGTCCAGCTCGGCGTGGTCGCGGCCTGGGCGGCGTACCTCGGCGGGTTCTGGGGGCTGGCCACCGCGATCGCCGTGTCCACCGCCGCCAGCGGTTTCGGGTGGTTCGGCACGGTCGCCGGCGCGGTCATCACCCAGGCTCCCGTCGCCCAGCGCTGGCTGCACGCGACGTCGGAGCTCTCCGGCGGGGAGGACCTCGTGAGCCTGCCGGCCGGGGTGGACCTGCGTGCGGGTACCGCCCCCAGGCCGCCCACGGCGCCGCGCGAGGTCCTGGAGCGCCTCGAGCTCTCCGGCCTCGACGCGGTGCACGACGACGGGACCGTCGGTGTCTCCGGGGTGGACCTGCGCGTCGACGCCGGCGAGCTGGTGCTCCTCGCCGGCCGGGTGGGGTCGGGCAAGTCGAGCCTGCTCGCGGCGATCGCCGGGCTCGTCGACCACGACGGGGAGATCCGGTGGAACGGCGTGGACGTGCGTGACCCGCAGCTGTTCCTGCGGCCCGGTCAGGTGGCCTACGTGGGGCAGGTGCCCCGCGTGCTGTCCGGCTCGGTGGCGGAGAACGTCATGCTCGACCACGAGCGCTCCATCGACGCGGCGCTCGACGACGCCCGCATGACCGCGGACCTGGAGGCCGCCGGGGGCCGAGGGGCTCTCGTGGGGCACCGCGGGGTCCGCTTGTCCGGGGGGCAGGTGCAGCGCCTCGCCCTGGCGCGGGCGCTGGCGACGGGGGCTGAGCTGCTGGTGGCCGACGACGTCTCCTCCGCGCTCGACGCCCGCACCGAGGTGGAGCTGTGGGAGGCCCTGCGCGCCCGGGGGGCCACGGTGCTCGGCGCCTCGGCGAAGCGGGCGGCGCTCTCGCGCGCGGACCGGGTGGTGGTGCTGGAGAGCGGGAGGGTCGCCGCCGTCGGGCCGTGGTCGGAGCTGTCGCAGGACTGGGGACATCTCGCCGCGTGACGCGGCGGAGTCCTCCTGGTGGCTGGGGTGTCCCCTGCTGCGGATCAGGCGCTGACGATCGGCGCGAAGTGCTCGACCACCGGGAACGGCTCGTAGAAGCGGTGGAGCAGCTCGCGCCACCGCTCGTACGCCGGTGAGCCCCGGAACCCCTCCTCGTGGTCGGCCACGGAGCCCCACCTCACCAGCAGCAGGTACGTGCCGGGGGCCTCCACACCGCGCGAGAGGGTGAGGTCCACGAACCCGGGTGAGGCGGCGATGAGCGCGGTGGCCTCCGCGAACGCCGCCTCGAACTCCTGCTCACGACCGGGGACGACGGGCAGCAGCGCGTGCTCGGTGATCATCGGAGCAGCCTGGCACGCAGCGAGCCCGGCGCCCCCCACCTCCGGCGACCGGGGACCTCCCACCGCGCTGGCGAGAGCGTCAGCGCGGTGGGAGGTCCCCGGTCCATCGAGGCAGAGCCGGGGAGCACGGTGGAGAGTCCCCGGTCGGCCTCGAGCTGCTGCGGTGGCGGCCCCGACGGCGTCGCGCCGCTCGAGGGCGGGTCGGACGGCGGCACCGGATCACCACGGAGGGCGGTGGCGCCCGCTCACTCCACGGACGGCGGGTCCCGCTGGTCGTCGGCGAGCAGCTGGTGCAGCACGTGGTCCTGCCACCGGCCCGCGATCCGCAGGTACCGGGGCGCCAGCCCGATGCGGGCGAAGCCGTTGCGCGCCAGCACCTTCCGGGAGGCGACGTTGTCGATCAGCGTGTCCGCCTGGAGGCGGTGCAGCCCCATCTCGTCGAAGGCGATGAACACCGCCGCAGCCACCGCCGCGGTGCCGATCCCCCGGCCGGTGCGGTCCTCGCTCAGCCAGTACCCGAGGTGAGCGGACTGAAAGGCTCCGCGGACGACGTCGTTGATGCTCGCCTGACCGACCAGCTCGCCGTCCACCTCGATGACGCACGGCACCACGAGCCCGGCCTCGGCGCGCAGCAGCAGGTCGTCGATCATCGACGCCTGGCCCGCAGCGGTGAAGAACGACTCGTGGCGCTCGGGCTCGAAGGGGACGAGGAAGTCCCGGTTCGCCCGCCGCAGGGCCGCCAGCGCCGGGGCGTCGGCCTCGG
>JARICT010000079.1 GCA_029257185.1 Quadrisphaera sp.
CCGCCGGGCGCGGGGCGCCGCTGCTGGCGGGGCTCGCGGTCGCGGCGACGCTGGCGGTCGCGGCGTTCGCGGTGTGGCTGCGCTGGAACGACCTGCGCACGCGGGCCGAGCTCGCCCTCGGTCAGGCGGGCCGGGGCGGGTCGACGGTCGAGGGCACGGTCGTCGGCGAGGACGGCGCGACCCGGGGCCCGGCCGCCGGGGGCCCGCGGATGATCACCTGGTCGAGCCGCGGTCGGCGCTGACCCCGTGACCACCGTCATCACCTGCGTCCAGCTGGCCCCCGTGGTCGGGGACCTGGAGGGCAACGTCTCCCGCGCCACGGACGCCATCGCCGCGGCGGTGCGCGCCGGCGCCGACGTCGTGGTGCTGCCCGAGCTCGCCACGTCCGGATACGTCTTCGAGAGCGTCGAGGAGGTCCGGGCGCTCGCCATCACGCCCGACCACCCGGCCTTCGGCTCCTGGGCCCGCGCTGCCGGGGGCGCCGTGGTCGTGGCCGGCTTCGCCGAGGCCGGGCCAGGGGGTGCGCTGCTCAACTCCGCGGTCGTCCTCGACGCCTCCGGCGTGCTGGCGCTCTACCGCAAGGCGCACCTGTGGGACCGCGAGAGCCTGTTCTTCACCGCCGGCGACGCCGCCCCGCCGGTGGTCGAGACTCCGCACGGCCGCATCGCCGTGATGGTCTGCTACGACCTGGAGTTCCCCGAGTGGGTGCGCACCGCGGCCCTGGCCGGCGCCGACCTCCTCGCGGTCCCCACCAACTGGCCGCTGTGGCCCCGCCCGGACGGCGAGCGGCCGGGCGAGGTGCTCAACGCCATGACCGCGGCGCGCCTGAACCGCCTCGCCGTCGCCTGCGCGGACCGGTCCGGCGTCGAGCGCGGGCAGGGGTGGACGCGGGGGACGGCGATCGTCGACGCCGACGGGTGGGTCGTGGCGGAGACCGGCGCCGACGGCGGGACGGCGAGCGCCAGCCTCGACCTGGCGGCTTCGCGGGACAAGGCCCTGACCGAGCGCGCCGACGTCATCGCGGACCGGCGCCCGGAGCTCTACGGGGCCGTCGCCGCAGGCCCTCCGCCGCGACGGACCCCCTGACGCGGCGCCACCCCGACGCGACAACCCCTCCGACGCGACAACCCCTCCGACGCGGCACCCCTCCGACGCGGCAGCCCCCCGGAGTGATGATCATGGAGGAAGTGCCCTTTTGGGGACCCTCAAAGGGCCGTTTCTCCATGATCACCCCAGAAGGTCCATGATCACCATCCAAAGCTTCATGATCACCGCGGGCAGGACACCGCGGCGGGACGGAGGCGTGGAGGATGACGCGGTGAGCCACACCGTCATCTCGGCTGCTGCCCCCCTCGTCGTCCGCACGGCCACCGACGCGGAGCTGGACCCGGCCGGGGTCGTGGCGCGCGACGCCTTCGCCGACGAGGGCATCGGGGACGAGGCGTACGCCGCCGTCATCGCCGACGCCCGCTCCCGGGCGGCGGTGGCCGACGTCCTGGTGGCCCTGGACGGCGAGGGCGGCTCCGTGGTGGGCACCGTGACCTTCGCCCTGGCCGGCACCCCCTACGCCGACGTCGCCCGGCCGGGCGAGGCGGAGTTCCGGATGCTGGGGGTCGCCGCGAGCGCCCGCCGGCGGGGCGCGGGGAGGGCGCTCGTCGAGGAGTGCGCCGCCCGGGCCAGGGCGTCGGGCGCCGACCACCTGGTGCTCTCCGTCCACGATGGCGCGCACGGCGCACACCGGCTCTACGAGCTGCTCGGCTTCGTCCGTGAGCCTGACCGCGACTGGGACCCCGTCCCGGGAGCCCACCTGCTCCTGTACTCCCTGAGCCTGCGGGGCCGCACCGGCCGGCGGGCCCCGGCGCGCTGATGCCCCGCTGGCCCGCCCTGGTGGCTGCCGTGGCGGCGGTGGTCCTCGTCGCGCTGTCGCTGCTGGTCGCGGCGGACGCCCCCCTGCTGGCCGCCGTCGACGGCCCGCCGGAGCGTGCGGCACGGGCGGCTCGGACCCCCGGGTCCACGGCGGCGGCCGCCGCGGCGACCTGGCTGGGCAGCGCCTGGGTGCTGGCCCCCCTGACCCTGGTCGTCGCGGCGGTCGCCCGCGCCCGCGCGGGCACCTGGCGACCGGGGGCCGCCGTGGCGCTGGCCGGCGGCGGGGCCTACGCGAGCACGGAGGTCCTCAAGCGGGTCCTGGAGCGGCCCCGGCCGGCCGACCGGCTCGTCGACGCGGCCGGCTGGTCCTTCCCGTCGGGGCACAGCACGGACGCGGCTGCGTGGTGGCTCACCGCGGCGGCCGTGGCGATCTGGGCCGCCGGCGCTCGGTGGCCCCGGTGGCGGCGGGGCTCGGCGTGGGCCGCAGGAGCGCTGGTCGCCGTGGTCGTCGGCGCCACCCGCGTGTTCCTGGGCGTCCACCACCCCACCGACGTGCTGGCCGGGTGGGCCCTCGGGCTGCTGTGGGCCTGGCTCGTCGTGGCGGCGTCCGGGGTCCTGCCGGCACCGGCGCACGGCACGGCCGCAGGTGCGGGCCCCCGTCGTTGACGATCACGGCCCCGGCGGACTACGTTCGGCCACCTGGACACCCCTTCGGCGGCATCGAAACCCGGTCACCAGGTCGGCTCTCGCGTCGGTCGATCCCTTCACGCGATGGAGCGTCACGATGACCGACGTCAGCTCAGCCACCACACCGCCGCCGGGGGACAGAGTTCGAGCCGCGGAGGGTTCCGGGGGCAGCGACAAGATCCTCCACCAGCCGCCCGTGATCGACGCCGACGACCTCTACGACGTCAGCCCGCGGCTCTACAACGGTGACCTCGCGCCCACGAAGAAGGCGGGGCGCCCGTGGAGCGGCTACAACATCTTCACGCTGTGGGCCAACGACGTGCACAGCCTGGGCAACTACAGCTTCGCCATCGGGCTGTTCGCCCTCGGCCTCGGCGGGTGGCAGATCCTCGTCTCCCTGGGGCTCGGCGCGGTCCTGCTCTTCGCCCTGCTCACCCTGTCGGGGCTCATGGGGCTGAAGACCGGCGTGCCGTTCCCGGTGATGAGCCGCATCGCCTTCGGCATCCACGGCGCCCAGCTCTCCGCCCTGCTGCGCGGCGCGGTGGCGGTCGTCTGGTTCGGCATCCAGACCTACCTCGCCTCCGTGGTCTTCCGGGTGGCCCTCATCGCCGTCTTCCCGTCGCTGGCCAGCCTCGACACCGGCTCGTTCCTGGGCCTGAGCGCGCTGGGGTGGATCACCTTCCTCGCGCTGTGGGCCCTGCAGCTCTACATCGTCAGCCACGGCCTGGAGACGGTGCGCCACTACGAGGCGTTCGCCGGACCGGTCATCCTCGTCACGCTCGCCGCCCTCAGCATCTGGGTCTTCCTCGAGGCCGGCGCCACCATCAGCTTCCCCGACGACCGCCTCACGGGCGGGGAGATGTGGTCCACCATCTTCGCCGGCGCCGGCCTGTGGGTGGCCATCTACGGCACCTTCGTCCTGAACTTCTGCGACTTCACCCGCGCCGCCGCCTCGAGGAAGGCCGTCATCGGCGGCAACTTCTGGGGGATCCCCATCAACATGCTGCTCTTCGGGGCGATCGTCGTGGTCCTCAGCGGTGCCCAGTTCGCCGTCGACGGCACGGTCATCGCCTCGCCCGCCGACGTCGTGGAGACCATCCCCAGCACGATCCTCCTGGTCGCGGCCTCGCTGGCGCTGCTGGTCCTCACGATCGCGGTGAACCTCATGGCGAACTTCGTCGCCCCCATCTACGCGCTCGCCAACCTCGCGCCCAAGCACCTGGACTTCAAGCGCGCCGCCCTCATCAGCGCGATCATCGGCCTGGTCATCCTGCCGTGGAACCTCTACAACTCGCCCGCGGTGATCGTCTACTTCCTCGGCGGGCTCGGCGCGCTCCTCGGCCCGCTCTTCGGGGTGATCATGGCGGACTACTGGATCCTGCGGAAGGCCCGCATCGACGTGCCCGCCCTGTTCACCGAGAACCCCGACGGGGTCTACCACTACCGCAACGGGGTCAACCCCCGCGCCATCCTCGCCTTCGCCATCGCCGCCGTCCTCGCCCTCCTCGTGGCCTTCCTCCCCGCCTGGGCCGGCTTCGCGGGGCTGTCCTGGTTCTTCGGCGCGGGCGGGGGCGCGATCGCCTACCTGCTGGTGGCGAAGCGGGGCGACCGCCAGCGCGAGCTCGCCGACGTCTCCGGCGAGGACATCGCCGTCGCCGCCACCCACTGACCCCCCACTCGCCCCCGGAAAGGTCGACCCCGCGTGCGCATCCTCGTCGTCAACGTGAACACCACCACCTCCATGACCGAGGCGATCGGCGAGCAGGCCCGCTCCGTGGCCGCGCCGGGGACCGAGGTGGTGGCCCTGACCCCGCGCTTCGGCGCCGAGTCGGTCGAGGGGAACCTCGAGAGCTACCTGGCCGCGGTAGGGGTGATGGACGCCGTCGCCCGCTACGACCAGCCGTTCGACGCCGTGGTCCAGGCCGGGTACGGCGAGCACGGCCGCGAGGGCCTCCAGGAGATGCTCGACGTGCCCGTGGTGGACATCACCGAGGCAGCCGCCTCCACGGCGATGTACCTCGGCCACCGCTACTCCGTGGTCACCACGCTGGACCGCGCCGTGCCGCTCATCGAGGACCGCCTGCTCCTGGCGGGGCTCAGCCAGCGGTGCGCGTCGGTGCGCGCCAGCGGCATGGCCGTCCTGGAGCTGGAGTCCGAGCCGGAGCGCGCCGTGGCCGCCATCGTCGACCAGGCGGAGCGCGCCGTGCGCGAGGACCACGCCGAGGTGATCTGCCTGGGCTGCGGCGGCATGGCCGACCTCGAGGAGGCGGTGCGCGAGCGCACCGGGGTACCCGTCGTCGACGGCGTGCGCGCCGCCGTGGTCACCGCGGAGGCACTGGTCCGCATGGGCCTCTCGACGTCGAAGGTCCGGACCTACGCCCCGCCGCGCCCCAAGAGGATGACCGGCTGGCCGCTGGGCGGCTGAGCCCCCACAGCCTCAGGCGTGGGCGTGGGGCGCCTCCCCCGCGTGGGAGTGGGGCTCCGTCTCGCCCGCGTGGAAGTGCGGCGCCATGGGCCCCGGGTCGCTCGGCTCGTGCTGGCCGCTGGTGTGCCGGTCGCGGAGCGCGCGCACCCAGTCGCACAGCGCGTCGACGGTGTCGGGCTGCTTGCGCGACAGGGCCAGGACGGGCCGGTCGCCGCGCTCCGCCGACGCGTCGACGAGCATCTGCTCGACGTCGACGTCGACGTGGGGGGCGAGGTCGACCTTGTTGATGACGAGCAGGTCCGCGCGCGAGATGCCCGGACCGCCCTTGCGCGCGACGTCGCCGCCGCCCGCGACGTCCAGGACGAAGATCTGCGCGTCGACGAGGCCGGCGGAGAAGGTGGCGGTGAGGTTGTCGCCCCCGCTCTCGACGAGCACCAGGTCCAGCGGGGTGAAGTCGTGCTCGAGGTCCTCCACGGCGAGGAGGTTCATCGAGATGTCGTCGCGGATCGCGGTGTGGGGGCAGGCGCCGGTCTCCACCGCGCGGATGCGCTCGACGGGCAGCACCCCGGAGGAGCGCAGGAACCGGGCGTCCTCGTCGGTGTAGATGTCGTTGGTGACCACGGCGATGCGCATCTCGTCGGCAAGCTGGCGGCACAGGGTGGCGATCAGCGAGCTCTTGCCCGTGCCGACAGGTCCCGCCACCCCGAGGCGCAGGGCGCGAGCGGGCTCGGTCGGTGCGTGCTGGTCCATGGGTGCTCCTCGGGGGGCTCGGCGGGGTTCCCGGCGTGCTCGGCGACGCGGGGTCCGCTGTCGGTGTCGGCAGTCGCTGATTACGGTAGTGCGTGACGCTGCTGGTCAGGCAGCGTGGCGGCCCGCGCCGGGCTCATCACAGGAGGGGGTCGACGATGCTGTTGACGTTGAGGGAGCGCGAGCGCCTGGAGATCTGGATGGCCGGCAAGCTCGCCGCGGAGCGTCGTGACCGCGGGGTGGTGCTCAACCTGCCGGAGGCGACCGCCCTGATCACCTCGTTCCTGCTCGAGGGAGCGCGGGACGGCCGCACCGTGACCGACCTCATGGAGGCCGGCCGGCACGTCGTGACCCGGGACCAGGTGATGGAGGGCGTCCCCGAGATGCTGAGCCAGCTGCAGGTCGAGGCGACCTTCCCCGACGGCACGAAGCTCATCAGCGTGACGGCGCCGGTCGCATGACGCGGCGACCGGAGCACCCCAGCGACCACCCCGGCGGGCCGCGGCGGCGCCCGCACGACACCGACCGGCACCCCCACAGCGGCCCCGGCACCCCCAGCATGCCGCGGCGGCCCGGCACCGGTGAGCGCCAGGCCGAGCGCCGTCACCACGTCGGTGACGCCCCGGCCCACGACGAGCCGATGATCCCGGGCGAGATCCTCTACGGGGACGACCCGATCATCATCAACGAGGGCAAGGACGCGATCACCCTGCGGGTCGCCAACACCGCCGACCGTCCCGTCCAGGTCGGCTCCCACTACCACTTCGCCGAGGCCAACCCCGGGCTGGACTTCGACCGGGAGGCGGCGTGGGGCCGCCGCCTCAACGTGCTCTCGGGAGGCTCCGTGCGCTTCGAGCCCGGCGCCGTCGAAGAGGTGGAGCTCATCCCCATCAGCGGCCAGCGGATCGTCGCCGGGCTGCGCGGCGACTGCGGAGGAAACCTCGATGACTGAGATCGACCGGCACACCTACGACTCCTCGTTCGGCCCCACCACCGGCGACCGGGTCCGGCTGGCGGACACGAACCTGTTCATCGAGGTCACCGAGGACCGCTGCCGCGGCGGAGACGAGGCGGTGTTCGGGGGCGGCAAGTCGATCCGCGAGTCGATGGGCCAGTCCCGCGCCACCCGCGCGCAGGGCACCCCGGACCTCGTGATCACCGGCGCCGTCGTCCTGGACCACTGGGGCATCATCAAGGCCGACGTCGGCATCCGCGACGGCCGCATCACCGCGCTGGGCAAGGCCGGCAACCCCGAGACGATGGATGGCGTCCACCCCGACCTCGTGATCGGCCCGTCCACCGAGGTGATGTCCGGCAACGGCATGATCCTCACCGCGGGCACCATCGACACCCACGTGCACTTCGTGGGGCCGGCGATGCTCGAGGAGGCCCTGGCCGCGGGCACCACCACGGTGGTGGGCGGGGGCACGGGGCCCACCGAGGGGTCGAAGGCCACGCTGGCCACCCCGGGGTCCTGGTGGACGGCCCGGATGCTGGAGGCCTTCGAGCCGTGGCCGGTCAACGTGCTGTTCCTGGCTCGCGGCAACACCACCTCCCACGAGTCGCTGTGGGAGCAGCTGCGCGGCGGCGCCGCCGGGTTCAAGGTGCACGAGGACTGGGGCGCCACGCCGGCGGCCATCGACTCCGCGCTCACGGTGGCCGACGCCTCCGGGGTGCAGGTGGCGATCCACAGCGACACGCTGAACGAGGCCGGGTTCTACGAGGACCTCGTCACCGCGGTCAAGGGCCGGACCTTCCACTCGTACCACACCGAGGGTGCCGGCGGCGGGCACGCGCCCGACATCATCCGGCTCGCCGGCGAGGCGAACGTGCTGCCGGCGTCGACGAACCCGACGCGGCCGTTCACGCACAACACCATCGCCGAGCACCTCGACATGGTGATGGTCGCGCACCACCTCAACCCACAGGTCCCCAACGACCTCGCCTTCGCCGAGAGCCGCGTGCGGGCCGGGACCATCGCCGCGGAGGACTACCTGCAGGACATCGGCGCGCTGTCGATCATGTCCTCCGACGCCCAGGCGATGGGCCGGGTGGGAGAGGTGGTCACCCGCACCTGGCAGACCGCGCACCGGATGAAGCGGGTCTACGGGTGCCTGCCCGGTGACGGCCGGGCGGACAACCACCGTGCCCAGCGCTACGTCGCGAAGTACACGATCTGCCCGGCCGTCGCGCACGGCCTGGAGGGTGAGGTCGGGTCGGTCGAGCCCGGCAAGATGGCCGACCTCGTGCTGTGGCAGCCGGCGCTGTTCGGCATCCGGCCCACGGCGGTGTTCAAGGGCGGGATGGCGGCGCTCGCCGCGCTCGGCGACCCGAACGCCTCCATCCCCACCCCGCAGCCGGTGCTCCCCCGGCTCGGGTTCAGCGCCCACAGCCCCGCCGCGGCGAGCACGTCCGTGGCGTTCGTCTCCGAGGCCGCCGTCGAGGACGGCCTGGAGGAGCGGCTGCAGCTGGGCCGGCGCCTCGTGCCCATCGCGAGCGTCCGCGGGCGGACCAAGGCGGACCTGCCGCAGAACACCGCCCTGCCCCGCATCGAGGTCGACCCGGACACGTACTCGGTGACCGTCGACGGGGATCTCATCGACCACGACCCGGCCACCGAGCTGCCGATGACCCAGCGCTACTTCCTCTTCTGAGCAGCGATGGGCCCGTACCGACCGTGAATCCTCACGCCGCGCTGCTCCTGCTCACCGACGGTCGCCTCCCCGCAGGCGGCTACGCGCACTCCGGCGGCCTGGAGCCCGCGGTGGAGGCCGGTCGGGTGAGGGATCTCGCCGGCGTCACCGCGTTCGTCCGCGGCCGCCTGGAGACGGTCGGTCACGTCGCGGCGGCCTTCGCGGCGTCCGCCTGCCGAGCCGCGCACGCGGACGACGGCGACCGGCTCGGCGAGCTGGACGCCGGCCTCGACGCCCGCAACCCCTCCCCGGCGGCGCGGGCGACCTCGCGCCAGCTCGGACGGCAGCTGGTCCGCACCGCCGCCGGCATGCGGCCGGACGCCCGGTACGCGCTCCTGGGGCGCGCACCGCACCAGCCGCTCGCCCTCGGGGGCGCGTTCACCGTGTTCGGCCTCGACCCGCGCGACGCGGCGCTCTCCGCGCTCCACGAGAGCGCGACCGGGGTCGCGGGCGCGGCCGTCCGCCTCCTCAGCCTCGACCCGGTGGCTGCCCACGCCGTGCTCGCGTCCCTCACCGGCCGCATCGACGAGCTCGCCGACGAGGCGGGCGCGCGCTGCACGGCGCCCGTCACCGACCTCCCGGCCGGCGCAGCGCCCCTGCTCGACCTCTACGCCGAGCAGCACGCCGGCCGGCGCTCGCGGCTGTTCGCCTCGTGAGCCTCGCGGAGGTCGGCGCGGCGGCGCCGACGGGCGTGCCGGGGCGTCGTGGGCGCCTGCACGCCCCCGCCCCCGTCGGGGTCACGCAGACGCCCGCCCGCAGGAACGGCCGGGGCCCCGAGAGCAGGCTGTCGACCCTGCGCTCCGAGGCGCCGCTGATCCTGCGACCGACCATGGGCAAGGGACGGGAGCCGTGGGTCCGCGGGGAGCGCGGCGCCGCCCGCGTCAGCCTCACCGCCGGCGCTGCCGGCCCGCTCGGGGGTGACCACCTGGAGCTGAGCGTCCACGTGGGGGCCGGCGCCACCCTGGTCCTCAGCGAGATCTCCCACACCCTCCTGCTGCCCAGCCGCGACCGCGCCACGTCGAGCACCACCACCCGCGTCGTGCTCGAGCACGGCGCCACCCTGGTCTGGCTCCCCGAGCCGATCATCAGCGCTCGCCACAGCCAGCACGTCACCACCACGACCGTCGACCTCGCCGAGGGATCTCGCCTGCTCGCCCGGGAGGAGCTCCTGCTGGGACGCCACGGCGAGCCCTCCGGGCAGCTGCTGCAGCGGGTGCGGGTGGACGCCCGTGGCCGCCCGCTGTACCACCAGGACCTCCGGCTGGGCGGCGACCTCGGCCGGACGCCCCCGGTCGCCCACGAGCACCGGGCGCTCGGGTCGGTGCTCGTCGTGGACCCTTCCTGGTCACCCGGCGGTCACCCGGCGGCCGCCCGGCTCGGCGAGAGCGCCGCGCTGATGCCGCTGGCGGACGGTGCCGTGCTCGTCAGCGCGCTCGCCCGCGACAGCCTCGACCTGCGCGCCGCCCTCGACGCGGGCGTGGCCGCCCTCGGCCCACCGTGGGACCCGGGTCACCGTCGCTGACCGCCTCGTGACCGTGGCCCGTGCCACACCGACCCTGCGGTAGACCATGATCGGGGCGGAGGTGGTCACATGACGACGCAGGACGCGTCCCAGCAGCAGACCGACAGGAAGGGTGGTGACCAGCGCACCGGCCCGACGGTGGTGGTCGCCTACGACGGCTCACCGGCCTCGGCCACAGCGCTGACGTGGGCGGCCAGGGAGGCCGGTTGCCGCCGGGCGAGGCTGCGGGTGCTCTTCGCCGCCGACGTGGGCAGCGGGCAGACCGGCGGTGAGGAGGTCCTCGAGCAGGCCGGCCACGAGGCGGGCGTCCAGCTCACGAACGAGGGCGCTGCGTGGGCGGCGAAGGTCGAGGGCGGCCCCGTCGAGGTCGCGGTCGAGACCGACGTGCGCCTGGGCGACCCCACGTCTGCCCTCGTGGAGGCCTCGGCCGACGCCGACCTGCTCGTCGTGGGCAACCGCGGACGCGGTGCGCTCGTCGGGGCGCTGCTCGGTTCCGTCGCCTTCTCGGTGACGGCCCAGGCGGCCTGCCCCGTCGTCGTGGTCCGCGGCGAGACGGAGCGCTGGCCCGGGCCGGGCCACCCCGTCGTCGTGGGCGTCGACACCTCCGACGGCGCGCGCGCAGCGGTGGAGTGGGCCGCTGACGAGGCGATCCTCACCGGCGCACCGCTGGTGCTGCTCGCGGCCTGGTCGCCGCCGGACATCCTCGCCACCGGCTACGGGGCAGCCCACATGCCGGACATGGTGCGCAGGAGCGAAGCCCTGGCGCGCGACAGCGCGGAGGCCTCCCTGGCCCACGCCCGCGAGAGCCGGCCGGACCTGCAGGGCGAGGTGCGCATGGTGCGGGAGAAGCCGGCCAGGGCGCTCGCCACGGCCTCCGAGGACGCCGGCCTCGTCGTGGTGGGCGCCCGCGGGCTGGGGAACGTCGGGGGGCTGTTCCTCGGATCGGTCAGCCACGCGACCATCCACCGCGCGTCCTGCCCGGTCGCCGTGATCCGCACCAGGACGTGACGGTGGTCTGAGCGTCGGCTCGAGCGCGGTGGTCCCCCCGACCACCGCGCTCGAGCGGCCGCTCCCCCGGCCCCACCGGGGCTAGGCGTCGGAGACGAGGTAGTCGTAGACGTCGTCGGCGATCTCGATCCCGTCCCGCCGGTACTCCTCGTGGACGAGCTTGCGGTCCTGTCCCGGGTAGAGCACGCGGTCGACGCCCGGCGCCGGCTGGGCGCCGGCGAGGTCCCGCATGGTGACGCCGATGTTCTTCTTGAAGGTCTCGAGGTCGGTGAACCTGGAGGGGTCCACCACGACGTGCAGCTGGCCGAGGTCGCGACCCGCCTGGAGGTCCTCGTACATCGACGAGACGCGCTTGCCGAACGGCAGCCCGAGGAGCACGCCGGAGACCACGTCGATCATCATCGCGAGGCCGTACCCCTTGGCCCCGGCCGAGGGCAGCAGCGCGGCGACCTCGTGGGGGTCGGTCGTCGGTCCGCCGTCCTCCGCGACCGCCCAGCCCTCGGGGATGTCGCGGTGCTCGGTCCTGGCCTGCAGGATCTGCCCCCAGGCCTTGACCGTCGTGGCCATGTCGAAGCTCAGGACGTCGCCCTCGCCCGGCGCGGCGAACGCCAGGGGGTTCGTGCCGTAGTACGGCTCCGCCCCGCCGTACGGGACGACCATGGGGTCCGACTGGCAGACGGACACCGCGACCATGTCCTGCTCGGCCGCCCGCCGGGTGAAGTACGAGAGCGCACCGCTGTGCGACATCCTGGAGACGCCGACGACGCCGACGCCGTTCTCCCGCGCCATCCGGACCGCCTCGTCCATGGCCAGCCCCGCCGCCACGTGCCCGGCGCCGTTGTCCCCGTGGAACGTCGCGGTGCACGGTCCGGTCTGCTCCAGGGAGAACTGGGGGCTCGCGTTGATCCCGCCCTGCGCTATCCGGCCCGCGTAGTACTCCGTGCGCATGACCCCGTGGGAGTGGACGCCGTACGCGTCGGCGAAGACGAGCACGTCCGCGACGACGCCCGCGTGCTCCTCGCTCAGCCCGGCAGCGACCAGCTTGCGCCGAGCGAGGTCGTGAAGAACTGCTTCCTGCACTCGCACCAGACATCTCCTCGTGGTTGTCCTCGTCCTTCAGGTGTAGGGCAGCATGCACCCATGAACAGCGAGACGCTCCAGGTCCTGTCCAGCCCAGGGACGTACGTGCAGGGCAAGGGGGCGATCGAGCAGCTCGGCACCCACCTCGCACAGCTCGGCTCCTCCCCGCTCCTCATCGCCGACGACCTCGTCTGGGGCATCGTCTCGGAGCCCGTCGGGGACAGCCTCACCGCTGCGGACCTCACCGTCACGCGGGTGGGCTTCGGGACCTACGCCACCCCCGGCTCGGTCGACGAGCTCGTCGCCACCATCTCCGAGAGCGGGCACGACGTCGTCGTCGGTCTGGGCGGCGGCTCCGCCATCGACGCGGCCAAGGCCGCCGGGCACCTCGCCGGGATCAGGTGGGCCAGCGTCCCGACCGCCGCCTCGTCCGACGCGCCGACCTCCTCGCTGTCCGTGATCTACAGCGAGGAGGGCGAGTTCCTGGAGTACCGCTTCTTCCCGCGGAACCCGGACCTCGTCCTCATCGACACCCAGGTCGTCGCGAACGCCCCGGAGGCCCTGCTCGTCGCCGGCATCGGTGACGCCCTCGCCACGTGGGTCGAGGCGCGGGCGACCTCCCGGGGCACGGGCACCACGATGGCCGGCGGCCGACCCACCCAGGCGGGGACCGCCCTGGCCCGGCTGTCGTGGGACCTGCTGCTGGACAACTCCCTCATGGCCCTCGAGGCGGTCCGCGCGCACGTGGTCACGCCCGCCCTGGAGAAGGTGGTCGAGGCCGCGACCCTGCTGTCGGGGCTGGGCTTCGAGTCCGGCGGGCTGGCCGCGGCGCACGCCATCCACAACGCCCTCACGGCGGCGCCGCAGACCCACGGCCTGAGCCACGGCCAGAAGGTGAACCTCGGCACCATGACCCAGCTGGTCCTCGAAGGGGCGCCGACCGAGGAGATCGAGGCGTTCGTGGAGTTCACCACCACGGTGGGCCTGCCCAACTCCCTCTCCGAGATCGGGCTCACCCCGCAGGACGAGACCGAGCTGCGCGCCGTCGCGGAGGGAGCCACCGTCGCGGACGAGACCATCCACAACATGCCGTTCCCCGTCACCGCGGACCGGCTGCTCGACGCCCTGAAGGCGGTGGAGGGGATCTCCCGGGCCGTCCGCGCGGCGAAGGGCCTGCCCGCCCCCGTGCTCTACGTCGCGCCCTGACCCTCACGCCCGCCAGCGCCGAGCCGGGGCCCGGCGCTGGCGGGCGGGCCGGCCCAGGCGGCGCGCAGCAGGGCGGCGACGTCGTC
>JARICT010000130.1 GCA_029257185.1 Quadrisphaera sp.
GCAGCGGGCACGTCATGAAGTCCGAGGCCCGCGACGGCGACAGCGAGGTCGAGCTCGACCCTCGCCGCGGCCCCCGACGACGGGCCGGTGGCCCCGGTGGCCCGGACGGCCCCGGTGCGGCGGGCGGGGCGGACGGGGCGGACGGGGCGTCGCCCTCGTCGGTGTCCGCGGCGTCGCCCGGCGAGGAGGTGTCCACCCCCCGACGGTAGGGGCCACCTCGGACGGCCGGCCCGTACGCTTCGGCGGTGCCCCTCAGCGACGCTCGCGCGCGCCCTCGGCGGTCCCCGGGGTGGCACCTCGCGACCATCACCGGTGTCCCGGTGCTCCTGGCCCGGTCCTGGCTGATCATCGCCCTCGCCATCACCGTCCTCTTCGGCCCCCAGGTGGCCCGCGTCGACCCCGGAGTCGGGACGTTCGGGGCGTACGGGGTGGCGCTGCTGTACGCGGTGCTCCTCCTGCTCTCCGTGCTCGTCCACGAGCTGGCGCACGCGGTCACCGCCGCCGGCTTCTCGATGTCGCCGACGCAGATCGTCCTGACCCTGTGGGGCGGGCACACCTCCTTCGACCGCGACGCCCCCGGGCCGTGGGCGTCCTTCGTGGTCTCCGCCGCCGGGCCGGTCTCGAACGTCGCGCTCGCCGCGGCGCTCTACTGGGGGCTCGGGGGCGCCACGCTGCCGCCCGTGGCCCAGCTGCTGCTCCTCGCCGTGGTGCTCTCCAACGCCTTCGTCGGCGTCACCAACGCGCTGCCGGGCCTCCCGCTCGACGGCGGGCGGATGCTCGAGGCCCTCGTCTGGGCGCTCACCGGCGACCGTGACCGGGCGACCGTGGTGGCCGCGCTCGTGGGGCGCGTCGTCGCGATCGCCGTGCCCGTCCTCGCGGCGGTCTTCCTCCTGCGCGACGGGAGCCTGCGGGCCGACGTGCTCACCCTCGCGTGGTCCGCCCTCGTCGGCGCGCTGCTCTGGACCTCGGCCGGCGGTGAGCTGGCGTACGCGCGCGCCCGGCGACGGGCGTCCGCGGCGGACGTGGCCCCGCTCGTGGTGGCGTGCGTCGTCGTGCCCGCCTCCACGCCGCTGGCAGACCTGGACCCCGCGACGCCCACGGCCGCGGACGGTGTCCGGCCCGTGGTGCTCGTCGACGACACCGGGAGGCCGGTGGGCGTGCTCGACCCGGCGGCCGCGGCGAGCGTGCCCCCCGCGCGCCGCGGCGCCGCCCCGGCCTCGGCCGCGGCGCTGAGCGTGGCGCCCGGCGCCGTCATCGCGGTCTCCACCAGCGGGCGCGAGCTGTTCGACCTCGTCCCACGCCTCCCCCCGGAGCCCTGGGTGGTGGTCAGCGACGACGGCGCCAGGGTGCTCGGCCTGCTGCGCTCGATCGACGTCGCCGCCGCGATGAGCAGCCGCCCCGCGCGGGGCGCAGGCCGGAGAGCCGGCTCCGGGGCACCCCGCACCTAGACTCCCCGCCCGTGACCGACCCCCGTGAGCCCTCGCCCGCGCCGCACGAGGAGCCGGTGGGCGCGGCCCTGCGCCGAGGACCTCTGCGCGAGGGCGACCGGGTGCAGCTCACGGACCCGCGAGGACGTCTGCACACCATCACCCTGGCTGCCGGGAAGGACTTCCACACCCACCGCGGGTTCTTCCCCCACGACGAGCTGATCGGCGCGCCCGAGGGCACCGTCGTCGCCACGACCGCCGGCATCGAGCACCTCGCGCTGCGCCCGCTGCTCGCCGACCACGTGCTGTCCATGCCCCGCGGCGCCGCCGTCGTCTACCCCAAGGACTCCGCGCAGATCGTCGCCATGGCCGACATCTACCCCGGCGCCAGGGTCGTGGAGGCCGGGGTGGGCTCGGGCGCGCTGACGATGTCCCTCCTCCGCGCCGTCGGTGATAACGGCAGCTTGCACAGCGTGGAACGCCGCGCCGACTTCGCCGACGTCGCCCGGGGCAACGTCGAGTCCTTCTTCGGCGGGCCCCACCCGGCGTGGGCGCTGACCGTCGGCGACCTGGTGGCCGAGCTCCCGGGCATCGCGGCGCCCGGCACCGTGGACCGCGTCGTGCTGGACATGCTGGCCCCGTGGGAGTGCCTGGACGCGGCCGCGACCGCGCTGACGCCGGGTGGGGTGCTCATCGGCTACGTCGCGACGGCCTCACAGCTCTCGCGGCTCGCCGAGGACGCGCGCGCCGACGGACGCTTCACGGAGCCGTCGGCCTGGGAGTCGATGGTGCGCGGCTGGCACCTCGAGGGGCTCGCGGTGCGGCCCCAGCACCGGATGATCGGGCACACCGGCTTCCTGCTCACCGTGCGGCGCCTGGCCGACGGGGTCAGCCCTCCGCAGCGCCGTCGCCGGCCCTCCCGCGGGACGGCGGAGGCGGCTCAGGCGGCGCGGGCCGCCGGGGAGGACGACACGAGCGGGCTCGTCTCGCCGTGGGCGGAGGACTTCTCGGCCGAGGCGTCCGCGGACGAGCTGGGCGCGGACCTGGGGGTGAGGCACGTCTCGGACAAGAAGGTGCGCCGCGCCGCCCGCGAGGCCCACCGGGGAGTCCCCGGCGCCGACGAGAACGCTGCGACGTAACGTGGAGCCTGCCGGGGGGGCGCCACCGCCCCGCACCGGCCGGCCGGAGCCGCCTCGTCGGCGGAGCCCTGGTCGGCCGCCGGCGCAGGCACCGGGGAGGGTGACGTGGGCGAAGGATCGATCGCAGACCAGGAGCGCGGCCGGGGCGGTGACGTGGAGCTGAGGCTGCGCGAGTCGGCGTCGGCGCTGCGCGCCGAGCACGAGCGCGTGCTGGCCCTGCGCCGCCAGCTCGACGCGTCCGGCACCCAGAACGACCGCCTCGTGAAGACCCTCACCGAGGCCCGGGAGCGCATCAACGCGCTGCGCAGCGAGGTCTCGAGCCTCGGCCAGCCGCCGAACGGGTACGCGACGTTCCTCGAGCCCCACGACGACGGCTCCGCTGACGTGGTGCAGTCCGGGCGCAAGCTGCGCGTGGGCGTCTCGCCGGACGTCGACCTCCGCGAGCTGGGCACCGGGCAGGAGGTCCTGCTCAACGAGACCCTGTCCGTCGTGGCGTCGGGGGGCTACGAGCGCGTCGGCGAGGTCGTCATGGTGAAGGAGCTCCTCGAGGGGGACCGAGCGCTGGTGACCACCCAGGGCGACGACGAGCGCGTCGTGCGCCTCGCCTCACCGCTGCGGCTCGACCGGCCACGGGTGGGCGACGCCCTGAGCATGGACGCGCGCTCGGCGGTGGTCTTCGAGAAGATCCCCCGCTCCGAGGTGCAGGAGCTGCTGCTCGAGGAGGTGCCGGACGTCTCCTACTCCGACATCGGGGGTCTCACCTCGCAGATCGAGGCCATCCGTGACTCGGTGGAGATGCCCTTCGCCCATCCGGAGCTCTACGTCGAGCACGGGCTCAAGGCGCCGAAGGGGATCCTGCTGTACGGACCGCCCGGCTGCGGCAAGACGCTCATCGCGAAGGCCGTGGCGCGGTCCCTGGCCAACGCCGCGGCGGAGCGCGCCGGCCTGAGCGACCTCCAGAGCTACTTCCTCAACATCAAGGGCCCCGAGCTCCTCAACAAGTACGTGGGTGAGACCGAGCGCCACATCCGGCTGATCTTCGCGCGCGCCCGGGAGAAGGCGTCCCAGGGCAGCCCGGTGGTGGTCTTCTTCGACGAGATGGAGTCGCTGTTCCGCACCCGCGGCTCCGGGGTGTCCTCCGACGTGGAGACCACGATCGTCCCGCAGCTGCTCGCCGAGATCGACGGGGTCGAGCGCCTCGACAACGTCATCGTCATCGGCGCGTCCAACCGCGAGGACATGATCGACCCGGCCATCCTGCGGCCCGGTCGCCTCGACGTGAAGGTCAAGATCGAGCGTCCCGACGCGGAGAGCGCCCACGACATCTTCACGCGCTACCTCACCCCGGAGGTGCCGCTGCACGCCGACGACCTCGCCCAGAACGGTGGGTCGCCCAGCGCCACCGTCGAGGCCATGATCGAGCGCACCGTCGAGCGCATGTACGCCGAGACCGAGGAGAACCAGTTCCTCGAGGTGACCTACGCCAACGGCGACAAGCAGATCCTCTACTTCCGCGACTTCAACTCCGGGGCGATGATCCAGAACATCGTCGACCGGGCGAAGAAGTCGGCGATCAAGGACCTCCTGACGCTCGGGGCCCGCGGCATCCGCATCGAGCACCTCATGAGCGCGATCGTGGCCGAGTTCAAGGAGAACGAGGACCTGCCGAACACCACGAACCCGGACGACTGGGCGCGGATCTCGGGCAAGAAGGGCGAGCGGATCACCTACATCCGCACCATCATCCAGGGCAAGGACGGCAAGGAGACCGGCAAGACCATCGACACCGTCGACGGCACGGGTCAGTACCTGTAGGCACCCCGGGAGGCAGCGGGCCGGGCGCGGTGGGTCAC
Source organism: Quadrisphaera sp. (assembly GCA_029257185.1). GTDB lineage: Bacteria > Actinomycetota > Actinomycetes > Actinomycetales > Quadrisphaeraceae > CADCUY01. Next base: position 4,420 of record JARICT010000130.1, read on the forward strand.
CGCGCCCGGCGGGCGAGCACCGCGGCGGCCACGAGCCGCCAGCCGAGGAGGAGCGCGCCCAGCACGAGCGTGGTCACGACGACGAAGGCGAGCGGTGCGTCCTGCCCGGCGACGACGCGCAGCAGCACGCCGCCCACCACGGTGACGGCCCAGACCACGGCCCCGGTGCTCGTCGCGAGCGGGCGGCGCCACACCCGTGACAGCGCCCAGCCCGCCGCTGCCGCGAGCAGGAACGGCCACGTGGTGCCGGACAGGCCGGCGAGGGTGAGGCCCTCCGCGTGCGAGCTGCGCCCGACGGCGGCGAACGCGATCACGGCGGCCGCGTCGGCGACGAGGGTGAGGGCCACCGTCCCGGGGCTGCGCGGCCGGCCGGTCGTCGCGGGTGTGGTCGTCGTCGGCGTGCTCATGGCTCCACGGTAGGCCGGGCCCACCCCTCGGGCCCGTCGCGTCCGCGGCGCGCCCGGGGTGGGCCTGGTCGCCGCGGGCGTCGCACCTAGGCTCGATCGCCATGAGCGTGCGCAGGGTCATGGGTCTGGAGACCGAGTTCGGCGTCCTCGCCCCCACCGCCCCCCACATCTCCCCGGTGGTGCTGTCGGGCCAGGTGGTCAACAGCTATGGGCGGAGCCGCGGTGGGCGCGGCGCCGGGCGGGCCCGGTGGGACTACGAGGACGAGTCCCCGCTGCGCGACGCGCGCGGGTTCGAGATGGACCGGGCCCGCGCCCACCCGTCGCAGCTGACCGACGAGCTGCCGCTGCCCTCGGCGACCGGCGCGCCCCTGGACGACCCCGGCATGGTCAACCTCGTGCTCACCAACGGCGCACGCCTGTACGTCGACCACGCCCACCCGGAGTACTCCTCGCCCGAGGTCACCTCACCCCTGGACGCCGTGCGATGGGACGCGGCCGGGGACCAGGTGGGCCGTGACGCGCTCACCGCGCTGAACCAGACCCCGGGCCTGGACCCGGTACGGCTGTACAAGAACAACGTCGACGGCAAGGGCGCGGCCTACGGCACCCACGAGAACTACCTCATGCCCCGCGCCACGCCCTTCCCCGCCATCGTCGCCGGCCTCCTGCCCTTCTTCGCCTCCCGGCAGGTCCACTCCGGGTCCGGTCGCGTGGGCATCGGGGCGGCTGGGCTCACCAGCGGGTACCAGCTGAGCCAGCGCGCGGACTACGTCGAGGCCGAGGTGGGGCTGGAGACCACGCTGAAGCGCCCGATCATCAACACCCGCGACGAGCCTCACGCCGCCTCCGACCGCTACCGCCGGCTCCACGTGATCATCGGCGACGCCAACCTCTGCCACGTCGCCACCTACCTGAAGATGGGCACGACGGCGCTCGTGCTGCGCCTCATCGAGGACGGGGTCGCGCCTGACCTCTCGCTCGCGGACCCGGTGGCAGCGGTGCACACCATCAGCCACGACGTCTCCCTGCGCGCGCGGGTGCCGTTGAGCGACGGCCGCGAGCTCACCGGCGTCCAGCTGCAGCGTGAGTACCACCGGGCGGCGGCGGCCCACGTGGAGGACCGGGACGGGAGCGACGCGGACGCCCAGACCCTCGACGTCCTCGACCGGTGGGCGCGGGTGCTCGACGCGCTGGAGACCGACCCCATGAGCCTGGCCGGCCAGCTCGACTGGGTCGCCAAGCTGCGCCTGCTCGAGGGCTACCGCGAGCGGGACTCCCTGGCGTGGGACTCCCCGCGGCTGGCGCTGGTCGACCTGCAGTACTCCGAGCTCGACCCGCGCCGTGGCCTGCACCAGCGGCTCGCCGCGCGCGGTGACGTCGAGCAGCTGGTCAGCCCGGAGGAGGTGGCCACGGCCGTCACCGACCCGCCCGAGGACACCCGCGCGTACTTCCGCGGGCAGTGCCTGGCCCGCTACGGCGACGACGTGGCGGCGGCCAGCTGGGACTCCATCATCTTCGACATCCCCGGGCAGGTGACGCTGCAGCGGGTCCCCATGCTCGAGCCGCTGAGGGGGACGCGCGAGCACACCGAGGCGCTCCTGGAGCGCAGCCCCGACGCCGCGTCGCTGGTGGCGGCCCTGCGAGGGCGCCCCTGAGCGCCCTGGCCGGGCGCGCCGGCGGATCCGGAGCGCCCCCTGCCCGCCGGCAGGGGTGCGCCGACCCCGCCGGAACCGTCTCGCCTACCATCGAAGGTGCCGGATGGAGCCGATCGAGGAGGCCAGGTGGCGAGCCAGGAGCAACAGCGTCCGTCGAAGCGCGAGCGCGAGGACCACGACGTCGATCCCGAGCCCCTGCCGGGTGGTGGTGCGACGTACGTCACGAAGTCCGCCGAGGTGGGGGTCGAGGGCCTCTTGGACGAGATCGACGACGTGCTGGAGAGCAACGCGGAGCAGTTCGTCCGCCAGTACACGCAGAAGGGTGGCCAGTGACGGTCAGCCGTTCCCTGATCTCCTCAGGCGGACTCCCGCCGGAGTTCGCGGCCGGCGGCTCCGCGTCGTTCTCGGACTTCCTCGAGGCCCGCCCGCGCCCCGCACCGCTCACCGCCGGGGGAGCGTCCTCCGGCGAGACGCCTCACGCCACGACCATCGTGGCCCTCGCGACGGCGGGCGGGGTGGTGATGGCCGGCGACCGACGGGCCACGGCCGGGTCGATGATCGCCCACCGCGCCATGGAGAAGGTCTTCCCCGCCGACACCACCACCGCGGTCGGCATCGCCGGCACCGCCGGGCTGGCGCTGGAGATGGTGCGCCTGTACCAGGTGGAGCTGGAGCACTACGAGAAGATCGAGGGCTCGACGCTGTCCTTGGAGGGCAAGGCCAACCGCCTGGCGACCATGGTGCGCGGGAACCTGGGCTCCGCCCTGCAGGGCCTGGCCGCGGTCCCGCTGCTCGCCGGCTACGACGAGCGCGCCGGCGTGGGGCGCATCTACAGCTATGACGTGACCGGTGGTCGCTACCTCGAGGACGGGCACCACGCCATCGGGTCCGGTTCCGTCTTCGCCCGCGGCTCGCTGAAGAAGCGCTGGCGTGCAGGCCTGGGCGACGCCGAGGCCGTGGAGGTGGCCATCGAGGCGCTGGTGGACGCCGCCGACGACGACTCCGCCACCGGGGGGCCGGACACCCTGCGGCGCCTGTGGCCCGTGGTCGCGGTCGTCGACGCCGGAGGTTACCGCCGTGTGGGTGACGCGGACCTCTCCGCGGCCACCGAGGCGGTCACCGCGCGCCGCCGCGCCGCCCTCGACGCCGACGACGCGGTCGAGGCGGCCCGGACGAGCGGGCGGGGTGAGCGCTCGTGACCATGCCGTTCTACGTCTCGCCGGAGCAGCTCACCAAGGACAAGGCCGACTACGCCCGCAAGGGCATCGCCCGCGGTCGCTCGGTCGTGGTCGTCGCCTACGACGAGGGCATCGCCTTCGTCGCGGAGAACCCCTCGCGGGCCCTGCACAAGATCTCGGAGATCTACGACCGCATCGCCTTCGCCGCCGTGGGCCGCTACCACGAGTTCGAGAACCTGCGGGTGGCCGGCGTGAGGTGGGCGGACCTGCGCGGCTACTCCTACGACCGGTCCGACGTGACGGTCCGCGGGCTCGCCAACGCCTACGCCCAGACGCTCGGCACGGTGTTCTCCACCGAGGCCAAGCCGTGGGAGGTGGAGATCGTCGTCGCCGAGGTCGGCGAGACCCCCGCCGGTGACCAGGTGTACCGGCTCACCTACGACGGGTCGGTCGCCGACGAGCACGGCGTGATCGTCATGGGCGGCCAGGCCGACCAGGTCGCCCCGGCGCTGCGGGAGCGCTGGCGCGAGGGGCTCGACCTCTCCGGCGCCATCGCCCTGGCCCTGGTGGGGCTCGCGCCGGATCCCGCCGGCGGTCCGGCGCGCACGCTGGGCGCCAGCGCGCTGGAGGTCGCCGTCCTCGAGCGCGGGCGCCCGCGACGGGCGTTCCGGCGGATCACCGGCCCGGCTCTCGACGACCTCGTGCCGGCGTCATGACCGCCGTGAGCCCCGACGGGGGTGACGTCCACCGCCGCATCATGGGCATCGAGACCGAGTTCGGCGTGACGGCGGTCGCGGACGACGGTCAGCGGCGGCTGTCCGGCGACGAGGTGGCGCGCTACCTCTTCCGCAAGGTCGTCGCCTGGGGTCGATCCTCGAACGTGTTCCTCGGCAACGGCGCCCGGCTCTACCTCGACGTCGGCTCCCACCCCGAGTACGCCACCGGTGAGTGCGACGACGTGCGCCAGCTCATCACCCACGACCGGGCCGGCGAGCGGATCCTCGAGGGACTGGCGGCCGACGCCGAGGCGCGCCTGGGCGACGAGGGCATCGGCGGCAGCATCTACCTCTTCAAGAACAACACCGACTCCGCGGGGAACTCCTACGGCTGCCACGAGAACTACCTCGTGCCCCGCCAGGGCGACTTCACGCGGCTGTCCGAGGCGCTCATCCCCTTCCTGGTGACCCGCCAGCTCCTCGTCGGCGCCGGGAAGGTCCTGCAGACCTCCCGCGGCGCCGTGTTCTGCCTCTCGCAGCGGGCCGACCACATCTGGGAGGGCGTCTCGTCCGCCACCACGCGCTCCCGGCCCATCATCAACACCCGCGACGAGCCGCACGCCGACGCGGAGCGGTTCCGCCGCCTGCACGTCATCGTCGGTGACTCCAACATGTCCGAGACCACGACGATGCTCAAGGTCGGCGCGGTGGACCTGCTGCTGCGCGTGCTCGAGGCCGGCCAGAGCCTGGGCGACGTCGCGCTGGAGAACCCGATCCGCGCCATCCGCGAGATCAGCCACGACGTCACCGGGCGCCGCCTCGTGCGCCTGGCGGACGGGCGCGAGCTCTCGGCGCTGGACCTGCAGGGGCACTACCTGGAGCGGGCCACGGCGTTCGCCGAGAAGGAGGGGCTGCTCGACGCCGCCACCGAGCCGGGCGGGCGCGCCGGGGAGCCCTCCACGGTGGCACGGGTGCTCGACCTCTGGGAGAGAGGGCTGGACGCGGTGGCCTCCGGGGACCTCACGCCGGTGGAGCGGGAGCTCGACTGGGTGATCAAGCAGCGGCTCATCGACCGCTACCGCGAGCGCCACGACCTCTCGATGGCCGATCCCCGGGTGGCCCGCATGGACCTCGCCTACCACGACATCTCCCGCACCCGCGGCCTCTACAACCTGCTGGCCGGCCGGGGCATGGTCGAGCGCGTCACGCGCGACATCGAGGTGCTCGAGGCGACCTCGGTCCCCCCGCAGACCACGCGCGCCAAGCTGCGCGGGGACTTCGTGCGCCACGCACAGGAGGCCCGCCGGGACTTCACGGTGGACTGGGTGCACCTGAAGCTCAACGACCAGGCGCAGCGCACGGTGCTGTGCAAGGACCCGTTCGCGTCCGTGGACGAGCGCGTCGAGAAGCTCATCGCGAGCATGTGAGACTTCCCCGGACCTCGAGCGCGTGAGCGGCCGAGGACCCTCCCGCGGGACGGTGCGGCGCCTATCGTGGGCGTCACGACGTCCCATCGACCGACGAGGTGCTGTGCGTTCCCGTCCTTCGCTGCCCGCGGCCCTCGTCGCGGCGGTCACCGCCCTGCTCGTGCTCCTCGCCGGGTGCTCCTCGGAGGCTGCGTCGAGCGGGGCCGCCTCGCTGGCGGACGTGACCGTCGCCGAGACCGGGGAGGCCAAGGCCCCGGTCATCACCGTCCCCAGGGGCTTGTCCGTCCCCTCGACGGGCAGCCGCGTCATCGTCGACGGCCAGGGGGTCGCGGTGGCGGAGGGGGACGTCATCGGCATGCAGTACGTCATGATCAACGGGCGTACCGGGGAGCGGCTGGCCGCGTCGGCGTGGGGTGAGGCCCCGACGTCCCTGGTGGTCGACGGCTCCATCCTCCCGGGGCTGAAGAGCGGCCTGGTCGGCCGTGCGGAGGGCACCGAGGTGCTCATCGCCGTCGCGCCCCAGGAGGGCCTGGGCAACGCGACGCCGCCGGTCGACGACAAGGTCGAGCCCGGGGACACGGTGCTGTTCTTCGTGAGGATCGTCAGCGTCGTGCCGCCGCGCGCGGTGGGGACCCCGGAGAAGGCGGAAGCCGGGCTGCCGACCGTGGAGCTGGACCCCGCGACCGGGAGGCCGACGATCACCATTCCCGAGGGAGAGGACCCCCCGGAGGAAGGCTTTGTCGTCCAGCGGCTCATCCGGGGCACCGGACCCGAGGTGGCGAAGGGCGACACCATCCGGGTGCACTACACCGGGGTGAAGTGGTCCGACCGCGAGGAGTTCGACTCCTCGTGGGGCACGGCGGGGGAAGATCCCGGTGCGCCGGTGCCGTTCGTCATCGGTGAGGGCCAGGTCATCCAGGCGTGGGACACCGCGCTCGTGGGTCAGCCCGTCGGCAGCCAGGTGCTCATCATCGTCCCCCCGAAGGAGGGTTACGGTGAGGAGGGCAACGAGGAGGCAGGCATCTCCGGCACGGAGACGCTGGTGTTCGTCGTGGACATCCTCGCCACCTCCTGAGCCCCCACCACCAGCACGTCACCACCGACACCCCGACCGCCGACCCAGAGGAGCTCCCCGTGGCCGAGCTGACCCGTCCCGACGTCGACCCGCACCTGGGCGAGGCGCCCACCGAGCTCGAGACCACCGACCTCGTCGTCGGCGACGGCGCGGAGGCCGTCGCCGGGTCCACGGTCAGCGCGCACTACGT
>JARICT010000002.1 GCA_029257185.1 Quadrisphaera sp.
AGCCTCCTCCGGCCCCGTGCCACCCAGGATCGACCGCCCCGTGAGAGGACCCACCGTGCCCCAGAACCTGTTCCCCCTGGACTCGTCCAAGAAGTTCACCGACCAGAAGGTCACCGGTCACAACCGCTACCACCCCGACATCCCCGCCGCCGTCACCGTCAAGCCCGGGGAGTCCTTCCGGGTGGACTGCCGCGAGTGGTTCGACGGCGCCATCCTCAACGACGACTCCGCGGACGACATCCGCGACGCCCCGATGAGCAAGGTCCACGCGCTCTCCGGGCCCTTCGCGGTCGAGGGCGCCCAGCCCGGTGACCTGCTGATCGTCGACATCCTCGACCTGGGACCCATCCCGCAGGAGGACTCCGGCCCGCTCGCCGGCCAGGGCTGGGGCTACACCGGCATCTTCGCGAAGAAGAACGGCGGTTCCTTCCTCGTCGACCAGTTCCCCGACGCCTACAAGGCGGTCTGGGACTTCGCCGGGCAGACCGCGACCTCCCGGCACGTGCCCGGGGTCTCCTTCACCGGCATCACCCACCCCGGCCTCATGGCCACCGCGCCGTCAGCGCAGCTGCTCTCGCGGTGGAACGAGCGCGAGGGAGCGCTCATCGCCACCGACCCGCAGCGCCTGCCCCCGCTCGCGCTCCCGCCGGAGCCCCAGGACGCGGTCCTCGGGACCCTCAGCGGCGACGACTTCGACCGGGTCGCCCGCGAGGGGGCCCGCACCGCCCCGCCGCGGGAGAACGGCGGCAACCAGGACATCAAGAACCTCACGAAGGGCAGCCGGGTCTTCTACCCCGTCTTCGTGCCCGGCGGCAACCTCTCGGTCGGTGACCTCCACTTCTCCCAGGGCGACGGTGAGATCACCTTCTGCGGCGGCATCGAGATGGGCGGGTTCATCGACCTGCGCGTCGACATCCTCAAGGGGGGCATGGACACCTACGGCGTCGGCGAGAACACCATCTTCATGCCCGGCAACGTCGACCCGCAGCACTCGGAGTGGCTGGCGTTCTCCGGCATCTCGGTGACCACGGGCGGCGAGCAGAAGTACCTGGACTCCCACCTGGCCTACCAGCGCGCGTGCCTGCACGCCATCGACTACCTCTCCAAGTTCGGCTACAGCCCGGAGCAGGCGTACCTGCTGCTGGGCGCCGCACCGATCGAGGGCCGGTTCTCCGGGGTGGTGGACATCCCGAACGCCTGCGCCACGGTCTACCTGCCCACGTCGATCTTCGACTTCGACGTCCGCCCCGGACCGGGCGGGCCGCACCAGATCGACCCGGGGATCGGGGCGCCGCGCTCCGCGTCCTCCTGATCGCACAGGGCGCCCCTGGCCACGAGCGGCCAGGGGCGCCCTGTGGACGGCGGCGCGGCGCTGTCGGTGCTGCCCGGCACCATGGTCGCCATGACGTCGACCCCCACCACCGAGACCGCCGCGCCCGCCCGTGGGGTCTCGGGCGCTGACCTGCGCCCCGCGGCGGAGGCCCAGCTCCGTGCCCTGGCCGGGGACAGCGCGGTGCTGCGCGACGACCAGTGGACCGCCATCGAGGCGCTGTCCGCCGAGCACCGACGCGTGGTGGTCGTCCAGCGCACCGGCTGGGGCAAGTCCGCCGTCTACTGGGTGGCCACGGCCCTGAACCGCGCCGCGGGTGCCGGGCCCACCCTGGTGGTCTCCCCGCTCCTGGCGCTCATGCGCGACCAGGTGGCCGCCGCCGAGCGCTCGGGCCTGCGGGCGGCGACGCTGAACTCCGCCAACATGGACGACTGGTCGTCCATCGAGGCGCGCCTGGCGGCCGACGACGTCGACGTGCTGCTCATCTCCCCCGAGCGGCTCAACTCCGCCGGGTTCCGCGCCCGGGTCATGCCGCACCTGTCCCCGCGCCTGGGGATGCTCGTGGTCGACGAGGCCCACTGCATCTCCGACTGGGGCCACGACTTCCGCCCGGACTACCGGCGGATCGCCACGGTGCTGGCCACCCTCTCCCCCGGCACCCCGGTCCTCGCCACCACGGCGACCGCCAACGGGCGGGTGATCGCCGACGTCGCCGCACAGCTCGGCACCGACACCCTCACCCTGCGCGGGCCGCTGGAGCGCGCCAGCCTGTCGCTGTCCGTCGTCGACACCCCCGACGTGCCGACCGCGTACGCGTGGATCGCCGAGCACGTGGCGGAGCAGGCGCGCTCCGGTGGCGCGGGGATCGTCTACACGCTGACCGTCGCCGAGACCACGCGCCTGGCGGAGTTCCTGGCCGCGCGCGGGCTCGCGGCGGCCGCGTACTCCTCCGCGACCGACCCCGCGGACCGCGAGCGCCACGAGAAAGCGCTGCTGGCGGGTGAGCTCACGGCGCTGGTCGCGACGTCGAGCCTGGGGATGGGGTACGACCACCCGCGGCTGTCCTTCGTCGTGCACCTGGGGGCGCCGAGCTCGCCGGTGGCGTACTACCAGCAGGTGGGCCGGGCCGGGCGCGCGCTGGACGGGGCGGTGGGCGTGGTGCTCCCCACGGCGGCGGACCAGCGGATCTGGGCGTTCTTCGACTCCACCGCCTTCCCCCCGGAGGACGTGGTGCGCCGGGTCCTCGACGCGCTGGCCGAGCACGGCGGGCCGATGGCGGTCACCGCGCTCGAGCAGGCGGCGCGGTTGCGGCGCGGGCGGCTGGAGTCGCTGCTCAAGGTGCTCGACGTCGAGGGCGCCGTCGAGCGGGCCGACAAGGGCTGGGTGAGCACCGGCAAGGAGTGGCACTACGACGCGGAGCGGATCGCCGGGGTCGCCGCCGCCCGCCGCGCCGAGCAGGACGTGATGCGCCGCTACCTGTCGGGCACTTGCTGCCTCATGCGCACGCTGCGCGAGGAGCTCGACGACCCGGGAGCGCAGGACTGCGGGCGCTGCTCGGTGTGCACGGGAACGCTGCCGGACCCCGGCCCGGCCCTGGAGGCCTCGGGCGCGCCCTCGCCGGAGTGGGGCGTGGGCCGGGAGTCGGTGGCCGCGGCGCTGGCGCACCTGCGCAGCCAGACCACGGAGATCGCCCCGCGCCGCCAGTGGCCGCCCGGCGCCAGCCAGCGTGGGCGCATCCCCGCGGAGCACCGCGCGGAGCCGGGGCGGGCGCTCGCGCTGGCCACCGACCCGGCGTGGGGCCGCGCGGTGGAGGCGTCGCTGACGGCGGGCCGGGTCAGCGACGAGGTGTTCGACGGGGTCGTCGCGACGCTGGCGCGGTGGGGCTGGCCGGCGGGGCGCCCGACGTGGGTGACGTGGGTCCCCTCGCGCCGCCGCGGCGCGCTGCTGCAGGACCTGGCCACCCGCATCGCCGAGCGCGGCCGGATGCAGCTCGCCTCACCGCTGGCCGCGGCCGACGCCGGCCCGCACCAGGACGCCGCCGAGACCGCGGTGGCCTCCGCCGAGGGGCCGCTCGGGCGGCTCTTCGTCGCGGAGGGAGCGACCGTGCCGGACGGGCCGGTGCTGCTCGTCGACGACACCGCCCGCTCGACGTGGACGCTGACGGTCGCCGCGGGCGTGCTGCGCAGCGCCGGGTCCGGTCCGGTCTATCCCCTGGTGCTGCACCAGCAGGTGTGAGGTGCACGAGAGCTCGCCTCCGTAGGGTCGGGCCGTGACCTCCTCCGCCTCGCCGACCACCCCCGCTGCAGCGTCAGGGCCGCCGATCGCCCGCCGCGTCCCCACCGAGCGGCGCCACCACGGCGACGTGGTGGTCGAGGACTACGAGTGGCTGCGCGACGCGGCGGACCCGTCGGTGCGCGCCCACGTCGACGCGGAGAACGCCTGGGCGCAGGCCCGCACCGCCCACCTCGCGGGGCTGCGCGAGACGCTCTTCGACGAGATCAAGGGACGCACCGTCGAGGACGACGTCTCCGTGCCGGTCCGCGACGGCGACTGGTGGTACTACCGGCGCACCGTCGAGGGCGGCCAGCACGCCCTGCTCTGCCGGGTGCCCGCCCTGCTGGAGGCCGCGGCGCCCAGCGAGGACGACGCCGCGTGGGAGCCCCCCGCGGCGGGCGAGGACGGCGCGGCGCTGCCGGGCGAGCAGGTGATGCTCGACGGCGACGCCGAGGCGGACGGCCAGCCGTTCTTCGCGCTCGGAGCGGCCTCGGTGAGCCCTGACGGGCGGCTCCTGGCGTGGTCGCTCGACACCACGGGGGACGAGCGCTTCACGCTGCGCGTCCGGGACCTGGCCACCGGCGCCGACCTCGACGACGAGGTGCCCGACGTCTTCTACGGGGCCACCTGGGCCGCCGACTCCACCACCGTCCTCTACACGGTGGTCGACGACGCGTGGCGCCCCCACGAGGTACGCCGCCACGCCGTCGGCACCCCGGTGGGCGACGACGCGCTGGTCCACCGCGAGGACGACGCGCGCTACTGGCTCGGGCTCGGCCGGACGCGCAGCGGGCGCTACCTCGTGCTCGCGTCCGGCTCGAAGACCACGAGCGAGGTGTGGCTCCTGGACGCCACCGATCCCGGCGGGACCCCGCGCTCGGTCGCGGGGCGCCGCACCGGGGTGGAGTACGACGTGGAGCACGCCGTGCTCGGCGGGCGCGACGTGCTGCTGGTGCTGCACGACGACGGCGCCACCGACTACGAGCTCTCGATGCTCACCGCGGGAGACGACGGCGGGTACGGCGACCCCGCCACCGCGGCGCAGCGGTGGGAGCCGGTGGTCGCGCACGAGGCAGGGCGCCGCCTGGAGGACGTGGACGCCTTCGCCGGGCACCTCGCGGTCTCCTACCGCCGCGACGCCCTGCCGCGCGTCGCCGTGATGGAGATCGGGCCCGGCGGCGCCCTCGGCGGGCTCCACGAGGTGCCGGCGCCCAGCGCCCTCGCGGTGACGGCGGTCGGCGCCAACCGCTCCTTCGACGCCCCGCTGCTGCGCCTGGGGCAGACCTCGTTCGTCCTGCCCGCCACCGTCACCGACCTCCACGTCGCCACGGGAGCCCGCAGCGTGCGCCGCACCGCGCCGGTGCCCGGCTACGACCCCGCCGGCTACACCGAGGAGCGCACCTGGGCCACGGCGCCCGACGGCACGCGCGTGCCGGTCTCCGTGGTGGCCAGGGCCGGCGCCGCGCGCGACGCCAGCGCCCCGGGCGAGCTGTACGGCTACGGCAGCTACGAGGTCAGCATGGACCCGTCGTTCTCGCCCTCGCGGGTCTCCCTGCTCGACCGGGGCGTCGTCTACGCCGTCGCCCACGTGCGCGGCGGCGGGGAGATGGGGCGCAGCTGGTACGACGACGGCAAGCAGCTGGCGAAGAACAACACCTTCACGGACTTCGTCGCGGCCGCCGAGCACCTCGTCGCCGGCGGCTGGGTGGACGGCGAGCGCCTCGTCGCGTCCGGGCGCTCGGCAGGAGGGCTGCTCATGGGCGCGGCGCTCAACCTGGCGCCCGAGCTCTTCGCCGGGGTGCTGGCCGGCGTGCCGTTCGTGGACCCGCTGACCACGATGCTCGACGAGTCGCTGCCCCTGACGATCACCGAGCAGGAGGAGTGGGGCGACCCGATCCGCGACGCGGACGTGTACGCGCTCATGAAGGCCTACGCCCCCACCGAGAACCTGCCCGGCTCCGGGGCCCCGGGAGCCCTGCCGCTGCCAGGCCGTCTGCCGGCGGTGCTGGCGACCACGAGCCTGCACGACACCCGCGTCTCCTACGTCGAGCCGGCGAAGTGGGTGGCCCTGATGCGCCAGCTCTGGCCCGGGGGTGCTCCCGCGACCCTGCTGCGGACCGAGGTGGACGGCGGGCACGGCGGACGCTCGGGGCGCTACGAGACCTGGCGCGAGCGCGCGTGGGAGAACGCCTGGGTCCTCGACGTCCTCGGCCTCGCGAGCACGCCGTGAAGGTCTCGGCGCGCGCCGAGCGGGTCGCGCCGTTCTACGCCCTGGAGTTCGGGGCCCGCGCCGCTGCCCTGGAGGGTGCGGGGCGCGACGTGGTGCGCCTGAGCATCGGCGAGCCCGACGTCGGGGCGCCCCCGGCGGTGCTCGCCGCGATGCGCGAGGTGATGGACGGCCGGCCGCTGCCCTACACGAACCCGCTGGGCCTGCCCGCGCTGCGGAGCGCCATCGCGGGGTTCTACGCCGCCCGGCACGGCGTCACGGTGGACCCGTCGCGGATCATCGTGACGTCGGGGGCGTCGGCGGCCCTGCTGCTGGTCATCGCCGCGACCACCGACCCCGGCGACGAGGTGGTCCTCGCCGACCCCTCCTACCCGTGCAACCGCCAGATGATCGAGAGCCTCGGCGGGCGCGTCGCCAGCGCCCCGACCACCGCGGCCACCCGCTACCAGCTGGACGCCGCGGCGGCCGAGCGCGCCTGGACCGGGCGCACCGCCGCCGTCATGGTGGCGACGCCGTCGAACCCCACGGGCACGTCGGTCGCCCCGGCCGAGCTCGACGCGATCTGCGCGCTGGCCCGCGAGCGCGGCGCGTGGCGCATCGTCGACGAGATCTACCTCGACCTCGCCGACCACGGCGCCGACGGGGAGCCACCGCGCAGCGTCCTGGCGAGGGACGACGAGGCGATCGTGGTCAACAGCTTCTCGAAGTACTTCGGCATGACCGGGTGGCGCCTGGGCTGGTGCGTGGTGCCCGAGCGGTTGGTGCCCGCGGTGGAGCGCCTCGCGATGAACTGGTTCATCTGCGCCTCCGCCCCGGCCCAGCAGGCGGCGCTCGCCGCGTTCACCCCGGAGTCCCTCGCGACCTGCGAGGAGCGCCGCGTGGAGCTGCTCGCCCGCCGCGCGATCGTCCTGACGGGCCTGGAGCGGATCGGCCTGAGCGTCCCCGTCCCGCCCGACGGCGCGTTCTACGTCTACGTCGACGTCTCCGCCACGGGGCTGGGCTCGTGGGAGTTCTGCGAGCGCGCCCTGGACGAGCACCACGTCGCGCTCACCCCCGGCGCGGACTTCGGCGTCGCCACCGCGGACACCCACGTGCGGCTGTCCTACGCCGCCTCCCGGGAGCAGCTCACCGAGGGGCTGCGGCGCCTCGGCACGTTCGTGGCGGGGCTGCGGGGGGAGTGAGGCCCGCTCGGCTCACGCGCGGCCCAAGCTCCCGGCGCGGTCGAGCTCGGCGCTGATCCGCGCCGCGACCTCGGCGCCCTCCCCCGGCTCGTAGCGCCGCCGCGGCCCGAGGAAGAACCGCAGCCCGTCGCCTCCGGTCCTCGGGATGACGTGCTGGTGGACGTGCGGGACGCTCTGGCTGACGACGTTGTTGATCAGCAGCAGCGCGCCGTCCGCACCCATCGCCGCCTCCACCGCGAGCTGAAGGGCCTGGCCGGTGCGCAGCCACTCGCCGGCGAGGTCGGCGGGCAGCTCGTCGTACGTCTGCACGTGCTGCACCGGGACCAGGAGGACGTGCCCGAGGAACAGCGGGTGGTGGTCGAGGAAGGCGACGAGCCGCTCCGAGCGGTGCACGACGTCCGCCGGGGCCTGCCCGGCGATCACCGGGCAGAAGACGCACGGCCCGTCGAAGTCGCGGGGGGTGTAGTGCTGGCGGTACTTGCGTTCGGTCACCGGGGGAACTGTGCCGTACGCCGCCCGCGCCCGCTCAGGGGCGGATCATCGTCACGCCGGCCGGGCCGCGGCGCTGCGCCATCGCGGCCATCGCGGCCGGCACCTCGTCGAGGTCGATCCAGCCGGTGACGAGGTCCTGGGGGCGCAGCCGGCCGTCAGCGACGAGCTCCACCAGCCCCGGGTAGTCGCGGGCGTCCATGCCGTGGCTGCCGAGCAGGGCGATCTCGTGGCTGACCACCCGGCTCACGCGGACCACCGGGTCCTCGTGCAGCAGACCGATCTGGGCGTGACGTCCGCGCCGGGCCAGGCTCAGCAGCGCCGCGTCGAGCGTGGCCTCGCTGCCGAGGGCGTCGACGCTGACGCCCACCCCGCCCGGCGACAGCTCGCGGACCGCGGCGGCGACCTCCTCGCTGGAGCGCCCGGCGGCCTCCACGCCGTGGGCGGCGCCGAGCCCGCGGGCCCGGGCCAGCGCCGCGGGGTCGACGTCGACGGCGATCACCTCCGCGCCGAGGGAGACGGCGAGCATCACGGCGGAGAGCCCCACGCCGCCGCACCCGAGGACGAGCACGCTCTCCCCGGGCTCCACCCTCGCCAGCAGGACCAGGGCCCGGTAGGCGGTCGCGAAGCGGCAGCCGAGCAGGGCCGCGGCCCCGGCGTCGACGCCGTCCGGCACCGCGACGAGGTTCGCGTCGGCGTGGCGCAGCGCCACCGCCTGCGCGAAGGAGCCGTCGTGGGTGGACCCGGGCTGCGTCTGGTTGCGGCACACCTGCCCGTTGCCGGAGCGGCACTCGGGGCAGGAGCCGCACGCGATCACGAACGGCGTGGTGACCCGCTGGCCGGTGCGCCAGCGCTCCACGCCGTCGCCCACCGCGGTGATGCGGCCCACCAGCTCGTGGCCGGGGGTGATCGGCGGCGCGACGTCGGCGTCCTGGCCCGCCCAGGCGCTGATGTCGCTGCGGCACAGCCCGGTGGCCTCGACGGCGACGACCACCCCGCCCGGCGGCGGCACGGGGTCGGGCACGTCCGCCACCGTGATCGGCCCGCCGAGGTCGTCGTACCGCACCGCTCGCATGGCGGCGAGGCTAGGGGGCGCCCGGGGCGTGCAGGTCAGTGGGCGCAGGTCAGTGGGCGCAGGTCAGTGGGCGCCGCCCAGGTTGAGCACCACCACCCCCGCGACCACGAGCAGCGTCCCGACCACCTTGGCCGTGGTGATCGGCTCGCTGAGGAAGGTCGCGCCGAGGGCGACGACGGCCACCGTCCCCAGCGCCGCCCACACCGCGTACGCCACGCTCACCTCCATGCCCTTGACGGCCTGGGAGAGGAAGGCCGTGGACACCACGTACCCCACGACGACGCCGAGCGTCGGCCACAGCCGGGTGAAGCCGACCGACGCGGGCAGCAGGAGGGTTCCCCCGACCTCGAAGGCGATCGCGAGCAGGAGGAAGAGGTAGGCCACGGGCGGATTGTGCACGCTCCCCTCACGGCGACGCGCCGAGGAGCCGGGCCCACCACCCGTCCGCGCCGCCGGCACCCGCGTCGCACCCACGTTGCATCCAGCGCCCGCCGACGCCAGGATCGGGCGCGACGCCGCGGCCCCCGCCGGCCCCGGGCACCGTGCGAGGAGGCACCTCATGGACAGCTACTTCTTCCCCGACCCTTCCTCGGCCGTGCTCGACGCCGCCCGGGGGCTGGCGTCGACCTGGCCGCAGACCCTGGCGGTCCACGAGTCGCCCCTCTACCTCACCGCGACCTCGCCCGCGAGCGAGCGCACCGTGGCGATCGTCTCCGGCGGCGGTGCGGGCCACGAGCCGCTGCACGCCGGCTTCGTCGGGCGCGGCGGACTGGACGCCGCGGTGCCGGGGGAGATCTTCACCTCGCCCCACAACCGGGCGATCTACGAGGCCTCCCGGGCGGTCGCGAAGCCCGGCGGGGTGCTGCACGTGGTGAAGAACTACACCGGTGACGTCATCAACTTCCGGGTCGCCGCCGAACGCCTGGCCGCCGAGGGCATCACCTCCGCCGTCGTCCTCGTCGACGACGACCTCGCCACGGGCAGCGACGACACCGAGACGGGGCGCCGCGGCACGGCGGCCACCGTCGCGGTCGAGAAGATCCTCGGCGCCGCCGCCGACCGGGGCGCGTCCCTGGACGAGCTGGCCGAGCTGGGCGCCGCAGTGGTCGCGGGCGCCCGCTCCCTCGCCGTGGCCAGCCGCGCCCAGACGTCCCCGGGGACCGGCGACCCGGCGTTCGCGCTCGGTGAGGGGGAGCTGGAGTACGGCGTCGGCATCCACGGGGAGCGCGCGGTGGAGACGATCACCGCGCCGAGCACCCACGAGCTGCTCGAGCGGATGGTCGGTGAGCTCCTCGACGCCGTGGCCCCCGGCGAGGACGGGCTGCTCCTCATCGTCAACGGCCTCGGGTCGGTGACGGAGCTGGAGCTGCACGCGGTGCGCGCCGCCGTCGGCGACCTGCTCGCCGCCCGCGACGTGACGCTGAGCGCCGCGCTGGTGGGCACCTACACGGCAGCGTTGGACATGCGGGGCCTCTCCCTCACGCTCGTCGGGCTGCAGGCGGGGTGGCTGGACCTGTGGCTGGCCCCGAGCGCCGTGCCCGGGTGGCCCGCGGTGCAGCGCTGCGCGCCCGCGACCGCCGGGGCGGGCCGGCGGGCAGCGTCCGAGCCGTCCGAGCAGTCCGAGTCGTCGGGGTCGTCAGGGTCGTCGGGGACGGAGGGCTCCGAGCGCGGCGCCGCCATCCTGGCCCGCTACGCCGAGGACGTCGACGCCGCCCACGACGACCTGACGCGCCTGGACCAGCTTTCCGGCGACGGGGACTTCGGCGACAACCTCACCGGCGGCCTGCGCCGGGCCCGGGAGCTGCCGGGCGCGGACCTCGGGGCGGCCGCCGACGCCTTCTTCGACGGCGTCGGCGGGACGTCGGGCCCGCTGTTCGGCCTGGTGCTGCAGGCCCTGGCCACCTCGGACACCCAGGCGGGCCCGGCCGGCCTGGCCGACGCCCTCGCCGAGGCGCTGGAGTCCGTCCAGCGGGTCGGCGGCGCGCAGGTCGGCGACCGCACGCTCGTCGACGCCCTCGCCCCGGCGGCCGGCGCCGCGCGGGACGCCGAGCAGCGCGGCGGGGTCGCGGTCGCTGCGGCGCGGGCCGCGGTCGACGGCGCGTCCGGCACCTCCTCCCTCCGGGCCCGCCGGGGGCGCGCGAGCTACGTCGGCGAGCGGGCGCTCGGGTCCCCGGACCCGGGGGCCGTGGGCATCGCCCTGCTGCTCGTGGCGATCGCCGCGGTCGACGACCCCGGCGGCGCCGGCGACCTGCCCTCACCGGCCTCCCTGGCCGCGAGCGCCGCACAGACGGGCAGGCTGGACCCGTGACGCGCACCGGTGGCATCTTCCTGCCCCAGACGGCGCCGGAGTCCCTGCGCGGGGTGGCCCGGGCGGCCGACCGGAGCGGCCTGGACGAGCTGTGGCTGTGGGAGGACTGCTTCTTCGAGGCCGGTGTCAGCGCCGCGAGCGCCGCGCTGGCGTGGACCGAGCGGATCACCGTGGGCATCGGCCTCATGCCGTCCCCGCTGCGGAACGTGGCGCTGACGGCCATGGAGGTCGCGACGCTCGCCCGCCTCTTCCCGGGGAGGTTCCTGCCCGGCATCGGCCACGGCGTGCAGCCGTGGATGGCACAGGTCGGCGCGAAGGTCGCCTCCCCCCTCACGCTGATGCGCGAGCAGGCGAACGCGCTGCGGTCCCTGCTGGACGGGGAGCGGGTGAGCGCGGACGGGCGCTACGTCCGCCTCGAGGACGTGACGCTGGACTGGCCGCCGCGCCAGCGCGTCCCGGTGCTCGTCGGGGCGGAGGGTCCCAGGTCGCTGCGCCTGGCCGGTGAGGTGGCCGACGGGACGATCCTGCCGGGGGGCACCACTCCGGCGCGGCTGCACACGGCGCGCCAGCTGATCGACGCCGGGCGCGAGGCTGCCGGGCGCGGCGACCACCACGACGTGACGGTGTTCGTGCCCGCCGCCGCGGGGTCCGGCGCCGCCCGGCGGATCGCCGCGAGCCGCCAGGTGTGGGGCTTCGACCCGGGCGAGCACCTGAGCGTCCACGGCAGCGCCGAGCAGATCGCGGAGGGGCTCGCGCCGTGGGTGGAGGCGGGAGCCGACGCCGTCGCGCTGCAGCCGACGTCGGACGACCCCGACCCGGAGGCCTTCATGGCGTTCGTGGGCGAGGAGGTCCGTCCGCTGCTGGCGTGAGCGGGCCGTGGCGCGCCTCCCCCGTCGCGGGGCGGCGCGCGCCGTCACGGGGTGGGCGTGCGCCGTCACGGGGTGGGCGTGCGCCGCTTCCCCAGCTCGTAGCCGACGAGCACCGCGACCCACAGCGCGGTGATGGGCACGACGAGCAGCAGCATCGCGGCGCTGAACGGGCCGACGGCCGCGCTCGACCCCGCGTCGAGGAGCAACCAGGTGGTGTACGCGACGTAGTAGCCGACGAGCACCGCGCCCTCCCACCGGCTGATGACCGCGCCGGTGAAGGCCAGGGGCAGCAGGACGAGGGCGACGGCGACCATGAAGGGCAGGTCCACGGCGATCGCCGAGGGGTCCACCGGCACCCCGTCCGGGGCGATCAGCCCGGCGACGCCCAGGACCGCCCCGAGGTTGAGGATGCAGCTGCCCGCGATGTTGCCGAGGGCCATGTCTCGCTGCTGGCGCACGGCGGCGACCAGGGAGGTCATCAGCTCGGGCAGCGACGTGCCGATGGCGACCACGGTCAGCCCGATGACGAGGTCGGAGACGCCCCAGGCCCGCGCGACGTCCGAGGCCCCGTCCACCAGCCAGCCCGCCCCCATCACGAGGAGAGCGACCCCCACGACGACGAGGAGCAGGTCCAGGACCACGCGGCGCGCCGGCGCCCGGCCCCCGTCGCCCGCGCTGGCGCGCGCGGACCGGTGGCGCAGGCCCAGCAGCGTCGCCAGCGCCAGGTAGGCGAGGGCGGCCACCACGAGCACCACCCCGTCGACGCGCGTGATCGTGCCGTCGAGGGCCAGCACGAGCGCGAGGGCCGAGATGCCGATCATGAAGGGGATGTCGGAGCGCACCAGCTGACGTCCGACGGCGATGGGGACGAGGAGCGCGGTGACGCCGAGCACCAGCAGCACGTTGATGATGTTGCTGCCCACGACGTTGCCCAGGGCGAGCCCCGGGCTGCCGGTGAGCGCGGCGTCGACGGTGACGGCCATCTCGGGCGCGGAGGTGGCCACCGCCACCACCGTCAGGCCGATGACCAGCGGAGAGAGCCCCAGCGCACGGGCCACCCCGCTGGCGCCGCGGACCAGCACCTCGCCGCCGGCGACCAGTGCGAGGAGCCCCCCGACGACCAGGAGGACGGCCGTGAGGGTCACCGGGCGACCCTAGTGCCGTCGCTGCGCGCCTCAGCGCCCGACGACCCGCACGCTCCCGGCTCCCTCGACGGTGACGACCGCGCCGTCGGCCAGCTGGGCGCCGCGACGGGTCTCGACCCGGCCGTCCACCCTCACCAGCCCGTCGGCCAGCAGAGGCCTCACGTCCGAGCCGTTCTCCACGAGCGAGGCGAGCTTCAGCAGCTGCCCCAGCCTGATGGAGCCGCCGGCCACCGCCACGTCCTGCACGTCGTCCACGCGGCCCAGGGTGCACCACGGTCATGAACGGCGACGACGTGACCAACATCGAGATGCCGGACGCACGCGGGGGCGATAGGCATGCCCCATGTCCGTCGACCTCGCCCGCCCCGCCCACCCGACGCCGCCGGTGGGCGGTGACGCCGCAGGCACCGCTCGAGCAGAGGTCACGCCGCTGGACGAGAGGACGCTGCAGGTCATCGACCGCTGGTGGCGGGCGAGCAACTACCTCTCCGTGGGCCAGATCTACCTCATGGGCGACCCGCTGGTGCGCGAGGAGCTCAGCCCCCAGGCCGTGAAGCCGCGCCTGCTGGGGCACTGGGGCACCACGCCGGGGCTGAACCTCGTGTGGGCCCACGCGAACCGCTGCATCCGCGAGCGGGACCTCGACGCGATCTTCGTGGCCGGCCCCGGCCACGGCGGCCCGTCCGTCGTCGCCAACGCGTGGCTGGAGAACGCCTGGAGCGAGGTCTACCCCGACGTCACCCGCGATGAGGCCGGCATGGCCCGCCTGTTCAAGCAGTTCTCCTTCCCCGGCGGCATCCCCTCCCACGCCGCCGCCGACGTGCCCGGCTCCATCCACGAGGGCGGCGAGCTCGGGTACTCCCTCATGCACGCCGCCGGCGCGGTGCTCGACGACCCGGACCTCACGGTGTTCTGCGTCATCGGCGACGGCGAGGCGGAGACCGGCGCCCTGGCCGGCTCGTGGCAGACCACCCACTTCCTCGACGCCGCGCACGACGGCGCCGTCATCCCGGTCCTGGCGCTCAACGGCTTCAAGATCGCCAACCCCACGGTCCTCGCCCGCATGGGCGAGGACGAGCTGGACGCCACGCTGCGCGGCGGCGGGTGGGAGCCGC
>JARICT010000020.1 GCA_029257185.1 Quadrisphaera sp.
CCTCCATCGCGGTCTGGGGACGCTGCGCCGCGCTGGAGGCGTCATCAGCGCGGGAGGGCGTCCCCGGTCGGGCGCCGACGGGCGAGACGTCCCTGCCGCGGTCCTCCGCGGCGGACCTCGCGGTACCGGGACGACCGGCCACGTCGGAGAGACGGTCGGGGCGATCGCTGTGCCGCGCGGCACGCTCAGCGCGGGCAGAGGCCCGGGCATCAGCGCGAGCAGCGTCCTGGGCGGCGCCGCGAGCGTCCGCCCGGGCGTCGGCGCGGGCCGTGGCCCGGGCGTCAGCGCGCTCGCGCTGGGCGGCGAGGACGTCGGCGAACCGCCCGTCGTCCTCGCGGCAGGCAGCAGCGGTGCGCACCGCGGGGGTGTGCTGCGTCGGCGCCGCGGGGGCGAGGGGCAGGGGCACGTCAGGACCTCCCGGCCAGCGTGGCGGTGACCTTGCGGACGTAGTTCTGGGTCTCGGTGAACGGCGGGATGCCGCCGTACTTCTTCACGTTGCCGGGACCGGCGTTGTAGGCGGCGAGCGCCAGCTCCACCGACCCGTTGTACGTCTTCAGGTGCTGGCCGAGCAGGCGCGCGGCCCCGTCGATGGCCTGCGCGGGGTTCATCGGGTCCACCCCGAGGCCCTTGGCGGTGCCCGGCATGATCTGCATGAGCCCCCGGGCCCCGGCGTGGCTGACGGCCCTGGGGTTGAAGTTCGACTCGGCCTTGGCCACGGCCGCGAGCAGCCCGGCCGGCAGGTGGTTCTTGGCCGTGGCGGCGTCGAACATCTGCTGGTACGGCGCCGCGCCACGGAGCGAGCCGGGCCGCGCCACGGCCGCCGCCGCCGCCGGGGCAGCCGCGGGCGCCGAGGCCTCGGGGGCCAGGCGCCGGATGGTCATGGGCTTCTCCCAGACGCTGGAGATCTTCACGACGTCGCCGGCCTTGGGCGCGTGGATCATCTTGTTGTCCCCGACGTAGATGCCGATGTGGCCGCCGCCGCTCAGCACGATGAGGTCACCGGGCTTCGCCTGGGCGAGCGAGGGCACCGCGGTGCCGACGCGGGCCTGCTGCTGCGAGGTGCGCGGCACGTCGATGCCGTTCTGCTTCATCGCCCACTGCACCAGGCCGGAGCAGTCCAGGCCCTTGCCCGGCGAGGTGCCGCCCCACTTGTAGGGCACGCCGAGCTGGGTCTTCGCGGAGGCGACGATGGACGCGCCGGACCCGCCGCCGGCCGCGGCGGAGAGCCCCGTCGAGGCGGCGCCCTTCAGCTGGGCCGTCGCCGCGCCGAGCGCCTGGGCGAAGTCCGCGCCGCCACCGCCGCCGGCCCCCCCGGCGAGGGCGGACGCGCCGACGGCCGCCGCGGACTGCCCGGTGGACGCGCCCACCCGCGACGTCGGCAGCGGGGATCGCCCGCTGACCGAGGCGATGCGGGACTGGATCTCGCTGATGCGCGACTGCACCCCCGCCATACCGCTGTCGACACCGACGGGGCTCATGAGCGATCTCCTTCGAGGGACGGGGTGGTGGGGGTGGGGTCGGAGGCGGCCAGGCGGGCGTCACGCACCGCGGCGGCCCGCGAGCGGGTGCCGTGCTCGTCGAGGACCACCTGCTCGGCGGCCATCTCGGCAGCCTGCTGCGCGGCGAGGTGGCGCTCCTCGAGGCGCTCGAGGGTGCGCACGGTGCGGCGGGCGTCGGCCCACTGCTGGCGCACCACCACGGCGTCGGTCTCGAGCTGGGCCGCGTCGGCGACGGACTCGGTGTAGAGGCTCGCGCGGGTGCTGCGGGCGGCGACGGACGCGCGGAAGATCCGCACGTCCTCGACCCCGGAGCCGGCGTGACCTGCGGACGCCAGATCGGCTTGGCGCTGCTCCGCGGTGCGCACCGCGGTGGTGACCGCGGCGTTCGCGGCGCCGGCCCGTGAGGCGGCGGCGTCGGCCTGCAGGCGGCGGATCCGCAGCAGGGAGGCCAGGCGGAAGGTCATGACGCGCTCCTCGGGGTCTCACCGGCGATGGGGCTCGCCTCGACGAGGGCGGCCAGGCCCGCCCAGGCGTCGGCCAGCGGCGTGACGTCCTCGACGTCCTGGCGCAGGAACGTGTCGATCCACGGGCCGGCGGCGATGGCGGCGTCGGTCACCGGGTTCGCGCCGGCGATGTAGGCGCCCACGTCGACGAGGTCGGCGGCGTCGCGGCGTGCGGCGAGCAGGCGCCGGACGTGGACGGCGTTGCCGCGCTGCTCCCCCGAGGTCACGCGCCCGGCGACGCGGCTCACGGAGCCGAGCACGTCGATGGAGGGGAAGTGCCCGGCGGTGGCGAGCTTGCGGTCCAGGACCACGTGCCCGTCGAGGATGGAGCGCGCGGCGTCGGCGATGGGCTCGTTGTGGTCGTCGCCGTCCACCAGCACGGTGTAGATGCCGGTGATGGAGCCGGTGGTGCCGCTACCGGCCCGCTCGAGCAGGCGCGGCAGCAGCGCGAAGGTGCTCGGCGGGTAGCCGCGGGTGGCGGGGGGCTCGCCGACGGACAGCCCGATCTCCCGCTGGGCCATGGCGAAGCGGGTGAGGGAGTCCATCATCAGCACCGCGTCGGCGCCCTCGTCGCGGAAGCTCTCGGCGATGGCGGTGGCGACCATGGCGGCGCGCAGGCGCACCAGCGGGGGCTGGTCGGAGGTGGCGACGACGACGACGGAGCGGGCGAGCCCCTCGGGCCCGAGGTCGTCCTCGAGGAACTCCCGGACCTCGCGGCCGCGCTCACCGATGAGGGCGATGACCGAGACGTCGGCGGCGGTGCCGCGGGCGATCATCGACAGCAGGGTGGACTTGCCCACGCCGGAGCCGGCGAAGAGCCCGAAGCGCTGGCCGCGGCCCGCGGGCACGAGGGTGTCGAGGGCGCGCACGCCCAGCGGCAGGGGCGTGTCGACGCGCCGGCGGGTCAGGGCGTCCGGCGGGGCGGCGTCGACCGGGGCCCAGCGCACGGAGCGCAGCGGTCCGAGACCGTCGATGGGGCGGCCCAGGCCGTCGAGCACCCGGCCGAGGAGCCCGGCGCCGACGGGGGCGCGCAGCTGGCGGTTCAGGGCGATGACCCGCTGGCCGGCCCGGATGCCACGGGCGTGGCCCAGCGGCATGCAGGCGAGGTGGTGCGGGCCGACGGCGACGACCTCGGCGTCCATCGTGTCGTCGGTCGGCGCCCCGGCGTCGTGCTGGGCGAGCACCCGCACGAGGTCCCCGACGGAGGCCCGCAGGCCCGCGACCTCGATGGAGAGGCCGACGACGGCGCGCACGGTCCCGGAGGTCTGCGGGGCGGCGGCCGCGGCGGCGCGCTCCAGGACGGCGGAGAAGCTCATGCCGTCCCACCTCCGCCGTGCTCGGCGGCGGCGGCGGACTCGCGCCGGGCCGAGCGCAGGGAGGCCCGCAGGCGCGCCATGGCGGTGGAGATCCGCGCGTCGACCTGCCCACCGGCGAAGTGGGCGATGGCGTCGCCGGGCGTCAGCGCCGGGTCGTCGGTCAGGGCGACGCCGCGCCCGCGCTCCGTGGCGCCGGTGACGCCCGCCGCGTCGAGGAGCTGACGGTCGACCGGGTGCAGCGTGACCACGACGTCGCTGTGCTCCGGGGCCGCCGCGAGCGCGCGGGCCAGGGCCGTGCGTCCGCGGGTCTGGGAGTCTGCGAGCTCGTGGCCGAGCAGCACCTCGGCGAGGTCTGCGGCCGAGGCCACGAGGACGTCGGCGGTCGCGTCGATGGTGGGGACGATGCGGGAGCGCATCTGGTCCGCGGCGGCGTCCAGGGCGCTCAGCGCCTGGTCGACGGCGTGGCGCAGCTCGTCGCGGTGGGCGTCGGCCGCGTCCTGGTGGGCGGCGAGCGCCTCGCGCTCGTGGACCGCGGCGGCCGCGACGCCCTGCGCCCAGCCCGCGGCGTACCCGGCGGCGTGCGCGCGGGGGTCGGCCTGCGCGGCGTCCGCGGCCGCGGACGCCTCGAAGGCGTCGCCGGGGGCGGGCTCGTGCCCGCGGGCCACCTCGCCGAGCATGCGCGTCAGCGGGGAGAACACCTTGGCGGTCACCGTCGCCGCACGGGCCACGCCGGCGGGGAAGGCCGGGGTGGCGCGCGCCGCGACGTCGTCGGTCACCACGGGGCCGGTCTCGAGGGTGGGCAGCACGAGCGCCCGCTCGGCGTCGGCGCGCTGCAGGGTCGAGGCGGTGGTGGCGCGGAAGGTGTCAGGCGACGTACTCGTCATCGCTCTCCCTCTGGATGGTGATCTGGCCGGTCTCCTCGAGCTGGCGGATGGCCTTCACGACGGCGGCGCGGCCCTCCTCGGCGGCGGACATGCGCACCTGGCCGAGCAGCTCGATCTCCTCGAGGAGGTTCTCGCGGGCCCGCTCGGAGACGTTGCGCAGGATCTTGTCGCGCACCTCGTCGCGCACGCCCTTCAGCGCCACGGCCAGCGTCGCGGCGTCGACCTCGCGCAGCACCAGCTGCATGGCCTTGTCGTCGAGGGTGA
>JARICT010000057.1 GCA_029257185.1 Quadrisphaera sp.
TCAACCCCCTCGACGACATGGCGAGCACCGTGGAGGTCTTCGACGTCGACCCCGACGGCGTGGTGACGGCCTTCCGCGCGGGTGAGAGGGAAGAGGCCTCCTTCAGCGAGGGCTGCGCCTGAGCGAGGCGGCCGGACCGGCCGCGCGGTGCGACGCCTACGGCAGCGGCGCGTCGCGCAGGTCGAGGCGGCGCAGGACGCGGTCGGCGGCGTCGGGGTCGGTGCCCGGCTCGCCGCGGGCGGCGAGCACCTCGGCGCGCGCGGCGTCCAGCGCTCTGGCCTGCAGGTGCGCCATGCGGTCCCGTCGCTGCTGCGACTGCTGACGACGTGCCTGGTAGCTCGGGTCCGGCGCCTCGTCGCTGAGCATCGCGTTCAGCCGGTCGAGGCGGGCCTTGATCTCCTCGGTGGTCTCCGGGTCGGCGTCGGAGAGCATCGAGGAGTCGAGGAGCACCCCGCGCGCCGCCGCCCGGGCCCGCTGGCTGATCTCCGCCTCCGCGGCCTGGGCCGCCTCGGTGTCCTCGCTGACGCCGAGCACGCGAAGCAGCGGGGGCAGGGTGAAGGCCTGACCGAGCAGCGTGACCACCAGCACCGAGCAGGCGATGACCACGAGCTCGGTGCGCGCGGGGAACGGCGCGCCGCCGGCGACGGTCGTCGGCAGGGCGAGCGCGAGGGCGAGCGTGGCCAGACCCCTCATGCCGCACCACGTCAGCACCAGCGCCTCCTGCCAGGTGCGCGGCGCCGACGACGGGTCGTCCGAGCGCCGCACCACCGGCAGCGCGACGAACAGCCAGACGGCGCGCACCCCGACGACGACCGCCACGACCACGGCCGCGTGGGCGAGCATCCCCGGCAGCTGGTCGCCCGCGTCCTCGACCACGCCCCGCAGGTCGGCGCCGACCAGCGCGAAGGCCACCCCGGTGACGAGCATCTCCACGACGTCCCACAGCGCCCCGCCCGAGAGCCGGTCCTGGCCCTGGTCGGCGCTCTGCTGCCCCCGCACCTGCAGGGCCGCGACGACCACCGCGATCACCCCGGACGCGCCGAGCTCGTCGGCGAGGAGGTATGCGGCGAACGGCAGCACCAGTGACAGCGCGTTGCGACCGGTGATGTCCGTCAGACGGTCCCGCAACCGGCCTGCGAGCCAGGCGATGGCGATCCCGACGAGGACGGCCGCCACCAACCCGTAGAGGAAGCGCAGAACGACGCCCAGGTCCAGCCCGTCGCCGCGCACCATCGCCGCCGTCGCGGCCTGGAAGGCCACGAGGGCCACCGCGTCGTTGAACAGCCCCTCGCTCCGGAGCACCGCGAGCAGGCGCCGGGGGACGTTCAGGGGTCCGGCGACGGCCTCGACGGCCACCGGGTCCGGCGGGGCCACCGCCGCGCCGAGCGCGACGGCGGCGGTGAGGGTGATGCCGGGCACCAGCGCCCAGGCGGTGCCGGCGACGAGGGCGATGGTCACGGTCGTCAGCGCCAGCGCCAGGCCCGCGACGGAGCGCCACCGGGAGCGGAACATCGCCCACGAGGTGCGCCGCGCCGTCGCGTACAGCAGCGGCGGCAGGAACAGCGGCAGGATCAGCTCCGGGTCGACGTCGATCTCGCCCGCGCCGGGGACGAACGCGACCCCCGCACCCAGCACCACCATGAGGGCGGGCCACGGCAGGCTCAGGCGGTCACCGACGCCGACGACGACGACCGACACCGCCATGACGGCGACGACCAGCACGAAAAGGCTCACGGACGGTGAGCCTGGCACGCGGGTGTGGCGCCCGCCCGGCGCCGACGGAGGGGATGAGAGCCTTCCCCGGTGTCCACGGCTCTGCTCGAATCGGTGCTGGTCAACGTCGGGATCTTCGCGTTCGCGCTCTCGGGGGCCCTGCTGGGCGTGCGCCGCGGGTTCGACGTCGTCGGCATGGCCGTCCTGGCCGCCGCGACCGGTCTGGGCGGCGGCATCCTGCGCGACGTCCTGCTGGGGCAGGTACCCCCGACCGCGCTGGAGTTCCCGTCGCTGCTGCTCTTCCCGCTGGGCGCCACCGTCGTGGTGTTCTTCTTCCACACCCTGGTGGACCGGTTGCGGCGCGCCGTGGAGGTCACCGACGCGGTAGGGCTCGGCGTGTTCTGCGCCACGGCCACCGCGATGGCGCTCTCGCTGGGTGCCCAGCCCGTCGCGGCCGTGCTCCTCGGGAGCATCTCGGGGGTCGGCGGCGGCATCCTGCGCGACGTCCTCGCCGGCGTGACGCCCGCCCTGTTCGCCGAGGGCTCCCGGCTCTACGCCATCCCGGCGGTGGTGGGGTCGGCCGTCGTGGCGGTCGCGGGCGTGAGCGGGCTGACCACGGGCCCGATGGTGCAGCTCGCGGCGGCCCTCCTGGTCGTCGCGCTGCGCATCGCCTCCCTGCACCGGGGCTGGACCGCTCCGGCGCCCCGCGTCAGCGGCGCCACGAGCGGGTCGGCCGGCGAGACGGTGGGCTGACCTGCCGGCCGGCTCACCCGGCCGTGAAGCCCCGCAGCCCGTCGAGCAGGCGGTCCACGTCGCGGTCGTCGGAGTACGGCGCGAGGCCGACGCGCAGGCCTCCGGCGTCGCCGAGGCCCAGGTGACGAGAGGCCTCGAGGGCGTAGAAGCTGCTCGCCGGGGCGTTGACCCCCAGCGCGGCGAGGTGCTCCGAGGCCGCCGCCGCGGTGCCGGGGGCGGCGCTCGGATACGTGAGCAGCAGCGTCGGGGTGCGGTGGGCGGCGCGCGAGCGCAGCACGACGCCCGGCAGCGCCGCCAGCCCTTCCTCGAGGCGCTCGCGCAGACGGTCCTCGTGGGCCTCGACCGCGGTCATCGCCGTGACGAGCCGCGCGCGCCGCCCCGCTCCGGCGGCGGTGTCGGCTGTGGTGTCGGCGGCATCGGCGTGGGAGGCGTCGGGCGCGAGGGAGGCGAGGAAGTCCACCGCTGCGGTGGCCCCGGCCATGAGCTCGTAGGGCAGCGTGCCGAGCTCGAAGCGCTCCGGCACCGCGTCGGTCGACGGCGCCAGCTTGTCCGGGCGCAGCGTCTCCAGCAGGTCCGGCGAGGCGGCCAGCGCGGAGCAGTGCGGCCCGAGGAACTTGTAGGCCGAGCACACGTAGAAGTCCGCTCCGAGCGTCGCGACGTCCACGGGCGCGTGCGCGGTGAGGTGCACGCCGTCCACCCAGGTCAGCGCACCGGAGTCGTGCGCCAGCGCCGCCAGGGCCGTCACGTCCGGCCGGGTGCCGATGAGGTTCGACGCCCCGGTCACCGCCACCAGCCGGGTGCGCTCGCCCAGCACGGCCCGCAGGTGGTCCGGGGTGAGCTCGCCGGTCTCGGGGTCGAAGTCGAGCCAGCGCACTCTCGCCCCGGCGCGCTGCGCGGCGATCACCCAGGGGCGGACGTTGGCGTCGTGGTCCAGCCGGGAGACCACCACCTCGTCACCCGGGCCCCACCCCGCCGAGAGCGTCCTGGCCAGGTCGAACGTCAGCTGCGTAGCGCTGCGCCCGAGCACCACGCCGCGCGGGTCGGCGTTCAGCAGGTCGGCCACGGACGCGCGGAATCCCGCGACGATCGCCTCCGACGCCCGGGCCGCGGCGGTCAGCCCGCCCCGGTTGGCGGTCGGCGCGGTGAGCGACGCCGCGATCGCGTCGGCGACCTCGCGGGGGACCTGCGTGCCGCCGGGGGAGTCGAAGTGCGCGACGCCCGCCTCCAGTGCCGGGAAGTGCGCGCGCACGGCGTCCACGTCATAGGCGCCCGTGCTGGGCTCCTGCACCGTGCCGAGTGCCGGCGCCGCGGCGGGCCCGGTACCCGCACCGGTCCCCGCCGCGGCGACGGCTCGGGGCACCGCGCCGCCGACGGTCATCGCGGCGCGCTGGTCGCCGCTGTCGTCGGGCTGCAGGGGCGCTGGCGCTCCGGTGGCGGACGGGCGTGAGGGGTCCCGGCTCCACTGCGACCACGAGCCGGGGAACAGCCGGCCCGCGCCCAGCCCCGCGTGCTCCATGACGAGCAGGGTGTGGCACGCGGTAATGCCCGAGCCGCACGAGGAGATGACCTTGTTCTCGCCCGTGACCCCGGAGGCGGTGAAGCGCTCGCGCAGGTCCTCGACGGGGAGCAGGCGCCCGTCGGCGTCGACGTGCTCGCGCGCCGGCAGGCTGACCGCGCCGGGGACGTGCCCTGCCCGCGGGTCGAGGGCGTCGGGGGCTCCGGCGTAGCGCTCGGCGGGGCGGGCGTCGAGCAGGACGTCGCCGGGAGCCGACGCCGGGACCACGAGGGACTGACCGGCGCTGGCCACCTCGTCGATGTCCGCGAGGCGCTCGCTCGGCCACGGCCGCGGGGTGAAGAGCGCCGGGCTCCGACGCGTGGTCGCGGTGGACGTCGCTCCGGCCCAGGCGGTGATCCCGCCGTCCAGGAGGGCGGCCTCGTGGCCGATGGCGCGCAACATCCACACCAGCCGCGCCGCGATGACCCCGCCGGCGTCGTCGTAGGCGACCACCACGTCGTCGTCACCGATCCCCAGCGCCCCGAGCGACGCGGCGAAGGCTGCCGGCCCCGGGAGGGGGTGGCGGCCCGCCTCGTCGGAGGGCGGGCCGGCCAGCACGTCGTCGACGCTGATGAAGATCGCCCCGGGGAGGTGGCCCTCGGCGAACGCCTCGAGCGGGGACCTGCCGTCGGGGTACCAGCGCACGTCGGCGAGGACGGCCTCCGGGTGCTGATCGAGCCAGTCGACGTCGACGACGGGGGGAGTCATGACGCCGAGTCTGGCCCCAGGACGCCGCGGCCGGCGACGGCGGGAGGGTCGGCCCCGAGCACCTGCGCGGCGTTGCGTCGCATCGCCTCCAGCGTCAACAACTCGATCTCTGAGGTGTCTCGTCCCTGCTCGTAGTGCGCGAGGATGAAGGGCGCGAAGATCGGGACGGCGAGGGCGACCTGGCCGCGTGCGGGTGCGTAGACGTCGCCCTCCTCGATGAGGCCCTGCCTGATCCACGACAGCTCTTGCAGCCGTCGTCCCAGCGTCCCGGACAGCACTCTCGCGGAGGTGCGCCCACCGTGGAGGGCCAGCGCAGCGAGGTACTCCATCTGCCGATCGTGCATCCGGTCCCAGCGAGGCCCGAGGGTGCGGCGCGTCAGGTCGCGCTCGACCAGCGGGAGCGCGCGAGCGACGTCCTCCACGCCGATGGAGTCGGGTCCTACAGCGACCGACCACACGGTATCGGCGAAGAGCTGCAGGTGCGCGGGGTATCCGTTGCTGACTCGCACGATGGTCGCGGCCGCGTCGGGGTGCCACGCGACGCCGGCACGGCGCGCCGGCTCGACGATCGCGTACGTCGCGTCGGGCGGTGCCAGGGAGACGGAGAGGTGCTCGACGCGGAAGAGCCGGTCGGGGTGTGTCACGCCTGCGGCACGGAGGACCTCAACGGTGTGAGGCAGACCTGTACCGGCGAAGACAACCGAGGACCCGGGATGGTCGACGTTGAGGCGGTGCAGCGTGGCTGACAACAGCGCGAGATCGTCACCGGACGCCACCTGGAGCTCGTCGACGGTGATGAGCAGTCCGCCGTTCGGCGTCTCGTGGCGGACCTGCAGAGCCAGCTCGGCGAGGGCCTCTGCCAGGGTGCTGGCGTCCACGGTGGCGCCTCCCGACTCGCCTGCATGCCTCGAGACGCCAGCGCTCATCCCCGCCATCCCGACGTTGACGCTCGCCACCCGGTCGAAAGCGCGCTTGGCGCGCGTCCACGGGCCCGAATGCGACGCACGATGGCTCGCCGCCCGTTGGAGCAGCGAACCGACGAGGCCGGAGCGGCCTGCGACCGCCTGGAGGTTCACGACCTCGAAGCCGGCAGCGACTGCCATCTGGCCGTAGGTGGTGAGAGTGACGGTCTTGCCCACACCGCGGGGTCCGAGGAGGATCACGTCCTGCGCCCGACCTCGCCCGACGGAGGCCACCTCACCCAGGGAGTGGCGGAGAGCACGGAGGAGGGGGTCGCGGCCTGCCAGCACGGGCGGCAGCGTTCCAGCGCCTGGTGTGTAGAGGCCTCGTCGCTCGATCACCTGCCTATACTCACCTATACAAGGCTCCTTGTATAGGTGAGTATAGGCGGGTGAGCAGGGAGCGCTCACGTCGTCACCCGTCTCCGTCGGCGTGGCTCCTCAGGCGCGGCCCCAGTGCTCGTAGGGCGTCGCCCCCGGACGGAACCCGTGCTCCGCGACCATCGCGGCGGTCTCGACGAAGGCGTGCGCGAGGTCCTCGGGGCGGTGGGCGTCGCTGCCGAAGACGACGGCCTGACCGCCCGCGTCGCGCCACCAGTCCACGAACGTCTCGCTCATCGGCAGCCGGGTGTTCACCTCCATCGTCCGCCCGGACGCGGCGAGCGCCGCCAGCGCCGCGCGGGCGTCGTCCTCGAAGTCCTCCCACGGGACGGGCCCGGCGCCCCGTGGCCAGTGCCGCAGCGGGTAGTCGACGTGGCCGAGCACCTCGAAGGGCGCGTCGGAGGCCGCCATCAGCGCGACCTCGGCGAGGTAGTCGCGGACCACCTGGACCGGCGTGCGCTGGGCGTAGCCGTCACCGGCCTCGAGGTAGCCCGGCCCGCGGAGGTCCTCCAGGGTGTGCACCGAGCCGACGATGCGGTCGAAGCCCCCCGCGCGCGCGAGGAGGTCGCGGACCGCGCCCGGGTGGCGGTGCCCCTCGCCGAGCTCGATGCCCGTGAGGATGCGCAGCCCGGGGAAGGCGCTGCGGCACCGGTCGACCTCGGCGAGGTAGGCGTCGACGTCGAGCGGGTCGGCGAGGAAGCGCCCGCCCTCCCCGAGGTGGCCGCGGACGTGCTCGGGCAGGGCGTCCCAGCTCTTGGTGCTCGGGGCGAGGTCGACGTGCTCGGTGAACGCCAGACAGGTCAGGCCGATCTGCGCGGCGCGGGCGCAGGTGGCCGCCATGTCGCCGCGGGAGGCGTCCCAGGAGAACTGGGTGTGGACGTGGCCGTCGTGGGGGAGCACGCACCCACTGTGCCGGGTCAAGCCCCGCCACCCCACCTGGAGCACGGGCACCTACGGTGGAGGGCGGTCGGCGCCGATGACCGGAGCGAGCATCCCGCCTGAATCCACCCCGAGGAGGCCGCGTGCAGCAGTACGGCGTCTTCGCGCACCTGCGCGCCGACAACGCCCCGACCTACCGCGCCGTGATGGCGTCGTTCGTCGCCGCCAAGCGCCGCTTCACCATGCACCTGCGACCGGCCGACGTCGCGGACCTCGCACGGCGCAGCGCTGACCAGCACGGCCCCGCGGGCGCCGCCCCGGGCGCCGTGCCCGACGCCGAGGCCATCGCCGCCGCCCTGCCTCAGCTGGTGGAGTGGGGGAACCTGCGGGCCCACCCGGACACCGGCCGGGTCACCACCGTGGAGGACTTCCACCGGGCCCGCTTCCTCTACCAGCTCACCGACGCCGGCGAGGCCGCCGAGCGCGCCCTCGCCACCTTCGACGACGCCCTGGGGCGCCGCGGCGCCCTGCAGGCCGTCGCCCTGGCCGACATCGCCACGCATCTCCAGGCCCTGCTGGCGATCGACGCCGACGGGGCGGGCGGTGTCGACGCGGCCCGGGCCCACCTCGCGCTGGACGGCCTCGTCGCGCGCTTCACGGCGCTGGCCGACAACGCCCAGGCCTTCATGGGGTCCCTGCAGCGCTCGATCGACCTCCACGACGTGGACGCCGAGGCGTTCGCCGCCTACAAGGCGCGCCTCGTGGACTACCTGGAGCGGTTCATCGGCGACCTGCAGACCACCGGGGCGGAGATCGCCCTGCTCGTCGAGGCGCTGGACGAGCAGTCGCCGGGCCACCCGGGCTCGCGCATCGGCGTCCTCGTCGAGGCGGTCGTGACCCGCGAGGCCTCCGACGTGGCCCCCGACGCAGACCCCGACGGCGCCGAGCTCGCCTGGCAGGTCGACGTCCTGCGCGAGGCCTGGCGCGAGCGCTGGGAGGGCGTGCGCTCCTGGTTCCTCTCCGCGCCGGGGCGCCCCAGCCAGGCCAAGCTCCTGCGCGCCCAGGCCCGCGCCGCGGTGCCCGCCCTGCTCCAGGTCGTCGCCGCGCTCAACGAACGCCGCCAGGGGCGCTCGGACCGCTCGGCGGACTTCCGGCGCCTCGCGGTGTGGTTCGCCGCCGCGCCCGACGACGACGCCCGCCACCGCCTCTGGCACACCGCCTTCGGGCTCTCCTCGGTGCGTCACC
>JARICT010000069.1 GCA_029257185.1 Quadrisphaera sp.
GTGGTGCGCTCGGCCTCCGCGCTGGCCGCCTCGGCCTCGGCCTGGGCCGCGGCGACCGCCCGGGCGGGGTCGAGCAGCGGGGCGCCCGTGGACTCCAGCGGGGGCCGGTCGGTGCCCTTGGCAGGGCCGCCGTCCCGCGAGGCCGACGCCCACGACGATCCCTCGGCGTCGCCGCCCATGGCCGCGCCGATGCCGGAGAGCGCCTTGGTGAGCTCCGCGGGGACCACCCAGACCTTGCTGGCCTCGCCCTGCGCGATCTGGGGCAGCACCTGGAGGTACTGGTAGGCCAGCAGCGCCGGGTCGGGGTCGCCGCGGTGGATGGCGTCGAAGACCGTGGCGATGGCCTGCGCCTCGCCCTGGGCGCGGAGCACCGCGGCCTGCGCCTCGCCGTCGGCCCGCAGGATCTGGGACTTCTGCTCGCCCTCGGCCGTGAGGATCTGGGACGCCTTCTCCCCCTCGGCGGTGAGGATGACCGCGCGCCGGTCTCGCTCGGCCCGCATCTGCATCTCCATGGCGCCCTGCACCGACTGGGGCGGGTCGATCGACTTCAGCTCGACGCGGTTGACGCGGATCCCCCACCGCCCCGTGGCCTCGTCGAGCACCCCGCGCAGCTGTCCGTTGATGTTGTCGCGGCTGGTGAGGGTCTGCTCGAGGTCGAGGGACCCGATCACGTTGCGCAGCGTGGTGACCGTGAGCTGCTCGATGCCCTGGATGTAGTTGGCGATCTCGTACGTCGCGGCCCGCGGGTCGGTGGGCTGGAAGTAGATGACCGTGTCGATGCTCACGACGAGGTTGTCGGAGGTGATCACCGGCTGCGGGGGGAAGGAGACCACCTGCTCCCGCAGGTCCACCCGCGCGCGGACCCGGTCGACGACGGGCACCAGCAGGTGGAGGCCGGCCTCCAGGGTGCGCGAGTACCGGCCCAGGCGCTCGACGATGAGCGACGAGGCCTGCGGGACGATGCGGACCGCACGCATCACGGTCAGCACGACCACCACGAGCAGGATGACCAGCACGATCGTGAGCAGGGTCGAGGTTTCCATCAGGTGTCATCTCCGTCGGGGGGTGGGATGTCCGTGGCGGTCCTGCCGTCCTGGGCGCCCCGGTCGCTCTCGGTCGCGGCCGGCTCGACGATCGCGGTGGCGCCGTCGATCGTGACCACGCGGACCCGCGCGCCCACGTCGAGGGTGGCGCCGGGCTCGCTGCGCGCGCTCCACTCCTCGCCCGCCAGCTTCACGCGCCCGCCCAGGTCGTCCACGGCGGAGAGCACCAGGGCGGTGCGTCCGGCCAGCGCCGCGGTGCCGGAGGGGATCATCTCCTGCTGGGCCCGCAGGCGAGCCAGGATGCGGGGCCGGGCCAGGGTCAGCAGGCCGACGGCCAGCACGGCCGCCACGATCGCCTGCGCGGCGAACGGCCCTCCAGCCAGGGCGACGACGCCGCCGCCCAGGGCCGCCACCACGAGCGTCAGGAAGACGAGGTCGAGCGTGAACATCTCGGCGACGCCCAGGGCGAACGCCGCGACCACCC
This sequence comes from Quadrisphaera sp., assembly GCA_029257185.1. Lineage (GTDB taxonomy): Bacteria > Actinomycetota > Actinomycetes > Actinomycetales > Quadrisphaeraceae > CADCUY01. The sequence goes on from JARICT010000069.1 coordinate 1,528, forward strand.
ACCAGAACCACGCCATGATCCCAGCCTAGGCCCCGCCACCGACGACGGCCCTGGCCGACAGCCGACCTCCCTCGCGCTCCAGGGCGACCCTCACCCCGAACGTCTCCGACAGGGACGCCGACGTGATGGCCTCCTCCGCGGGACCGGCCACCAGCACCCTGCCCTCGCGCAGGAGCACCGCGTGGGTGATCCCCTCGGGGACCTCCTCCACGTGGTGGGTCACCAGCACCATCGCCGGGGCGGTGAGGTCGGCGGCCAGCACCCCCATGCGCGCGACGAGGTCCTCGCGCCCGCCGAGGTCCAGCCCGGCGGCGGGCTCGTCGAGGAGGAGCAGCTCCGGGTCGGACATGAGCGCGCGGGCGATGAGCACCCGGGCGGACTCCCCGCTGGAGAGCGTCCCGAAACGGCGCTGCGCCAGGCCGCCGGCCCCCATCTGCTCCAGCAGGGCCTGCCCGCGGTCGGTGTCGCCCTCCTCGTACGGCTCCTTCCACCGGCCCACCACGCCGTAGGACGCGGTGACGACCACGTCGAGCACCGCCTCGGAGGGCGGGACCTGCGCGGCGAGCGCCGCCGACGCCAGGCCGATGCGGGGGCGCAGCTCGAAGACGTCGACCTTCCCGAGCCGCTCGCCGAGGACCCACGCGCGCCCGCCGCTGGGGTGGGCCCGCGTCGCGGCGACCTGCAGCAGCGTGGACTTCCCCGCCCCGTTGGGACCCAGCACCACCCACCGCTCGCCCTCCTCGACCTGCCAGCTGACCTCGTCGAGGAGCGTGGCGCCGCCGCGCGAGACGCTCACGCGGTCGAGGTCGACGACGTCGGCCATCGGCGCCGTGCGCAGCGGACCGCCGCGCGGGGGCCCGGCGGGGGCCGCGGCGGTCGAGCCGGCGGGCGGGGGCGGGGGTGTCGCTGCCATGCCCGTGACCCTAGTGAGCGCCGCACCCGCGGTCGCCCCGGCGCGGAGCGCCGGTGGCCGGCCCCGACGTCGGCGGCCGGAGTCACCTACCGTGAGGGGATGCTGGAGGTCCCCCGTTCCGTCGTGCTGGCCGCCTGGGCGGGCGCCGTCGCCGCCGGGCGGGCCACGCCCGCCGCAGCCCTCGCGGCGGTCACCGGCAGCGACGAACCGCACACGACACAGCGCCGGTCGGCGTCCGCGGGCGCTCCGGGGCACCCCACCGCGGGCCCACCGTGGAACGGCCCGGCGCGCCCCGGCACCGCGAGCACCACGTCCTCGACCGGTGGACGGCTGGCCGCCCTGGCCGGCGGCGGGCTCCTGGACCTGGTGGAGGGGCTGGCGGGCACGGGAGCGCGCGTGCGGGCGGTCCTGCCGGCCCCGGGCGACCCCGCGGGGCTCGCGGGGCCGCCGGGGCTCACCGCCGACGCGGTCGACGCCGGGGAGGCGGTGATCGTCGACGACCCGGGGGCGGGGGGACGGTTCGTCGCCGACGACGCGGCGACGGCGACGGCGCTGGTGCCCGAGGTGAGCGAGTTCGGCTCGGTGCTGGAGCCCGGGGCCATGGTCACGTGGACGGTCCAGCCGGCCCGCGTGCGGGCCGACGTCGACGCGCTCGACCTCGACGGCGCCGCGCGGACCTTGCGCGCGGCCCTGTCACGCTCGAGCGCGGAGCTGGCCGGGCTCGACCTGGCCCGGTGGCGCGAGGAGGCGGCTGATCGCCTCGCCGACGCGCGCGGCGGGGCTCTCGCCCGCGACGCCTTCCCCCCCAGCGCCCCGCCCGCGGCGGTCGCGACGGCGACGACGGCGGCCCGGGTGCTGCTCATCGTCGAGCTGGCGAGCGCCGACGACGGCGGGGCGGTCGTCGCGGGCGAGGCGTCCGCGCGCCGGGAGGTGCTGCGCGGCGTCGACGCGGTGGCCCGCGCGGCGCTCGCCGTCGCCGCGTCGAGCACCTGGCGGGCTCAGAGCCCCAGCGCGGCCTCGTAGACCTCGACGGTGCGCCCGGCGATGGTCTCCCAGGAGAACTCCGCGACGGCGCGCTGGCGTCCGGCCCGACCGCGGCGAGCGGCCTCGGCGCGGTCGGAGCAGGCGAGCTCGAGGGCCTGGGCCAGGTCGCTGACGAACCGCTCCGGGTCCGTGGGGGTTCCGGTGCCGTCGGTGGCCTGCTCGAGGGGGACGATCCAGCCCGTGCTGCCGTCGGCGACGACCTCGGGGATGCCGCCGGTGGCCGTCCCGACCACCGCCGCCCCGCACGCCATGGCCTCGAGGTTCACGATGCCCAGCGGCTCGTAGATCGAGGGGCAGACGAAGACGGTCGCCGCGGTCAGCACCTGGCACAGCGTCTCGCGCGGCAGCATCCGGTCGATCCAGACGACGCCGCTCCGGGTGGTGGCGAGCTCGGCCACGAGCTGCTCCACCTCGGCGGCGATCTCCGGGGTGTCCGGCGCCCCGGCGCAGAGCACCAGCTGGACGTCCTGCGGCAGCCGGGCCGCGGCCCTCAGGAGGTAGGGCAGGCCCTTCTGGCGGGTGATCCGGCCGACGAAGACGACCGAGGGCGCCTCGGGGTCGATCCCCAGGTCGCGCAGCGCGGCGTGGGCCTGCGGGCTGTCGTCGGGCTGCCATGCGCTGGAGTCGATGCCGTTGTGGACCACGTGGACCTTGGCGGGGTCCACCGCGGGGTAGCAGCGGAGGATGTCGGCGCGCATCCCCGCGGAGACCGCGATGACGGCCGCGGCGCCGTGGTAGGCCGTGGACTCCGCCCACGAGGAGACGGCGTAGCCGCCGCCGAGCTGCTCGGCCTTCCACGGTCGCAGGGGCTCGAGGCTGTGCGCCGAGAGGACGTGGGGGACCCCCGCGAGCAGCCCGCCGACGTGCCCGGCCATGTTGGCGTACCAGGTGTGGGAGTGGAGCAGGTCGGCGCCGGCGACGTCGGCGGCCATCGCGAGGTCCACCCCGAGGGTGCGCAGGGTGGCGTTGGCCGACGCGAGCTCCGCGAGGTCCGGGTACCCGGTGGTGCCCTCCTCCGCGCGGGGTTCCCCGAAGGCGCGCACCCGCACGTCGAGCGTGGCCCCCGGCCCGGGCGTGCCCGACCCCAGGTCCACGTCGGGGTGTCGGCGCAGCACGTCGACCAGCTCGGCCACGTGGACGCCGGCCCCCCCGTAGACGGTGGGCGGGTACTCGCGGGTGAGGACGTCGAGGCGCATCGAGGCAACCTAGCGGCGCCGGAGGGTGCCGGTGACCACCTCCCCGGCCGACCGGTCCGGGGCCCCCGCGAGCGGCGGGTGCGTCCGGGCCCGTGATCGACGTCACCGGTCGCCGCTAGGGTTCGGCCCATGGCGACGAAGGTGTTGGCGATCGTTCTGGCAGGTGGCGAGGGCAAGCGGTTGATGCCCCTGACGGCGGACCGGGCCAAGCCCGCCGTCCCCTTCGGCGGTTCCTACCGCCTGGTCGACTTCGCGTTGTCGAACCTGGTCAACTCCGGCTATCTCAAGGTGGTCGTGCTCACGCAGTACAAGAGCCACTCCCTCGACAAGCACGTCACCCTGACCTGGCGCATGTCCACGATGATCGGGAACTACGTCACCCCCGTGCCCGCCCAGCAGCGCCTCGGCCCGCGCTGGTACCTCGGCAGCGCCGACGCGATCTTCCAGTCCTTGAACCTCATCCGCGACGAGAAGCCCGACATCATCGTCGTGGTCGGGGCGGACCACGTGTACAAGATGGACTTCTCGCAGATGGTCGAGCAGCACGTCGCCTCCGGGCTGCCGTGCACCGTCGCGGCGATCCGCCAGCCCATCGAGCTGGCCGACCAGTTCGGGGTCATCGACACCGAGGCCTCGGCCCCGGACAGGATCGCCGCGTTCCTCGAGAAGCCGAAGGACCCCACGGGCCTCGCCGACTCCCCCGGCGAGGTGCTGGCGTCGATGGGCAACTACGTGTTCGACGCGGACGCCCTGGTCGACGCCGTGACGCGCGACTTCGACGTCGAGGGCAGCCGGCACGACATGGGCGGCGACATCGTGCCGTGGTTCGTCGACCAGCAGCTCGCGGGCGTGTACGACTTCAAGGACAACGACATCCCCGGCGCGGAGACCGACACCACCGCCTACTGGCGCGACGTGGGGACGCTCGACAGCTACTACGAGGCCTCGATGGACCTCATCTCGGTGACCCCCGCCTTCAACCTCTACAACGACGCCTGGCCGATCCTCAGCCGCCAGCCGTCGCTGCCGCCGGCCAAGTTCGTCCACCACTCCGCGGGGCGCGTGGGGTCGGCCGTGGACTCGCAGGTCGGGCTCGGCACCATCGTCTCCGGCGCCACCGTGGACCACTGCGTCATCGGCGCCGGTGTGCGCCTCCACTCGTGGGCCGAGGTCTCCGACTCGGTCCTCATGGACGGGGTCGAGGTGGGGCGTCACGCCGTCGTGCGCCGAGCCATCATCGACAAGAACGTCGTGGTCCCGCCCGGGGCGACGGTCGGTGTGGACCTGGCCGCCGACGAGGCCGCCGGCTACACCGTGACGGCCTCGGGGATCACCGTCGTCGGCAAGGGGCACGTCGTGCCCGAGCCCGAGACGGTCCCGCAGGACCCGCCCGACCACGAGGACGGCCTCGCCGCCGGCCCGGGGGTGGCGTGAGCGACGTCCTCACGGCGGCGACCGCCCCGGTCCTCGCCACCTTCACCGGCAGCTACCGCCCCGGGGTCGTCGCGGCCGTCCTGGACGCGCTGGAGGCCGCCGGAGCCGACGTCGTCGACCTGCGGCAGATGCTCGTGCGCGACCACGTCACGATCTCCCTGGCGCTCACCCCGAGGGCCGGCAGCGACGCCCCGGACCTGGAGCGCGCGCTCGCCGCCGCGGCGGCCGACCTCGACCTCACGCTCACCTCCTCGAGGGAGGAGGCCCACACCGGCCCGAGCGACGGCGACCACGTGTACGTCTGCGTGCTCGCGGCCCAGCTCTCGGCCGGTGCCCTGGCTCGGGTCACCGAGGACATCGCCGGGTCGGGCGCCCGGATCGACCGCGTGCGCCACCTCTCGCGGGAGCCGGTCGCGGCGGTGGAGATCGACGTCTCGGGGGCGTCCCTGGACGACCTCCGCGCCACGCTCGCGTCGCGCGCCGCCGGGCTGGGGGTCGACGTCGCGGTGTCACCGGCGGGCCTCGCGCGCCACGGGCGCCGGCTCGTGGTGCTCGACGTGGACTCCACCCTCATCCAGGACGAGGTCGTCGAGCTGCTCGCGGCCCACGCCGGGCGCAGCGACGAGGTGAGCGCGCTGACCGAGGCGGCGATGCACGGGCACGTCGACTTCGCCACCTCCCTGCGCCAGCGCGTCGCCGCGCTGGCCGGGCTGCACGTGGACGCCGTGGCGGACGTCGTCGGCGAGGTGCGGCTGACCCCCGGCGCGAAGACGCTGGTCGACGTCCTGCACCACCTCGGGTACACCCTCGCCCTGGTCTCGGGCGGCTTCGTCGAGGTGGTCGGCCCGCTGGCCGCGAGCCTCGGGATCGACCACGTGCGGGCCAACGCCCTCGAGGTCTCGTCGAACCTCTTGACCGGAAGGACGCTCGGGAAGGTCGTCGGGCGCGCCGAGAAGGCCGAGGCCCTGCGTCAGTTCGCCGCCGACGAAGGCCTCCCTCTCTCGCGCACCGTGGCGATCGGCGACGGCGCCAACGACCTCGACATGCTCGCGGCGGCAGGGCTCGGCATCGCCTTCAACGCCAAGCCGGTCCTGCGCGCCGCGGCCCAGACCACCATCAGCGTGCCCTTCCTGGACAGCGTGCTGCACCTCCTGGGTCTCTCGCGAGCCGAGATCGAGGAGGTGGCGGCCATGGCGGAGGTGGATCTCGTGCCGCTCGGCGCGGTCGCGGACGACGCGTGGTGACCGCCCGGCCGGACGTGCCCCGGGCTGCCCCGTACGACGCTCCGCGCGTGGCCGCGGCCGTCCGCGAGCTCCTGCTGGCCATCGGTGAGGACCCGGACCGTGAGGGACTGGTCGAGACTCCCCAGCGGGTCGCCCGCGCGGGGCTGGAGCTCTTCGCCGGCCTGCGCACCAGCGCCGAGGAGGTCCTCACCACGAGCTTCGACGCAGGGCACGAGGAGCTGGTCCTCGTGCGGGACATCGACGTGGCCTCCGTCTGCGAGCACCATCTGCTGCCCTTCCGGGGCGTGGCCCACGTCGGGTACATCCCGGGTGCCGACGGACGGGTCACGGGGCTGTCGAAGCTGGCACGTCTGGTCGACGTGTACGCGCGGCGCCCCCAGCTCCAGGAGCGCCTGACCACGCAGGTGGCCGACGCGCTGGTCACCCACCTGTCGCCGAGGGGGGTGATGGTGGTCGTCGAGGCCGAGCACACCTGCATGTCCATGCGCGGCACCCGCACCCCCTCGGCCACCACGGTCACCTCCGCCGTGCGCGGGGGGATGCGGGAGGCGAGCACCCGGGCCGAGGTGATGCAGCTCATCGTCGGGCGCCACCAGCGCTGAGCCCGGCCACCGCGCCCCTACCCTGGGCCGCATGAGCAGCCCCGCCCCCTTCGTCGGCCGCCGAGGGCGCGACGCGCGCCTGCCTCCGGGCCAGTACGACGTCGGGTCCGACTACCCCGTGCTGACCGCCGAGGCCACGCCGAACGTCTCGTCGAAGACGTGGACCTTCACCGTCGACGGTCTCGTGGAGCGCCCGACGTCCCTCACCGCCGCAGAGCTCCGCGCCCTGCCCCGCTCGACGTGGGAGGGCGACATCCACTGCGTGACGACCTGGAGCAAGCTGGGGACGTCCTTCACCGGTGCGAGCCTCGACTCCGTGCTCGACCTCGCCGGCGTGGCCCCCAGCGCCACGCACGCCCTCTCCTGGTCCTCCAGCGGGTACACGACCAACCTGCCGGTCGAGGACCTCACCGGCGGCAGGGCGTGGCTGGTGTGGGAGCACGAGGGCCGCCCGCTGACCACGGAGCACGGCGGGCCGGTGCGGATGCTGGTCCCCCACCTGTACTTCTGGAAGTCGGCCAAGTGGGTCGCCGGCCTCCGCTTCCTCGACCACGACGAGCCCGGCTTCTGGGAGCGCCACGGCTACCACCACCGCGGTGACCCGTGGCGCGAGCAGCGCTACGCGGGCGACGGGTGAGCCTGCCCGGCCCGCCCCCGCACACCGACCTCTGCGGCGCCCCGCTCCCCCCGCTGCCCACGCTCGGCGGCGCCGCGCTGCGCAACCCTCCCGAGACCGGCGCCGCCCGCCGGTGGATGGACGCCGAGGTGGTCGAGGTCCGCCGCGAGACCGCCACCACCTCCACGTTCCGCCTCGCGCTCCCGTCCTGGGAGGCCCACGTGCCGGGTCAGCACTACGTCGTGCGCCTGTCGGCGGCGGACGGGTACCGGGCGGAGCGGTCGTACTCGATCGCCAGCCCCCCGGAGGACGTCGGGCACGTGGAGCTGACCGTCGAGAGGCTCGGCGACGGCGAGGTCTCCCCCTACCTCCACGACGAGGTCCGCGCGGGCGACACCCTCACCGTGCGCGGGCCGTTCGGCGGGTGGTTCGTCTGGCGCGGGACCCGGCCGGCGCTGGCCGTGGGCGGTGGCTCCGGCGTGGTGCCGCTGATGGCGATGCTGCGCCACGCCCGTGCGGCGCGGGCGGCCTGCCGCGAGGTCGCCGAGATCCAGGCGGTGGTCTCCTTCCGCGACGAGGCGCACGTGCTGTATGCCGGGGAGTGGGGCGAGGGGTCGACCGTGGTGCTCAGCCGTCAGAGCTCGCCCGTCGGACGCCCAGCGGGCCGTATCGCCGTGGCCGACGTCGAGGGGCCCCTGGCTCGGGTGCTCAGGGCTGCGACCTGCGAGAGACCGCCGGAGGTCTTCGTGTGCGGGTCGACGCCCTTCGCGGCCGCCGCCGAGGCGGTGCTGGCGCGGGCCGGCTCACCGACGGAGGCGCTGCACGTGGAGCGGTTCGGCCCGAGCGCCCCGCCCACCTGACCTGCCGGCGTCGAGCGCTCGGGCCCGGGGGTCCTCGGCGGCGGTCGGTCACCCCTCCGGGGTGGGTCGCGCGGACGACGCGTCGCTGCGGCTCAGCATGGCACCGAGGTCGACGCCGGTGGTCCGCTTGACCACCTCGAGGGTCTCGGAGAGGTTGTCCGCCACCGAGCGGGACAGCGCGCCGGCGCCGTCTTTGCTGATGACCGTCATGTCGCTGATGCCGGCGATCGGCGCGGCGAGCTCCCTGGCCATCTGCGGCAGCACCTCGATGGCCATCTGCGTGATGGCCGCCTGCCCGTACTTCTCGAACGCCTCGGCGCGCTTCTCCAGCGTCGCGGCCTCGGCCTCACCCTTCGCGCGGATCGCGGCGGCCTCGGCCTCGCCCTCCGCGGCCACGGCCTCGGCGAGCGCCCGGCGCCTGGTCAGCTCGGCCTCACCCTCGAGGCGCACCCGCTCGGCCGCCACGGTCGCGGTGCGGCGCTCGCGCTCGGCGTCGGCCACGGACGAGAGGTTGACGCGCTCCGCGTCGGCCTGGGCGGCAGCGATGCCGGTGGCCTTGCGCGCCTCGGCCTCGAAGATCTCGGAGTTCCGCCGGGCCTGGGCCTCCTGCTCGCTGCGGTAGCGGGCGGCGTCGGCGGGCCGGCGCACCTCGGTGTCGAGCTGGCGCTCGGTCAGCGCTGCCTGGCGCTGGGCGACGACCTCCTGGCTGGTGAGGACCTCCTGGTCGCGCTCGGCCTTCGCGAGCGAGCCGGCGGCGTTGGCCTCTGCCGCGGCGCGGTCGGTGTCGGCCTTGAAGGAGGACCGGCGCAGGTCCAGGTCGCGCTGGGCCTCGGCGATGGCCTCGTTCGCCTTGGCCTCGGCCTGGGAGGACTCGCGCATCGCCCCGGCCTCGGCGATGTCGGCGGTGCGCTTGGCCGCGGCGGCCTCGGGGCGACCGAGGTCGGTGAGGTAGCTGCTGTCGTCGGAGACGTCCTGGATCTGGAAGGTGTCGAGCACCAGTCCCTGGTTGCTCAGGGAGGAGATGGACTCCTCGGCGACCTGCGTGGCGAAGGCGGCGCGGTCACGGATGATCTCGTCGACGGTCAGCGTGCCGACGATGGAGCGCAGCGAGCCGGCCAGGACCTCCTGGGTGAAGGACTCGATCTCGTCCTGCTGGTGGAGGAACCGCTGCGCGGCGGCGCGCACGGAGTCCTCCGTGCCGCCCACCTTCACGATGGCCACCGCGTCGAGGTTCAGGCGGATGCCCTGCTTGGACACCGCGCCCGTGATGCGCACGATGATCCGCCGCGAGAACAGCGAGAGCGAGTACCGGCGCTGCGTGACCGGACGCACGAAGACGCCGCCGCCCATGACCACCTTCTGGCCGGAGAGGTCGGTGGTGACCTCCCCGGTCTCGGGGTTGCGCACGGCCTTGCCCTTGCGCCCGGTGATGATGAAGGCCTCGGAGGGCGAGGCGATCTTGTAGCGGGTCGCCAGCACCACGGCGGCGGCGGCGAGCGCGACGACGAGCGCGACAACGATGACGATGCCGGCGCCCAGCGGGTCCACGTCAACCTCCACGAGAGACAGGCCGCGTCGGGGACGGCGCGGCGACGATCATCATCACCCGGCCACGGCCCGGCGTGGTGCACGGACGCCGCAGACACCGCGGACGGGTGATCCCCCGACGACCGAGGACCCGCACGGCCCCCTGCCGTCACGGTCCGCGCGAGGACGTCACCTCACGCCCCGACCGCGTGCACCCCCCCGTCGACGTGGACGATCTCCCCGGTGGTCTTGGGGAACCAGTCGGACATCAGCGCCACGCACGCCTGCGCGGGCGGGATCGGGTCCTTGACGTCCCAGCGGAGCGGCGCGCGGTCGTCCCAGAGGGTCTCGAAGACCTCGAAGCCCGGGATGGCCTTGGCCGCGGTGGTGCGCACCGGGCCGGCGGCCACGAGGTTGCAGCGCACCCCGACCGGGCCGAGCTCGCGCGCCAGGTACCGGGAGGTGGACTCGAACGCCGCCTTGGCGACGCCCATCCACCCGTAGACCGGCCACGCCAGCGACGCGTCGAAGGTGAGCCCCACGACGGAGGAACCCGCGTTCATGAGCGGCGTGGTCGCCACGGCGAGCGCCTGGAGGGAGAAGGCGGAGATCTGCAGCGCGGTGGAGACGTCGGACCACCCGGCGGTGAGGAAGCCGTCGCCCATCGTGGACTGCGGGGCGAAGCCGATGGAGTGCACGACCCCGTCGAGGGAGTCGACGTGCTCGCGCACCCTGCCGGCCAGCGCCCCCAGGTCGTCCTCGTCGGAGACGTCGAGCGTCACGACCGGCGCAGGGTGGGGGAGGCGCCGGGCGATGACCTCGGTGATGCGCTGCTGGCGGCCGAAGGAGGACAGCACCACGCTCGCTCCCTGCTCCTGCGCGAGCCGGGCGACGTGGAAGGCCATGGACGCGTCCGTCAGCACCCCCGTGACCAGCAGCTTCTTGCCCTCGAGCAGACCCATGCGTGTGACTCCCTGTCGGTGGTGGTGGGTGCAGGTGCAGGTGGTGGGGCGTCAGTGACCCATGCCGAGGCCGCCGTCGACGGGTACGAGCGCCCCGGTCACGTACGCGCCGGCGTCGGAGGCGAGGAAGGTGACCACGCCGGCGACGTCCTGCGGCGAGGCGAAACGGCCGAGCGGGATGCGCTCGAGGTATCCGTCACGCACGGACGCCTCGAGGGTGGTCGTCATCCCGACGTCGACGAAGCCCGGGGCGACGACGTTCGCGGTGATGCCGCGTGGGCCCACCTCCCGGGCCAGGGACCGGGCGAGCCCGACGAGCCCCGCCTTGGCGGACCCGTAGGCCGTCTGCCCGGCCGAGCCGGTCATGGCGACCACCGAGGACATGAGCACCACGCGGCCACGGCGCAGGCGGACCATCCCCTTGGTGGCGCGCCTCACGACGCGGTAGGCGCCGGTGAGGTTGACGTCCACCGAGGACGCGAAGTCGTCGTCGCGGGTCCGCAGGACCAGGGCGTCGCGGTTCGCACCGGCGTTGGCCACCAGGACCTCCACGGGCCCCAGCTCGGCCTCCACGCGGGAGAAGGCGGCGTCGACGGACTCGGTGGAGGTGATGTCGCACTCCACGGCGAGCACGCCGGCTGGCACGTCCGCAGCAGCGCCGGACCGGTACGTGCCGGCGACCGCGTCACCGCTCGCGACGAAGGCCGCGGCGATCGCATGGCCGATCCCCCGGCTGGCGCCCGTCACCAGGACGACGCGGCGGGCGCTGGACGCCGCGGTGCGGCCAGGGCCGGCGGGAGGGGTCGGGGGGGTCGCTCGGGTGTCGGGCTCTGGCGCGGCGTCGTCCACGCCCGGCACCGTACCGACCGCGCACGAGGACCACGACCGCCGCACCCCTGCGGGGCGTGACCAAGGCCACCGTGCCGGGGCCCGCCGTGGCCTGGCCCGTCGATGGTGTGCGGCGTACCGTGATCGGATGCAGAAGACCTCGTCGTCCCGGACGAGCCGCTCGACGAGGCGGGAGTCCGCGACGCGGGCGCCGGGGAGCGGCTCGGGTCGTGGCCGTTCGAGGTCCTCCCGCCCGGACGTCGCCGTCTTCGGCATCACGGGCGCGCGGCGCAGCCAGCAGGCCGACGTCTCCCTGCGTGCGCGGCGCTACATGATCTCCATGACGGTCCGCCTGTTGTGCTTCGTGCTCGCGTTCGTGCTCTACGGGCACTGGTACGCGTGGGTGGCCGCCGTGGGCGCGGTCTTCCTCCCCTACGTCGCGGTCCTCATGGCGAACGCCGGCCGGGAGCGGCGCAGCGAGCCGCCGACCGCGATGATGGCGGCCGGCACCGGGGGCGGCACCGGGGACGGTGCCGGGCACGGTGGGTCCGGTGCCCCTGCTCCGCGCGCCATCGCCGCGGTGCCCTCCCGGACCGTCCCGGCCTCCGACCCGTGGGCGGACCCGCGGTCGGCGCCTCCCCTGCGCGGCGCCGGCTGGCAGCACTCCTACGCCGCACCGTCCTCGCCCCGCCCGCACGGGTCGGCGCCCCGCTCCGCGCTGGGCGGCACGCACGGGCACGGCGGTCGGGAGAAGAGGCGTGCCGGCGCGTCCTGACGACGGGCGGACGCCCGGTGGACCTGGGGCCGTCGAGGGTGGACACTGCTCCCATGCCGGGCTTCCAGCACGAGCCACCGTCCGATCCCGTCTGCAGCGCGCGTGCCTGCGGCACGCACGCCGTGTGGGCGCTGAGGTGGAACAACCCTCGGCTTCACACCTTGGAGCGTCGCAAGACGTGGCTGGCGTGCGCAGACCACCTGACCTCGCTGAGCGAGCACCTCGAGGTCAGGGGATTCCTGCGCGAGGTGGAGTCGGCGGACGACCTGGAGCACCGCGTCCGCACGGCCTGAGAGGGGCGCGTCGATGACGGGCTCACGCTGGGTCAGGCCGGTGGCGCTGACGCTCGTGGCCTCGGCGGTCTGCGTGCTGCTGGGGTTCTGGCAGCTGGACCGCCGCGAGACCAAGCTCGCGAAGATCGCGGTGGTGGAGAGCAACTGGGACGCGGGACCGCGGCCGTGGGGGGCCGTGCTCGGTGGGGCGCAGGACGCGTTCGTCGACGTCGACGAGTACACGCCCCTCGCGGTGCAGGGCACCTACGTCGAGGAGGGCACGCTGCTGGTGCGCAACCGGCCCCTGGACGGGACCTACGGGTACTACGTCCTCGTGCCCCTCGTCCTGGACGATGAGGGCGCCGGCACCACGCTCATGGTGAACCGGGGATGGGTCCCCTCGGGTGCGAGCGGTCGCGAACCCGACAGCGTGCCCGCGCCGCCCGACGGGTCCGTGAGCGCCGTCGTCCGCCTGCGCGCGCCCGAGCCGGGCGACGGCCGGGAGGCACCGGCGGGGCAGGTCCAGCGCATCGACCTCTCCGGGAGCGTGGGCGCGGCGCTCGCGGACCGGACGCCTCGCGAGACCACCACCGGGCTGGAGACCAGGGCCTACGGGCAGCTGGCCACGGAGAACCCTCGTCCGTCGGCGGCGCCGGCCCTCCTCCCCGAGCCGGACCCCGATCCCGGCCCGCACCTCGGGTACTCCCTGCAGTGGTTCGTCTTCGCCGCCGGGATGTGGGCTCTGCTGGCGGTGCACGTCCGGCGCACGCGCGGCGACGAGGCGGCACGCATCAGCGGCGCGCCCTCACCCACCAGCGTCGCTGAGGAGCGCAGGCGCCGGCGCCGCGTGGACGAGGAGGCCGAGGACGCCGTCCTCGACGCCGCAGAGGCCCGCTGAGCGGCGGCTGGCGTCCGGGGACGGGACGGGCGCGGCGGCCCGGAGGTCCGCCGCGCCCGCCGCCCGCCTCAGCTCGCCGCTGCGGCAGCTCCTCGCGTCGCTCCACCCCGGCTGCGCAGCGGGGTCTCGGTCTCGGAGAGGATGCGGTGCACGAACCCGTACGACCGTCCTGTCTCGGCGGCCAACGTGCGGATGCTCGCCCCCGCCGCGTACCGGTCCTTCAGCTCGTCGGCCAGCGCACTGCGGCTGTCGCCGATGACGCGCTCGCCCTTCTTGTACGGCTCTGCCATGGTTCCTCTTCCCGCACGTGCCCGGGACGACGCCTCACCGCCGGTCGTCTCCAGCAGCGTGCGTCTCCCGCAAGGCCCCTGATCGACCCTGCTGACAGCGTAAGGCTTTTGGATCACGCCTGGCAATCCGGAGTCCCCGGCCCGGTGCTGCCTCTCAGGCCAGCGAGACCAGCTCGGCGTAGTCCGGGGTCCAGTGGTCCTCCACGCCGTCGGGCAGCATGACCACCTTCTCGGGCTCGAGGGCCAGCACCGCCCCCTCGTCGTGGGTGACGAGGATGACGGCTCCGGAGTAGCGGCGCAGGGCGTCGAGGACCTCGGCGCGCGAGGCCGGGTCGAGGTTGTTCGTGGGCTCGTCGAGAAGGAGCACGTTCGCCGCGCTGACCACGAGCATCGCGAGCGCCAGCCGGGTCTTCTCCCCACCCGAGAGCACCCCCGCCGGCTTGTGCACGTCGTCGCCGACGAACAGGAACGACCCGAGGACGCTGCGCACGCCCGTGTCGTCGAGGTGCGGGGCCGAGGTCACCATGTTCGAGAGCACGGTGCGCTCGGGGTCGATGGTCTCGTGCTCCTGGGCGTAGTAGCCGAGCTTGAGGCCGTGACCGGGCAGCACCTCGCCGGTGTCGGGGTCCTCGACGCCCGCGAGCAGGCGCAGCAGCGTGGTCTTCCCGGCGCCGTTCAGGCCGAGGACGACCACCTTCGCCCCGCGGTCGACGGCAAGGTCGACGCCGGAGAAGATCTCCAACGAGCCGTAGGACTTCGACAGGTGCTCGGCCGTCAGCGGGGTGCGTCCGCACGCTGACGGCTCGGGGAAGCGCAGCTTGGCGACGCGGTCGGCCTTGCGCGTGGTCTCCGCACCGGCGAGCATCCGCTCGGCCCTCTTGGCCATCTGCTGGGCGGCGACGGCCTTGGTGGCCTTGGCCCGCATCTTGTCGGCCTGGGCCATGAGCACGCCGGCCTTCTTCTCCGCCGTGGCGCGCTCACGCCGGCGCCGTTCCTCGTCCGTCGCGCGGGCCTTGAGGTACGTCTGCCACCCCACGTTGTAGGCGTCGAGCACCCCGCGGTTCGCGTCGAGGTGGACCACCTTGTTGACGACCGCGTCCAGCAGCTCCACGTCGTGGCTGATGACCACGAGCCCGCCGGGGAAGGTCTTCAGGTGCTCTCGCAGCCAGGTGACGGAGTCGGCGTCGAGATGGTTCGTGGGCTCGTCGAGCAGCAGGACGGACGCGTCGGAGAACAGGATCCGGGCGAGCTCGACACGTCGGCGCTGGCCGCCGGACAGGGTGGAGAGCTCCTGGGAGAGCACCCGGTCCCCGAGCGAGAGGTTCGCCGCGATGGCCGAGGCCTCCGCCTCGGCGGCGTACCCGCCGGCGGCCGTGAAGCGCGCCTCGAGCTTGGGGTATCGCGTCATGGCGGCGTCGCGGACCTTCTCGTCGTCGCTGGCCATCGCCAGCTCGCAGTCGCGCATCCGTGAGCTGACGACGTCCAGCTCCCGAGCGGAGAGCACCCGCTGGAACCCGGTCTGCGTGAGGTCGCCGCTGCGCGAGTCCTGCGGCAGGTACCCGACGGTCCCCGAGCGCGTCACCGTGCCGCCGGCCGGCTGGGTCTCCCCCGAGAGCACCCGGGTCAGCGTGGTCTTCCCGGCGCCGTTGCGGCCCACCAGCCCGATCCGGTCGCCGGGGCCGACCCGCAGGTGGGCGTGCTCGACGAGCAGGCGGGGGCCGGCGCGCAGCTCGACGTCGGTCGCGGTGATCATGTCTCTCCAGTCTTCGGGGCGAGCGGTCAGCCCGGTGGTGTCCTCCAGGGCCAGCGCCCGCGCGCCGGCCGGTGTTCCCGGACCGGCCTGGCGGGGGTCAGCAGCCGCGCGCTGCCGCTCACCAGCCGGTGAGCTCCAGCAGGTCGCGCTCGAGCAGCGGGGCGGTGGTGCGCATGTAGGTGCTGGTGACGTGACCGCCGTCGAGGTAGACCCGGACGTTGCCGATCACGGGCGGGCAGGAGAGCTCGTCGCAGAAGTAGCCGCGGGTGTCCAGCAGGATCACCGCGGAGGGCAGGGCCTGGGCCTCCCGCTCGAGCATGCCGTCGGCGTAGACGTCCGAGACCGCGATGCTGCAGCTCGGGTCCTCGGCGCCGAGCCGTGCCACGCAGTCCGGCGTGTCCTCGACGTGCCGGGGGCTGTCGCGCATCGCGACCACGCGCACCCCGGCGTCGGCGAGCTGCCGCCACGCGGCGACGAAGCCGGGGGGCACCACCTCCTCGCTCACCGCGTCGGTGCGGGTGCCGAGGGTGACGACCAGGTCCGGCTCCAGGCCGACGATCCGCTCCACCAGGTGCGAGCGCCACACCACGCAGTCCTCGTAGCCCGGCCAGCCCTCCTGGACGAACTCCGACTCCGTCGACAGGTTGCAGCCGCCGCGCACGATCGAGACCACCTGCCACGAGCGTTCGCTCGCGAGGGCGGCCAGGGGCGGCAGCCACTGGGCGGCGTGGGAGTCACCGACCACGACCAGCCGCCGCTCGGCGTCGCTCCGCCCCACGACGCACACCTCGGTCTGCGTGCCCCCGAGCCCCGGGTCGTCCTCGTCGGTGCAGCTGTCCTCCGGCAGGCTCGGCCAGTCCTCGCGGAGCACGGCCGACGACGGCAGCGGCTCCACGTCGCCGCCGGGGACCTCGGCGCCGACCAGCGCGCTCGCCCCCGGGTGGGCGGCGGCGTCCAGGCCGTCGCCGGCCCTGGCCGCCGCCCGGTCCAGCCACGCGGTGGTGCCGGCGCCCACCAGCACCAGCGGGGCGGCGCAGGCCACGAGCACCGCGGTGGAGACCACCGGGCGGCGGGCGGCCGACCACGCGCGGGCGGGGCCCTCGATCAAGGGCTGCGTCAGCGCGGCGAGCAGCAGCGAGAGGCTGACGACGGCCAGCGCGCCGGTCAGCGAGGGCGCGTCACGCCCGGACCGCACCAGGTAGAGCACCAGCACCGGCCAGTGCCACAGGTAGAGGGCGAAGGAGATGCGCCCGAGCCAGCGTGCAGGCCCCCAGGACAGCAGGTGGTGCGCTCCGCCGGGGCCGCCCCGGTCGCCCGCGACGAGCACCGCGACGGCGCACAGCACCGGCCACGAGGCCTCCCACCCCGGGAAGCGCTGGGCACCGTCGACCACCGCGCCGCAGAGGAGCAGCGCGAGCACCCCCGCCCAGCCCAGCACGGTGGCCGTGCGCCGACCCGGCCGCAGGTGGACCAGCAGCAGGGCGACCAGCGCGCCGGCGCCCAGCTCCCACAGCCGAGCGAGGCTGGAGAAGTAGGCCACCTGCTGGTCGTCCGCGGTGAGCACCACCGACCAGGCGAAGGACGCGGCGGTCACGACGGTCACCGCGGCCAGGCTCACCCGGCGGCCGTGCGCCAGGGCGCCCCGGCGCACCAGCACGGCGACGCCCAGCGCCACGAGCAGCGGGGTGGCGATCAGCACCTGGGCCTGGATCGAGAGCGACCACAGGTGCTGCAGGGGGCTGGCGAGGACGTTGGCGGCGTTGTAGTCCACGGCCTCGCGCACCAGCCGGAGGTTCTCCGTGAACGTCACCGAGGAGAGCAGGTGATCGGCGACCTCGCGCCACCGCGAGCGCGGCAGCACCCAGACCGAGGCGGCGAGCGTGGCGACGAGCACCAGCAGCGTCGTCGGCACCAGCCGCCACGCGGTGCGCGACAGGGTCGCCGCGACCGCCACCCGGCCGGTGCGCTCCACCTGGCGGCCGAGAGCGGTGACGAGGAAGAACCCGCTGAGCACCAGGAAGACGTCGACGCCGCCGGAGACCCGTCCGGTGGCGACGTGGTAGAAGACGACGAGTGCCACGGCCAGACCGCGCAGACCGTCGATCTCGGCCCGGTAGCGCCTGGCGACGGGACGCTGGGCCGGCGGGGGTCGCCGCCGGGCGTGCCGGCTCCCGACGGTGAGCGTCATGGTCCTCCACGGGCGGGTGCGCTGCGCCGCCCCTACGGCAGCGCGGCATCCTCGCACCGGACGGCGCCCGGGACGCCCCCACATCTGGCGTCTCGACGCCCGGACCGTACGGATGGCTCAAGTGCCCGACGCACCGTCACCGTACGGGACCATCAGTGATGATCACCCGGACCGCGCGGGCGCGCCGCGCCGCCTCGACGAGGACGCCGTGACGGGGGTCAGGCACGTCGAGCAGCGGGCCACGGGGCAGGGACGCCAGCGCGGCGAGCCCGGAGCCGGCGAGCGCCTGGTCGACCAGCGAGCGGTCACCGCCGACGACGAGGACGTCCGGGCGGTGCGCCGCGCGCGCCAGCACCTTCTCCAGCGCGCCGGCCGCCGCGCCGACGAGGGCGGTGGCCTGGTTCGCGCGCCGGCGCGCGTAGCGCTGCTGGGACCAGCCTCCCGCGGCGGTGCGCCCCTGCACGTGCCTGGTGCCGCCGGAGTGGTCGAGGAGCGCGCCGTCGCGGGCGAGCCCTGCAGCGAAGCCCCCGCGACGCACGAGCAGCAGCGCAGCGGTGCGTGGGAGCGCGGCGTGGTCCGCCAGCCCGGTGATCGGGTCGTCGCCCTCCAGGTCCAGGGGCGGCCACGGCACGCCGAGCACGGCCCGGGCGCCGTCGCCGGCACCGACCTCCACGGTCTCCGTCCCGCCGACGACCGACACGGCGCCGTGAGAGGCGGTGAACCGCCGCACCCACCCGGGGACGCGCTCGGGGGCCACCTCCGCCAGGCGAGAGGTGGCCCCCGGACGAGCCGTGGCGCGGTGGTCGTCGCTCGTCACATGTTGAACCCGAGGGCGCGCAGCTGGTCGCGCCCGTCGTCGGTGATCTTGCCCATGTCCCACGGCGGCATCCACACCCAGTTGATGCGGTGGCTCTCGACGAGACCGGACAGCGCCTGGTCGATCTGGTCCTCGATGACGTCCGTGAGCGGGCAGGCGGCCGAGGTGAGCGTCATGTCGATGACGGCCTGCCCGTCGTCGACGTGACAGCCGTAGACGAGCCCCAGGTCCATGACGTTGATGCCGAGCTCGGGGTCGATCACGTCGTGCATCGCCTCCTCGACCTCCTCCAGGACGGTGGTGCCACCCTGGGCCGGAGCTGCGGGAGCGCTGGCTGCGGTGTCCTCGCTCATGCCCCCACCGCCGCGCTCTCGGAGGCGGCGCCGGCGAGGAAGCGGTCGTAGCCGTTCTCCTCGAGGTCATCCGCGAGCTCGGGCCCGCCCTGCTCGGCGATGCGCCCCGCCACGAAGACGTGGACGAAGTCCGGCTTCACGTAGCGCAGGATCCGGGTGTAGTGGGTGATGAGCAGGATGCCGGTGTCGCCGGTGTCACGGACCCGGTTCACGCCGTCGGCCACCACCTTGAGCGCGTCGACGTCGAGCCCGGAGTCGGTCTCGTCCAGGACGGCGACCTTCGGGGCGAGCAGCTCCATCTGGAGGATCTCGTGGCGCTTCTTCTCACCGCCGGAGAAGCCCTCGTTGACGTTGCGCTCCGCGAACGTGGGGTCCATGCGCAGGTCGCTCATGGCCTTCTTGACGTCCTTGGTCCAGTGGCGCAGCTTCGGGGCCTCGCCGTCGATCGCGGTCTTCGCGGTCCGCAGGAAGTTCGAGACGGTCACGCCCGGGACCTCGACGGGGTACTGCATCGCGAGGAACATCCCTGCGCGGGCCCTCTCGTCGACGCTCATCGCCAGGACGTCCTCGCCGTCGAGCGTGACCGTCCCTGCGGTGATGTCGTACTTCGGGTGCCCGGCGATCGAGTATGCGAGCGTGGACTTGCCGGACCCGTTGGGGCCCATGATCGCGTGCGTCTCGCCGGACGAGATGGTGAGGTCGACGCCGCGGAGGATCTCCTTGGCGGTGCCGTCGGACTCGGTGATGGAGACGTGGAGGCCACGGATCTCGAGGGTGGTCATGAAGCTCCTCAGCTCTGGATGATGGCGGTGGGCGCCGGGCGGGCGACGTCGACGAGGACGTCGTCGCCGTCGAGCCGCAGCGTGTACACCGGGACGGGGGTGATGGCGGGCAGGGAGTCCGGGGCGCCGGTGCGCAGGTCGAACAGCGAGCCGTGCAGCCAGCACTCGATCTGCTCCCCCTCGACCTCCCCCTCGGACAGGGAGACCTGCTGGTGCGTGCAGGTGTCACCGATGGCGTGCAGGTCGCCGGAGCTGCTCCGCACGACCGCCACCGGGACCTCCTGCCCGCCGTCCGCCGCCACCATCACCTGCAGGGCTCCGGGGGCGGGGACGTCGGACGCGGAGCAGACGCGCACCTCGGCCATCAGGGGGTGACCGCCGGGAGCGGCGCCCCTGCCAGCTCGGCGTCGATGGCCTCGGCGAGGCGCTCGGTGACCTCGGGCACGCCGATCTGCTGCAGCACCTCGTAGAAGAAGGCACGCACCACCATGCGGCGCGCGACGTCCTCGGGGATGCCGCGGGAGCCCAGGTAGAACAGCTGCTCGTCGTCGAAGCGCCCGGTGGCGCTGGCGTGACCGGCACCGACGATCTCGCCGGTCTCGATCTCGAGGTTCGGCACGGAGTCCGCGCGGGCGCCGTCGGTGAGCACGAGGTTGCGGTTCAGCTCGTACGTGTCGGTCCCCAGGGCACCCGCGCCGATGAGCACGTCGCCCACCCACACCGTGCGGGCGGTCTTGCCCTGCAGCGCACCTTTGTACGTGACGTTGGAGCGGCACTTCTCGACCTGGTGGTCCACGAACGAGCGGTGCTCCAGGTGCTGGCCGGCGTCGGCGAAGTAGACCCCGAGCAGCTCGGCGTCACCGCCCGGGCCGTCGTAGCGCACCGTGGCGGAGAGCCGCACCAGCGCACCACCGAGCGTGACCGCGACGTGCTTGTACGTGGCGTCGCGGCCCACGAGGGCCTCGTGCTGCGCCGCGTGGACGGCGTCGTCGTCGTGCTGCTGCACGCTGACGACCCGCAGCCTCGCCCCCTCACCGACCCGGACCTCGACGCCGGAGGAGCTCGCGCCGGAGCCCACCTGGTCGATGACCACCGTGGCGTCGCTGTAGGCACCGGCGTCGACGACGAGGTGCCCCACGCTGCGCTCACCGCTGGCGGTGACCCGCACGGTCACGGACTCCTCGAGGACCGCCTGCGCCGGGATGGCGATGACGTCGCTGCCCCCCGTGGCCTCGGAGTCCGACCAGGCCACGGCCGCGGGCACGTCTCCGGGCGTGTAGGCCCGGTGGGTCTCGCTGGCGCGACGCTCGTGGACCACACCGGTGGGCGCCTCGACGCTGACCGCGAGGCGGTGAGCGCTCGGCCCGGCGGGGGCGAACAGCGGCTCGAGCGGCTTCAGCGGGGTGAACTTCCACTCCTCCGCCCGCGGGCCGGGCGCGGCGAACGCGCCGGGGTCGTGCGCCGCGATCCGCGAGGCGCGCGAGGCGCCCGGCGCGGTCGGCGACCCGGCGCCGTGGGAGTGCGCCACGTTGCCGTGCTGGCCCGCGGCGCGCTCCCCGGTGGCCACCTCCGGCTCGTCCCCGGCGACGGGGGCCGGCGCGGTGGCGCCGTCCCCGATCGAGATGCCCTCGTCGACGTTGATCGTGGTCAACCCACGGCCCCTTCCATCTGCAGCTCGATGAGCCGGTTCAGCTCGAGCGCGTACTCCATCGGGAGCTCGCGCGCGATGGGCTCGACGAACCCGCGGACGATCATGGCCATCGCCTCGTCCTCGGCCATGCCGCGGCTCATGAGGTAGAACAGCTGGTCCTCGGAGACCTTCGACACTGTCGCCTCGTGAGCCATCGAGACGTCGTCCTCGCGGACGTCGACGTACGGGTAGGTGTCCGAGCGCGACGCCGAGTCCACCAGGAGCGCGTCGCAGCGCACGGTCGAGGCGGCCTGCTTGGCGCCCTCGAGCACCTGCACGAGACCGCGGTACGAGGCGCGACCGCCGCCGCGGGCGACGGACTTCGAGATGATCGACGACGACGTGTTCGGGGCCGCGTGGACCATCTTGGCGCCCGCGTCCTGGTGCTGGCCCTCGCCGGCGAAGGCGACGGAGAGCGTCTCGCCCCGGGCGTGCTCCCCCATGAGGAAGATCGCCGGATACTTCATGGTGACCTTCGAGCCGATGTTGCCGTCGACCCACTCCATGAGCGCGCCCTCGGCAGCCGTGGCCCGCTTGGTGACCAGGTTGTAGACGTTGTTCGACCAGTTCTGGATGGTCGTGTACCGCACCCGGGCGTTCTTCTTGACGATGATCTCCACGACGGCGGAGTGCAGCGAGTCGGTGGTGTACGTGGGCGCGGTGCAGCCCTCGACGTAGTGGATGTAGGAGCCCTCGTCGGCGATGATCAGCGTGCGCTCGAACTGGCCCATGTTCTCGGTGTTGATCCGGAAGTAGGCCTGGAGCGGGATGTCGACGTGCACGCCGGGGGGCACGTAGATGAACGACCCGCCCGACCACACCGAGGTGTTGAGCGCGGCGAACTTGTTGTCCCCGGTGGGGATGACGGTGCCGAAGTGCTCCCGGAAGAGATCCTCGTGCTCGCGCAGCCCGGTGTCGGTGTCGACGAAGATCACGCCCTGCTCCTCCAGGTCCTCGCGGATCTGGTGGTAGACGACCTCCGACTCGTACTGCGCGGCCACGCCGGAGACGAGCCGCTGCTTCTCGGCCTCGGGGATCCCCAGCCGGTCGTAGGTGTTGCGGATGTCCTCGGGCAGGTCGTCCCAGGACGTGGCCTGCTTCTCCGTCGACCGGACGAAGTACTTGATGTCGTCGAAGTGGATGCCCGACAGGTCGCTGCCGAAGTCCGGCATCGGCTTCTTGCCGAACAGCTTCAGGCCCTTCAGGCGGGTCTGGAGCATCCAGTCCGGCTCGTCCTTCAGCGCGGAGATGTCGCGCACGACCTGCTCCGAGATGCCGCGCTTGGCGATCGACCCGGCGGCGTCGGAGTCCGACCAGCCGTACTGGTAGGTGCCGAGACCAGCGAGCTCGGGGTTGCGTGCCTCGATGTCGTTGGGCGCGGGCGACGCGCTCGGCGTCGGCTCTGCGGTGGTGGTCATGGTGAGGTCCCTCCGGTGGTGGGGCTGGCATCGGTGGTCTGGGGGGTCGGTGGCGTGGGCTGTGCTGGCGGTGCTGACGGTGTCCGGCGGCGCGGAGCCATCAGCGGTACGTGCGTGGTGCACACGTGCTCCCCGTGGGCCAGGGTCGCCAGGCGCCGGACGTGCGTGCCGAGCAGGTCGGCGAAGGCCTTCGTCTCGGCCTCGCACAGCTCGGGGAACTCGGTCGCGACGTGCTGCACCGGGCACGAGCCCTGGCACAGCTGAACCGCGGACGGAGCCATCGTGGCACCGGGGTGCGACGGACCGCCAGCCCGCGCCGAGCGCTGCGCGCTCGTGGGCGCCACGGCGCGGGCGCTGGCGGCGTAGCCGTCACGGTCCAGGGCCCCGGCGAGCGCCGCCGCGCGATCGGTCACGTCGTCGCCGGCCGCCTCGACGGCGCCCGAGCAGCGCTCGGCCAGCGCGGCGGCGCGCTGCTGGGCGACCACCGCGACCGCGCCCCGCCCGGCGACCGCGACCAGCTGGCGCAGGGCCGAGGTCGCGAGGTCGCTGCCCTCCTTGGCGGCGCCGCGCAGCGAGCCGTCGACGGCCGACCGCCCGGCGTCGGTGGCGGAGAACGCGGTCGCAGGGCGCCCGCGCCCGCCGGTGCGCACGAGGTCACCCCCGAGCATCAGGCCGGCGTCGACCATGACGTCGAGGTGGCGACGCACGGCAGCAGGCGTGAGGCCGACGCGGTCCGCCAGGGCGGTCGCCGTGATCGGGCCCTCCGAGGCGACGGCGGCCAGGACGCGCTGGCGCGTCGCGCTCGCCAGCGCCGACAGCGGAGCGCTCCCCCGGTCGTCGATCACAAATTCCACAACGTCAGTCTGCCGTAAAACCATCCCGTGGTCGACCGGGCCCCGGAGACCTTCGACGAGGCGGGCGCCACGACCTCGCTCGTACACTCGGCCGGTGAGATCTGCCGCGGCGACCGCCCCCGCCGACGCACCACCGCACCGCGGCGACCGGGACGGGCACGACGTCCTGCTGGTCGACGGCCTGGCCAAGCGCTACGGCGACGTCGTGGCGGCCAGGAGCATCTCCTTCACGGCCGCAGCCGGCGCCGTCACGGCGCTGCTCGGCCCCAACGGTGCGGGCAAGACCACGACCGTGGAGTGCGTCGCGGCGCTGCGCCGACCCGACGCGGGAACGGTGCGCGTGCTCGGCCGAGATCCCCGCGACCCAGCCCTGCGGGCCCGCACCGGCGTCATGCTGCAGGACGGGGGGCTGCCGGCCGGCGCCCCGGCGCTGGCCGTCCTGCGCCACGTCGCCTCCCTCCACGGCGAGCCGCTCGACGTCGGCGTGCTCGCCGCCTCGCTCGGTGTCGACTCCTTCGCGCGGACCACCGTCCGCCGCCTGTCCGGCGGCCAGCGCCAGCGCCTCGCCCTCGCCTGCGCGGTGGTCGGCCGACCGGACCTCGTCCTCCTCGACGAGCCCAGCGCCGGCGTCGACCTCGCGGGCCGCCGGAGCGTCTGGGCCCTGCTCGCCGGTCTGCGCGCCGCCGGGGTCGCCGTCGTCCTGACGACCCACTCGATGGAGGAGGTCGAGGCGCTCGCGGACGAGGTCGTGCTGATCGCCGACGGCGTCGTCGCCGCCAGGGGCAGCGTGGCGCAGCTCACGGGTGGCGGGCAGGACCGGCTGACGTTCGGCGCGCCGGCCGGTCTGGACCTCTCGGCGCTGCGGGGCGCCCTCCCCACGTCCGTGGTGGCCGACGAGGTGAGGCCCGGGGCCTACGAGGTCGTCCCTCGCGGCTCTGGCGCGATCGACCCGCAGGTGCTGGCGACCGTCACCTCCTGGTGCGCAGCCCGCGCGGTCATGCCTCGCGGGCTGGCGGTCGGCACGCGCTCGCTGGCGGACGTGGTCCTCGAGCTGTCCGGGCGCAACCTGCTCGAGGCACCCTCGACCGCCGGGCCGGCCCCGCGGCGGCGGCGGGCCACCGGTCGCCGGGACCGGACGTGACGGGACCGGACGCGGCGGTGCCCGCGGCGCAGCAGGGGCTGGACCTGCGACCGGCCGGCGGCCCGGCCCCCACGGCGCGCCGGCTCTGGCGGGCCACCGCCTTCGACACCCGGACGCTCCTGCGCAACGGCGAGCAGCTGCTCGTCTCGCTCGGGCTCCCCGTGCTGGCGCTGGTGGTCCTCGTCAACGCCCCGCTGGACGCGCTCGCCCTCCCCGCCGGGCGAGCGGGCCTTCCCCGCATCGACCTCGTGGCCCCCGGCGTGCTCGCCATGGCGGTGCTCGGGACCTCGTTCACCGGCCAGGCCATCGCCCTCGGCTTCGACCGCCGCTACGGGGTGCTGCGCCTGCTGGCGACCACGCCCCTGGGGCGCTCGGGGTTCCTCGTCGGACGGCTGGGGTCGGTGCTCGCGGTCGAGGTCCTCCAGGTGCTCGTCCTCGGGGCGGTGGCGGTGGTGCTCGGGTGGCGTCCGTGGCAGGCCGGGCCCGCCGCGGTGCCCCTGCTGCTCCTGACCCTGCTGCTCGGGACCGCCGCGCTGGTCTCCGTCGCCCTGCTGCTCGCCGGGACGCTGCGCGCCGAGGCCGTGCTCGCCATCGCCAACGTGGTCTACGTGCTCCTCCTCGGGGCCGGGGTCCTGCTGCCGGCCGGCCTGCTGCCCGCGGGGCTGGCCGGGATCGTCGTCCTCCTGCCCTCCGGCGCCATGGGCGAGGCCGCCAGGGCCGCGAGCATCGACGGCGCACCCGACCTCCTCCCGTTCGTCGTCATGGCGCTGTGGGCCGTGCTGGCCGCCGGTGCGGCGGCCCGGTGGGTCCGCTGGTCGGACTGAGCGTCGGGCGCCAGGGTCGCGTGCGCCCCACCCCTGGGTGACGCAGGCTGGTCGCTGCCCCCGGTGGTCGGTCTCACAGCGGCTCGACCCCGTGAGCCGTGGCGGCTGTCCTACCCTGAGACGGTGTCCGCCCCGTCCGCCACCACCGGTCCCGACGAGATCACGGACGGCCCGGAGGCCGACCGCCGCGGCGGCCGCGGTTCGCACCGGGGCGTCGTGGCCTCGGCGCGCCGCCGGTGGGCCGACCAGCCGTCCACGCGCGGTCCCGTCGGCCGGTGGACCCGTCGCATCCTGGTGGCCAACCTCGTCGGGCAGATCGGCATCATCCTCACCGGCGGGCTCGTGCGGCTGACCGGGTCCGGCCTCGGGTGCTCCACGTGGCCGCGCTGCGAACCGGGCACCTTCACCCCGGTCTTCGAGCCCGCCACCCCGCTCCACGCGTACGTCGAGTTCGGGAACCGCCTCCTGACCTTCGTGGTCGGCGCGCTCGCCATCGCCACCGTCGTGGCGGTCTGGCGCCTGCGCGGGCGACGGCCGAGCCTGCGCCTGCTCGGTGCGGCGCCGCTGCTGGGCGTGCTCCTCCAGGCGGCCATCGGCGGCATCACGGTGCTGACCCGGCTCAACCCGTGGACGGTGATGCTCCACTTCATGGTCTCCATCGGGCTGGTCGCGGTCTCCACCCTGCTGCTGCTGCGCGCCCGGGAGGGCGACGGTCCCGTGGTCGCGAAGGCCCACCCCGTGCTGCGCCAGCTCGCGGCCGTGATGGCCGTGGTCGCCTCCGGCGTGCTCGTGCTGGGGACCGCGGTGACCGGCGCGGGACCGCACGCGGGCGACGCCGGCGACCCGGTGCGCCTGGACATCGACCCCCGCACCATCAGCTGGCTCCACGCCGACCTCGTGCTCCTCTTCCTCGGCCTCGCGGTGGGGCTGTACGTCGCGCTGCGCGTCACGGACGCCCCCCACCGGGCGGTGTGGTGGGCGAGCGCCGTGCTCGTGGTGACCCTCGCGCAGGGGGCCCTGGGCTACGTGCAGTACGCCCTCGCCGTGCCTATCTCCCTGGTGTGGCTCCACATGCTCGGGGCCTGCCTGCTCACCGTCGCGGTCACGGGGCTGCAGCTCGGTCTGCGAGAACGCGCCCTCGCTCCGGTGGGCCTCCCGGCGCCGCGCGACGAGCCGGTCCCGGCCCGCTGACGGCAGGGGCTACCGCCCGAGCTCCACGCCACGGCGCCGCTGGCCACCGTCGTCCTTCTCGCCACGAGCCACGCGCCACCCCCCGCCGTACCACGAGCGACCCGCGCCACCGCCGCGCCCGTCCGGTCTCCGCGGTCCCCGTGCCGCTCGCGGGGTCCTCGCGCTGCCCCGACCGGGGACGTGCCGCCGCGCTCCTGCCGCCCTGAGCGCGGTGGTGGGTCCCCGGTCAGGGCACGGCGACCCCTCAGCGCGGCCGGGTGTCCCCGGTCACGCGGCGCGCAGGCACCGTCGGCGGCCGTCCCCCCCGGTCAGGACCCTCGGAGGCACCACCGCGGCGCCACGTCCCCGGTCAGGACCCTCGGAGGCACCACCCCGTCCGTGCGTGCTGGGTCCGAGGGCAGCAGCAGAACGGGTCGAGGCGCGGCGACGAGACGGTCCACAGCACGGCCGGCGAGCACGCCCTCCCCCTGCGACGAGACGCCACAGGTCGACGCCTGGAGGGGGCGTGGGTCGGATCGAACGAACCGCTGGCCTCAGCCGAGCGGCAGCGACTGCAGCACGCGCGGCCACCAGTCGCCCCACCAGGACGCGGGCAGCAGCGCGTCCACGGCCATCAGCAGGAACAGCACGGTCAGATAGCTGATGGACGTGTGGAACAGCCGCATCGCCCGCACCTGCTCGGCGCTCGTCGCGGACTTGGCCCGTGCGAGGAGCCCGTAGCACTCGACGAGGAACCAGGCCCCGGTCACGACGGCGGCGAACGCGTACACCGGACCCGTCCCGGCCACGGGGACCAGGAGCAGCGAGGAGACCACCATCGCCCACGCGTACGCGGTCGACTGGCGCGCCACGGAGACCGGCCCCGCCACGGCCCCCAGCATGGGGACCCCCACGGCCGCGTAGTCGTCGCGGTACTTCATGGACAGCGGCCAGTAGTGGGGCGGGGTCCAGAAGAAGATGATGGCGAAGAGCACCCAGGGGGCCAGCGACAGCGAGTCGGTGACGGCCGACCACCCGATGAGGACCGGCATGCAGCCCGCGGCTCCGCCCCACACGATGTTCTGGCGGCTGCGGCGCTTGAGCACCAGCGTGTAGACGACGACGTAGAAGGCGATCGCCGCGGCGGCCAGGACCGCCGAGAGCAGGTTGGCGAACGCCCAGAGCCACACCACCGAGGCGACACCGAGACCGACACCGAAGACGAGGGCTTCCCGCGGTGTGACGAGGCCCGTGACCAGGGGGCGTCGTTCGGTGCGGTGCATGAGGGCGTCGATGTCGCGGTCGACGTAGCAGTTGAGCGCGTTCGCCGACCCGGCCGCCAAGGTGCCGCCCACCACGGTCGCCACGACCAGCCACAGCGACGGCAGCCCCCGCTCGGCGACGATCATGGTGGGGATGGTCGTCATGAGCAGCAGCTCGACGATGCGCGGCTTGGTCAGCGCCACGAAGCCCCTCACCCGCTCGCGGGCGCTCGCGCGGTTCCCCACGTCCGCGGGGGGAACCGTCTCGTACCTGCCCGCCGGGGCTGGCGGACCTGTCACCGAACCCGCTGCTGGCGCGGTGTGCTGGGGGGCGGTCACGAGCGGCTGGGTCCTCACTGCTGGCGTCGGCGCGGGGGCGATGCCTCAGTCTAGGGCGGGTCGTGCACCCCGGGCCGGTCGACCTCGGTGCGATGGGTCACCTCGGGCCGAGCACACCGGTGGGAAGGCACGGGTGTGCATCTTCGCTAGGGTCGAGAAGGACGTGGCGCGAGGTGCGCCGAACAGCTCGACGAGAGGACCTCCCGGTGACCGATCCCGCCCGTGACGCACGACCCACCGAGCTCGACTGGGACGAGGTGGACTCCCGCGCCGTCGACACCGCACGCCTGCTCGCCGCCGACGCGGTCCAGAAGGTCGGCAACGGCCACCCGGGCACGGCCATGAGCCTCGCGCCGCTGGCCCACCTGCTCTACCAGCACGTGATGGTCGGCGACCCGAGCGACCCGCACTGGACCGGGCGGGACCGTTTCGTGCTCTCCGCCGGGCACGCGGCGCTGCTGCAGTACGTCCAGCTCTACCTCGCGGGCTACGGCCTGGAGCTCGATGACCTGAGGTCGCTGCGGACCTGGGGCTCGAAGACGCCGGGTCACCCGGAGTTCAAGCACACCACCGGCATCGAGGCCACGACGGGACCGCTGGGCCAGGGTCTGGCGATGTCGGTCGGCATGGCGGCCGCCGCACGCTTCGAGCGCGGGCTGCTCGACCCCGACGCCGCGCCGGGCACGTCGGTGTTCGACCACCACGTCTACGCGATCGCGTCCGACGGGGACGTGCAGGAAGGTGTGGCCTCCGAGGCCTCGTCGTGGGCCGGGCACCAGCAGCTCGGGAACCTCGTGGTCTTCTACGACCAGAACCAGATCTCCATCGAGGACGACACCGACATCGCCTTCAGCGAGGACGTCGTCGCGCGCTACGCCGCCTACGGGTGGCACACCCAGACCGTCGACTGGCGCGGGGGCGAGGGCGCTGGTGAGGCGGCGGACGACGACGGGTACCACGAGGACGTGCCGGCGCTGTTCGCCGCGATCCAGGCGGCGAAGGCCGAGACCGGCCGCCCCTCCCTCATCGCGCTGAAGACGATCATCGCGTGGCCCGCCCCGACGAAGAAGAACACCGGCGCCTCCCACGGCTCGGCGCTCGGCGCCGACGAGGTCCGCGCCACCAAGGAGCTCCTGGGCTTCGACCCGGACCAGGACTTCGCGGTCGAGGACGCCGTCATCGAGCGGACCCGCGGGCTCTCCCAGCGCGTCGGTGGGCTCAAGTCCGACTGGACCGAGCGCTTCGCCGCGTGGCAGGAGGCCAACCCCGACCGGGCCGCCGTCCACGCCCGCCTGGAGGCCCAGCAGCTTCCCGACGGCTGGACCGGCTCCCTCCCGTCCTTCACCGCCGGCGAGGCGGTCTCGACGCGCAAGGCGTCCGGCAAGGTCCTCAACGCGATCGCGGCGCACATCCCCGAGCTGTGGGGCGGCTCGGCGGACCTGGCGAGCTCCAACAACACGACGATCGAGGACGGCGAGTCGTTCGTCCCGGCGGAGTGGAGCACGTCGATGTTCTCCGGCAACGCCTACGGGCGCGTGCTGCACTTCGGGATCCGCGAGCACGCCATGGGAGCGATCCTCTCCGGCATCACCCTCCACGGCGGCACCCGTGCGTACGGGGGCACCTTCCTGCAGTTCAGCGACTACATGCGTCCCGCCGTGCGGCTCGCAGCGCTCATGGAGATCCCCACCGTCTACGTCTGGACGCACGACTCCATCGGGCTGGGCGAGGACGGTCCCACCCACCAGCCCGTCGAGCACCTCGCCGCGCTGCGCACCATCCCCGGCCTCGCCGTGGTCCGCCCGAGCGACGCCAACGAGACCGCCTTCGCCTGGCGCGGCGTGCTCGAGCGCCGCGAGGGGCCCGCGGGCCTGATCCTCTCCCGGCAGGACGTGCCCACCCCCGAGCGCGGTGACGGCGGGGCGTCGGGCGACTCCCTCGCCAGCGCCGAGGGCACCCTGCGCGGCGGGTACGTGCTCGCGGAGGCCTCGAACGGTTCGCCCGAGGTGATCCTCGTGGCGACGGGCTCCGAGGTGCAGATCGCTCTCGCGGCCCGCGAGCAGCTCCAGGCCGGCGGCACGCCCGCGCGCGTGGTGTCCATGCCGTGCCGCGAGTGGTTCGCCGAGCAGGACGCCGCCTACCGCGAGCAGGTCCTGCCCGCCGCGGTGAGGGCCAGGGTCTCCGTCGAGGCCGGCGTGGCCGCCGGGTGGCGCGACGTCGTGGGCGACGCGGGCCGCAGCCTCTCCCTCGAGCACTTCGGCGCGTCGGCGGACTACCAGACCCTCTACGAGGAGTTCGGCTTCACCCCCGAGAACGCCGTGTCGCTCGCGAGGGAGTCGATCGACGCGGCCTCGCGAGGCGACTCGCCCGGCTCGGTGGGCGGCTCCTCGCCCGCCACCGGCGGTACCGGCGACCGCTGAGCGGGCACCACCAGCCGACCGGCGCGCGACACCGCCGCCCGCCGGTCTCCACCTCGATCCCCTGCACGGCAGAAGGAGAACACCATGGCGAACACGAACACCGAAGCCCTCTCGAGCGTGGGGGTGTCGATCTGGCTCGACGACCTCTCCCGCGAGCTGACCCAGGGCGGCGGCCTGCAGAAGATGATCGACGACTACTCGGTCGTCGGTGTCACCTCCAACCCGACGATCTTCGCCGGGGCCCTCGCCGAGGGTGAGCGCTACGCCGACCAGGTCGCAGAGCTGGTCTCCGAGGGGGCGAGCGTCGACGAGGCCGTGGCCGCGCTGACGGCCACCGACGTGCGGGACGCCTGCGACATCTTCACCTCGATCCACGAGCGGACCGGAGGTCTGGACGGCCGCGTCTCCCTCGAGGTCGACCCGCGCCTGGCGCACGAGACCGACAAGACCGTCGAGTCGGCTCGCGGTCTGTGGTCCGCCGTCGACCGGCCCAACCTGTTCGTCAAGATCCCGGCCACCGTCGAGGGCCTCCCGGCGATCACCGCGGCCATCGCCGAGGGCATCAGCGTCAACGTGACGCTGATCTTCGGCCTCGACCGCTACCGCGCCGTGATCAGCGCCTACCTCACCGGTCTCGAGCAGGCCCAGGAGAAGGGCCTCGACCTGTCGTCCATCGCGTCGGTGGCCTCCTTCTTCGTCTCCCGGGTGGACAGCGACGTCGACGGCCAGCTCGACGAGATCGGCACCGACGAGGCGAAGGCGCTGAAGGGCAAGGCCGGGCTCGCCAACGCACGGCTGGCGTACTCCACCTTCGAGGAGGTCAGCGCCAGCCCGCGCTGGAAGGTCCTCGCCGACGCCGGGGCGACGCCCCAGCGCCCGCTGTGGGCGTCCACGGGCGTGAAGGACCCCGAGTACGACGACACGATGTACGTCACCGGCCTGGCCACGAAGGGCGTCGTCAACACCATGCCGGGGGCGACCCTGGAGGCGCTGGCCGACCACGGTGAGGTGACCGGCGACACCGTGCGCGGCACCGCGGACTCGGCGGGCGCCACGCTCGACGACCTGGAGCGCGTGGGGATCTCGTACACCGACCTCGTCGAGCGGCTCGAGCGCGAGGGCGTCGAGAAGTTCGAGAAGTCGTGGAAGGAGCTCGGGGAGACGGTCAAGGGCGAGATGGAGCGCGCCAGCGCCAGCACCGGATCGGCCCGATGAGCGCTCCCCTGGCCGTCGCGCTGAGCGGCGCCGCCGAGGACGCCTCCCGGACCCACGTCAGCGCCCTGGTGGCCGACCGGGTCGCCTCGAGGTTGTTCGCGCAGGACGCGAGCCTGTGGGGACCCGACGCGGAGGAGGAGGCCGCCAAGCGGCTGTCCTGGGTGACCCTGGCCTCCGGGTCCAGGCCGCTGGTGCAGCGGATCGAGTCCCTGCGCGCCGACCTGGCCGCCGAGGGCCTCACCCGGGTGGTGCTGTGCGGCATGGGGGGTTCGTCGCTGGCTCCCGAGGTCATCACCTCGACCGCGGGCGTCGCGCTGACGGTGCTGGACGGCACCGACCCCGAGCAGGTCGCCCGCGTGGTCGGTGAGGACCTGGCACGCACGGTGGTCGTGGTCTCCTCGAAGTCCGGCTCCACCCTCGAGACCGACAGCCAGCGCCGGGCCTTCGTCGGCGCCTTCGAGGCCGCCGGCATCGACCCCGCCTCGCGGATGGTCGTGGTCACCGACCCCGGCTCCGCGCTGGGCGACCTCGCCCGCGAGGCGGGTTACCGCGCCGTCGTCGAGGCCGACCCCGACGTGGGTGGGCGCTACTCGGCGCTGACCGCGTTCGGCCTGGTGCCCTCGGGGCTGGCCGGCGCGGACATCGGCGCGCTGCTCGACGACGCGGCGTCCGCCGCCGCGGTGCTCGACGCCGACTCCGCCGAGAACCCGTCGCTGACCCTCGGTGCGGCGCTCGGCGGTACCGCGGGCCGCACCAAGGTCGCGATCGTGGAGGACGGCGCCGGCCTGGCCGGCTTCGGTGACTGGGCCGAGCAGCTCCTCGCGGAGTCCACCGGGAAGCTCGGGACGGGCATCCTGCCGGTGGTGGTGGCGCCCGGCGACCCCGAGGTCACCGACACCCCTCAGGACGTGCTGCTGGCGCGCCTGGTCCCCGACGCCGGTGAGGCGTCGGTGGACGGCGCGGCACAGGTCGCCGTCTCCGGCACGCTCGGTGGGCAGATGCTGCTGTGGGAGGCCGCCACGGCGGTCGCCGGACGCCTGCTCGGCATCAACCCCTTCGACCAGCCCGACGTGGAGAGCGCCAAGGTCGCCGCGCGCGAGATGCTGGACGGGGACGCCTCCTCGAGCGCCGCCGAGGAGCCCGCGCTCGTCGACGGCGGCATCGAGGTCCGGGCCACCTCGGGCCTGCTCGACGGCGTCGACGACCTGGCGGGGGCGCTGTCCGCGCTCCTCGACCGGCTCGACCACCCGTCGGCCGACGCCGACCCCTCGGCGTCCGCGGACCCCGCCGTCGACGGTGGCTACCTGGCGGTCATGGCGTACCTCGACCGCGAGACCTACGCGGCCCTGGCCGACGTGCGCTCCTCGCTGGCCCGCCGGACCGGTCGCCCCGTCACCTTCGGGTGGGCCCCGCGCTTCCTGCACTCCACGGGTCAGTACCACAAGGGCGGTCGCCCGACCGGGGTGTTCCTGCAGGTCACCGCGGCGCCGGCCGAGCAGCTGGCGGTCCCCGGCCGCGAGTTCGGCTTCGGTGAGCTCATCACGGCTCAGGCCGCCGGTGACGCCTCGGTCCTCGCCGACCACGACCGGCCCGTCCTGCGTCTCCACCTGAGGGACCGCGACGCCGCCCTGCGGCAGCTGACCGGTGTGCTGGAGGCTCAGTGACGTACGGACCCGGCTCCACCGGGGCGTCGTCGCCCGCAGCGGCCCGCAACCCGCTGAGGGACAGCCGTGACAAGCGGCTGAACCGTGTCGCCGGCCCCTGCGGCGTGGTGCTCTTCGGGGTCACCGGGGACCTGGCGCGCAAGAAGCTCATGCCGGCCGTGTACGACCTGGCCAACCGGGGGCTGCTCCCCCCGGGCTTCGCGCTCGTCGGCTTCGCCCGCCGTGACTGGACGACCGAGCAGTTCCAGGAGGTCGTCCACGACGCGGTGCGCGAGCACGCGCGCACGCCGTTCCGCGAGGAGGTGTGGCGCAACCTTGCCGAGGGGATCCGCTTCGTCGAGGGCGAGTTCGACGACCCGGCCGCCTTCGACGCGCTCTCGCAGACCCTCACCGCGCTGGACGAGGAGCGCGGCACCGGTGGCAACCACGCGTTCTACCTGTCCATCCCCCCGAAGTTCTTCCCCGTCGTCGTCGAGCCGCTCGAGGCGTCGGGGCTGTCCACGCCGGTGGACTCGCAGTGGCGGCGCGTGGTCATCGAGAAGCCGTTCGGCCACGACCGCGCCAGCGCCAAGGAGCTGAACGACGTGGTCGAGCGCGTCTTCCCGCCGGACTCGGTGTTCCGCATCGACCACTACCTCGGCAAGGAGACGGTGCAGAACCTCCTGGCGCTGCGCTTCGCCAACGAGATGTTCGAGCCGCTCTGGAACTCCCACCACGTGGACCACGTGCAGATCACCATGGCCGAGGACATCGGCATCGGGGGGCGCGCCGGCTACTACGACGGCATCGGCGCCGCCAGGGACGTCATCCAGAACCACCTCCTCCAGCTCCTCGCCCTCACGGCGATGGAGGAGCCCGTCTCCTTCGACGCGCACCACCTGCGCGCGGAGAAGGAGAAGGTGCTCTCGGCGGTCCGCATCCCCGCCGACATCGACGCCCGCACCGCCCGCGGCCAGTACGCCCCGGGCTGGCAGGGCAGCGTCCCGGTCCAGGGCTATCTCGAGGAGGACGGCATCCCGGCCGACTCCGTCACCGAGACCTACGCGGCCATCACCCTCGAGGTGGACCTGCGCCGCTGGGCCGGCGTCCCGTTCTACCTGCGCGCGGGCAAGCGGCTGGGTCGGCGCGTCACCGAGATCGCGGTGGTCTTCAAGAAGGCGCCCCACCTCCCCTTCGAGTCCACCGCGACGGAGGAGCTGGGGTCCAACGCCCTGGTGGTGCGGGTGCAGCCCGACGAGGGCATCACGCTGCGCTTCGGGTCGAAGGTGCCGGGAACGGCGATGGAGGTGCGCGACGTGACGATGGACTTCGGCTACGGGCACGCCTTCACCGAGTCGTCGCCGGAGGCCTACGAGCGCCTCATCCTCGACGTGCTGCTCGGCGACCCTCCGCTGTTCCCCCGCCACGAGGAGGTCGACCTGTCCTGGCAGATCCTGGACCCGATCATCGAGCACTGGGCCCGCAGCGGGCAGCCGGACCCCTACGTCTCGGGGAGCTGGGGCCCGGACTCCGCCACCGACATGCTGACGGCGACCGGCCGGACCTGGAGGCGCCCGTGATCGTCGACCTGCCGTCCACGACGACGGCCAGGATCGCCAAGAAGCTCATCGACATGCGGGACAGCGGCGGGGCGGTCGCCCTCGGGCGGGTGCTCACGCTCGTCGTCACCACCGACGACGCCCGCGCGGAGACGGCCATCGCGGACGCCAACGGGGCCTCGCGCGAGCACCCCTGCCGCATCATCGTGCTCGCGTCCGGGGAGCGCCGCGGCACCTCGCGGCTCGACGGGCAGATCCGGGTCGGTGGTGACGCCGGCGCCTCGGAGGTCGTGGTGCTGCGCACCTACGGCCCGCTGTCCGACCACGGCGCGTCCATCGTGCTGCCCCTGCTGCTGCCTGACGCGCCCGTCGTGGCGTGGTGGGCCGGGCTCGCCCCCCACCACGCGGGCAAGGACCCGGTGGGGCGCCTCGCGCAGCGCCGGATCACCGACTCGGCTGCCGACGAGGACCCCCTGGCGGTCCTCGCGAACCTGGGGCGCACCCACACCCCCGGCGACACCGACTTCGCCTGGAGCCGCCTCACGCAGTGGCGGGGGTTGCTCGCGACCGCTCTGGACACCGACCCGTCGGGTGAGATCACCGGGGCGCGCGTGACGGGGGCCGTGGACAGCCCCTCGTCGGCGCTCATGGCGGCATGGCTGGAGTGGGCTCTCGGGGTGCCGGTGGAACGGACCGGCACCGGTGCGGGCGAGGGCATCACCGAGGTGGTGCTCGAGCGGACGACCGGTGACATCGCCCTGTCCAGGCCCACGGGCTCGGTGGCGACCCTGCGCCAGCCGGGACAGCCGGTGCGCCGCATGTCGCTGCCTCGCCGCTCCACGCAGGAGTGCCTCACGGAGGAGCTCCGCCGGTTGGATCCCGACGACGTCTACGGCGACGTCATCACCGCGGGCGTGCCCCGCTTCGAGCACGGAGGTCAGGTCTGATGCCCGCACCCGTCGAGATCGTCGTGCACGACGACGCGGAGGCCCTCGCGGACGCCGTCGCCGTGAGGTTGGCGGCCGCGCTCCACCAGGCACAGCGCGAGCGCGGTGAGGCGTCGGTGGTGCTCACCGGCGGCGGCATGGGTGGGCGCGTGCTCGGTGCCCTCGCGGACGCCGCCTCGCGCCCCGGGTCCGTCGTGGACTGGTCGGCCGTGGACGTCTGGTGGGGCGACGAGCGCTTCCTGCCCGCCGGCGACCCCGAGCGCAACGAGACCCAGGCCCGCGCCCGTCTGCTCGACCACGTGGCCGTCGACCCGGCACGCGTGCACGCCATGCCCGCCGCGGACGGCCCCGACGGCGACGACGTGGTGGCGGCTGCCGCTCGCCACGCCGAGGAGCTGGCGGCGGTGGCACGGCGCACCGGGGTCGCGAAGCCGGTGCCCGTCTTCGACGTGCTGCTCCTCGGCGTGGGGCCCGACGGTCACGTCGCCTCGCTGTTCCCCGGGCTCGAGGGGGTCCGCGTCGAGGACTCCTCCGTCGTCGCGGTGGAGGACGCCCCCAAGCCCCCGCCGCGGCGCACCTCGATGACCCTGCCGGTCATCAACGGCGCGGAGCAGGTGTGGTGCGTGGTCTCCGGCACGGACAAGGCCGATGCGGTGGCTCGCTGCCTCTCCGACGAGGGACGGGCGGAGGGTGACCTGCCGGCGAGCCGCGTCCTCGGCGAGCAGGCGACCCTGTGGCTCATCGATGCCGACGCAGCGGCATCGCTCGGCTGAGGGCCACGACCCGCGAGGGCCGGGACACCTCGTCCGAGCAGCGCCCCGTGGAGGCGAGGCTGCGCACCCTGGTGGCCTAGAACTCCCTGGTCCAGGGTCGCAGCTCGACCTCCCAGGTCCACGAGGAACGGCGCTGCTCGATCAGGTGGACGTCGTTGCGAGCGATCTCGTCAGGATCCATCGAGCGGTCGCCCGCGTTGGAGGCGGCGGGGTGTTCCTCGCGTCTCGCCCCGCCGATACGGCCGTCGATGACCACGTGCCCGACGTGGACGTTCTGGGGATGGAGCTCGCGTGCCAGGGACTGGCACAGGCCGCGCACGGCGAACTTGCCCATCGCGTAGGGGGCTGACTCGGCGTAGCCCTTCACCCCGGAGGAGGCTCCGATGAACAGCATCGTCCCCCGGCCGGCACCCAACATCCGCGTGGCCGCGTGGTAGGCCATGAGGAACGCTCCGAACGCCGTCACGTCGAGGACGTCGTGCACCTCGAGCGGGTCGAGCTCGGTGATGGCCCCTCGGACCCAGGGACTCGGGTTGTAGACGGCGACGTCCAGCGAGCCGTCCATCCCGTCGATCTCCCCGAACAGGTCAGCCACGGCGTCCGGGTCGCTGGCATCGCACGCCAGCGCGACGCCGTCGACCTCGGCGCGAAGAGCATCGAGCCCGCTGATGTCCCGCGCTACCAGGATCGGACGGTAGGAGCCCTGAGCCAGCGCCCGAGCGGTGGAGGCCGACAGACCGGTGCCGACACCGACGACGAGGGCGAGCGACGTCACCGACGTCAGAGGTTCGTCGGCATCGCGCGGCGGCGCTTCTCGAGCGCGTTCTCGAGGATCGCCGCGCCGTCAGCATCGCTGCGCCGCTCCTTGACGTACGCCAGGTGCGTCTTGTACGGCTCGTGGCGCAGCGGCGCTGGCGGGTTGGCACGGTCCTGACCCGCAGGGGCCCCGCAGCGGGGACAGTCCCAGGTCTCCGGAACGGCCTCGGTGTGGTCCTTCGCAAAGCTGGGCGCCGTCTCGTGGCCGTCGGCGCACCAGTACGACACGCGCCGTCGCGGTGCGACGTCACCCCGTTCGCTCTCGCCCAGGGGACCGGCCCCCACACGGCTACCTCGGATCGCGTTTCCGCCTGCCATGGTCGCTCCTCGTCATCGAAGGTCGTACGGGTGAGGCACTGCGTGGCCGAGGCCGCGGATCAGCTGGGGTTGACGCGCTCGATGATCCCGAGCAGGACCACGACGACGGTCCAGAGCCCGGCCATGACCACGGTGATGATGTTGAGATTCCGCTC
The DNA here is from genome assembly GCA_029257185.1 of Quadrisphaera sp. Lineage (GTDB taxonomy): Bacteria > Actinomycetota > Actinomycetes > Actinomycetales > Quadrisphaeraceae > CADCUY01. The sequence goes on from JARICT010000069.1 coordinate 39,426, forward strand.
AGCCACGCCCGAGCTGCCGGCGGCCGAGCTCATGCCGCCGCCGAACATGTCCGACATCCCCCCGCCCTTGCCCTTGTGCAGCAGGACGAGCATCACGAGGAACATCCCGGTGATGGCCAGGAGGACCTGGAGGGAGATGCGAAGAGCCGTCACGGGACGAGAGTACGTCAGAGAACGCTCAGGACCGGGCCAGCCCGGCGATCCTGGCGAACTCCTCGGGATCGAGGCAGGCTCCGCCGACGAGGGCCCCGTCGACGTCGACCTGCTCCATCAGCTCGGCGACGTTGGAGGACTTGACCGAGCCGCCGTAGAGGACGCGCACCCGCTCCCCCACGTCGTCACCGTGGAGGGCCACGACACGCTGGCGGATCGCCGAGCAGACCTCCTGCGCGTCCGCCGCAGTGGCGACCTCGCCGGTCCCGATGGCCCACACGGGCTCGTAGGCGATGACGCTGCCGGCGACCTGGTCCGCGCTCAGGCCGTCGAGCGAGCCGTCCACCTGGGCGACGACGTGCTCGACGTGGCGGCGGTCCTGGCGGACGGCCAGGTCCTCACCGACGCAGATGATGGGCGTGATGCCGGCCGCCAGCGCCGCGGAGGCCTTCGCGGCCACCGTGGCGTCGTCCTCGTGGTGGTGGGTACGGCGCTCGCTGTGGCCCACCGTCACGTAGCGCACGCCGAGCCGGGCGAGGAAGCCTGCCGCGATCTCTCCGGTGCGCGCCCCGGGCTCGTGGGCGGAGACGTCCTGGGCGCCGTAGCGCACCATGAGGTCGTCGCCGTCGACGAGGACCTGCACGCTGCGGAGGTCCGTGAACGGGGGCAGGACCACGACCTCCGCGGCCTCTTGGTCGTGCTCGTCCCGGACGAGGGCGGCGTCGAGCTGCTGGACCAGGGAGACGGCGGCGACGTGGTCGACGTTCATCTTCCAGTTGCCGGCGATGAGGGGGGTGCGCGCCACGAGGGCCTCCAGGGTGGGTCGGCGACGCCAGGGCGTCGCAGGTGGTGGTGTCGGGGGGTGCGAGGGATCCTCGCCGTGCTGAGGGGCTCAGCCGTCGAGCGCAGCCAGACCCGGCAGCGTCTTGCCCTCGAGGTACTCCAGGGAGGCACCGCCACCGGTGGAGATGTGCGAGAACGCGCTGTCCTCGAACCCGAGCTGGCGCACCGCGGCGGCGGAGTCACCCCCGCCGATGACGGTGAGGGCGCCCGCCGCCGTGGCGTCGGACACGGCGCCGGCCAGCACCGTGGTGCCGGCGGCGTACGGGGCCATCTCGAAGGCGCCCAACGGCCCGTTCCAGAAGACCGTGCGCGCGTCGCCCACGGCGGCGGCGAACTCACGCGCCGCCTCGGGACCGATGTCGAGGCCCATCCGGTCGTCCGGGATGGCGTCCGCGGCCACGACCGCGTGCTCG
>JARICT010000087.1 GCA_029257185.1 Quadrisphaera sp.
AGGTCGTCGATCATCGACGCCTGGCCCGCAGCGGTGAAGAACGACTCGTGGCGCTCGGGCTCGAAGGGGACGAGGAAGTCCCGGTTCGCCCGCCGCAGGGCCGCCAGCGCCGGGGCGTCGGCCTCGGCCACCCGTCGCAGTCGCAGGCCCATGGGCGCGACCCTAGGCAGCGGGGGCGCGGCGCGCAGGGGATCGTCGCCCCCGTGGTGCCCGGGCGAGGACCACCGGGCGCTCACGCGCCCGTGCCGCACGCGACCGGGGCACCCGGCGGCCTCACGGCTCCGGGGCGCTCGCCCACAGCGAGAACATCGCCGGGACCTTGCCGCGCAGCGGCTCGGGCAGGAACCACTGAGATCCTTCCAGCGTCGCGCCCGGCAGCGCCGGCCAGTCGAGCCCGTCGTGCTCCGCGAGCCGGTCGACGCGCAGGCCGGCGCCGACGACCGCGGTGATCACCTCGGACAGCGGGTGGTTCCACTCGTGCTGGCGGGTGTGCGTGATGGAGCCCGCGTCACCCTCGACGTAGGTGGCCTGCTCGTCCGTGGTCAGCGGCTGCTCGCGCGGCGTGACGTAGGGGTACGTGAGCGCCGGCTCCCCGTCCACGCCCTCCCACGGCCACAGCGCCGGGTGCATGTCCCGCAGGTACAGCCGCCCCCCGGGGACGAGCAGCCCGGCGACGGCAGCGGCCCAGCGGTCGAGGTCGGCCAGCCAGTTGATCGCCCCGACCGAGGTGTAGACGACGTCGAACGAGCGTCCCAGCACCGTGGGCGCGTCGTCGACGCTGGCGACGACGAAGTCCGCCGCCGTGCCGGTGCGCGCGGCGAGGTCCCGGGCGGCGTCGATGGCGGCGCCGGAGAAGTCCAGCCCGGTCACCCGGGCCCCCAGGCGTGCCAGGGAGATCGAGTCGGTGCCGATGTGGCACTGCAGGTGGGCCAGGGTGGCGCCGGAGACGTCACCGAGCAGGGGGGCGTCGAACGCGACGACGCTGGAGAGGAACGACGGGTCCTCGACGAACCGCTGCACGGCGTAGTCCGGGGAGGTCACGTGGACGGCCACGCGGTCGTCCCAGTTGGCCAGGTTGTCGGCGGCGTGCGCGTCGAGGTCCACGGCGGCGACCCTAGGTCGCCAGGCGCCGCGTGTCGTCGGGGTTGCGCACCGTCAGGCGCCGGGCGTCCAGGAGGGTCAGCAGCGGCACCGCGACGCGCCGGCTCGTGCCCCATGCCTGGCGTGCCTGGCTGAGGGTGAACGGCTGCTCGAGCCCGGCGAGCGCGCTCGCCGCCCGCTGCGGTGCTCCCGGTGCCAGGACGATGCCGTCACCGACCCGCTCCAGCGCGCCGGCGCGCACGGCGGCGGCCAGCTCGCGCGGCCCGAGCCCCAGGTCGCGCAGGCGGTTCGCGTCCGGGGCGACGAAGGGTGCGGCGTCGAGGTCCGCGATCACGGCGTCAACCGCGACCGCCAGCGCCGGCGGCAACGAGCTGGCCGCGCTGGCGGCCGACGAGACCCGCCCGTCGCTGACCTCGAGCGGCGGCTCCTTCTCGATGGTCAGGACCGCGAGCGCCGCCACCACGTCCAGCGTCGGTACCCCCAGGCCCTGGCGCGCGGCCTCGAGGGGCATCCGCGGCTCGAGGGGCCGTTCGCGGGCGTGCCGGGCCACCTCGGCGCCCAGCTCGCGGCGCCACCGGGCCGCCGTCGCCGGTGCCACGAGCCACCCTCCGGCGCTCACCCCGCCGTCGCCCGGGAGCGACGCGGCGAGCGCGTCGACGTCCGCGGGGGCGGCGCCGAGGAGGACCAGGTCCTCGCGGCGAGCCGAGCCACGGCGGGCCAGCTCGCCGGCGGCGTCGGCCACCGCAGGCAGCCCGGCCACCACGGCGGCCCGGGCCCTGGCGGCGCCCCGGCGGCGCAGCGGCGGCGGCGCCGGGTCCAGCACCGTCACGCCCGCGAGCACGCGGTGGGCGCCGGGGTCGCGCAGCAGGGCGACGTCGCCGACGCGCAGCGGGAGCGGCTGGTGCAGCGTCAGGCGAGCGCTGAGGAGGTGGCCAGGACGGCCGTCACCGGCACCGGCTGGCTCGCTCCCGTCGGGCCCGGCCTCACCGAGCACCCGCACGCGCACCGGGACGGCCGCCGCACCGAGGTGCAGCACGAGCTCCTCGGGCAGGCGCGGGGGGCCGGCGGAGGGCGCGTCGCCGCGCGCCCCTCGCACCCGCAGCCGGACGTCGACGACGGTGACCCACCGCACGGTCCCCGGCGTGACCAGCGCGTCGCCGCGGCCCAGGGCGTCCGGCGCCACCCCCCGCAGGTTCAGCGCCACACGAGCCACGCCGCTCGCCCGCTCCACGGGCTCGCCGAGGCTCTGCACGCTGCGGACGGTGACGCTCCCGCCGTCCGCGGTGCTCAGCCGGTCCCCCACCGCCACGGTGCCGGCGGGCAGCGTCGCGGTGACCACGGTGCCGGCGCCGCGGACGGTGAACGAGCGGTCCACCCACAGCCGCACCGGCGCGGCGGGGTCCGGCGCGGGGAGCTGCGTCAGCACGCGGGCCAGCGCGGAGCGCAGCTCGTCCATCCCCGCGCCGGTCGTCGCCGAGACCGCGACGTGGTCGACACCTGCCATCGCGGTGCCGGCCAGCTGCTCGCGGGCCGCGGCGAGCGCCGGGCCGGGGTCGGCGAGGTCCCTGCGGGTGATGACCAGGAGGCCGTGGCGCACCCCCAGGGCGTCCAGGGCGTCGAGGTGCTCGGCGGACTGCGGCATCCACCCCCCGTCCGCGGCGACGACGAGCATCGCCGCCGGCACCGGTCCGACGCCGGCGAGCATGGTCGTGACGAAGCGCTCGTGCCCGGGGACGTCGACGAACGCCACCTGACCGGCGCCCGGCAGGGTCGTCCAGGCGTACCCCAGGTCGATGGTCAGGCCGCGACGACGCTCCTCCTCGTAGCGGTCCGGCTCCATGGACGTGAGCGCGCGCACCAGGGTGGACTTGCCGTGGTCCACGTGGCCGGCGGTGGCGACGACGTGCACCGCTCAGGCCTCCCGGGGAGACGGGGACACCGGTGTGCGGCGCGGTGAGACACAGCGCGCACCGGCGAGCAGCGCGGCCAGCAGGTCGGCGTCGGCGGCCGGGGGCACCGAGCGGAGGTCGACGACGGTGGCGCCGCCCTCCACCCGGGCGACCACCGGCGCCTCGCCGGTGCGCAGGGCCTCGGCGAAGGCGGCGGGCAGCGACAGGCCGGCGCTGGGCAGCGGCACGCCGGGGGCCCCGCCACCGCCCACGGTCGAGGTCGTCCTGACGACCTCCACGTCCCCCGGCGCCAGCGCCTCGCCGGCGCCCTGGACGAGCTCCCGTGCGAGCCGTCGTGCCCGCTCCGTGATCTCGGCGACGGGCGCTTCCAGGGCGGCGACCACCGGCGCGGCCGGCCCCAGGAGCGTGGCCTCCAGCGCCGAGAGCATCAGCTTGTCGACGCGCAGCGCCCGCGCGAGGGGGTGGCGGCGGGCGCGCTCGACGAGGTCGCCGCGGCCGAGGACGAGCCCGCCCTGCGGACCGCCGAGGAGCTTGTCGCAGCTGGCGGTCACCAGGTCGGCGCCGGCCCGCAGCGCGGTGGCCGCGTCCGGTTCCTCGGGCAGCGCCGGGTGGGGGGCGAGCAGGCCGGAGCCGATGTCGACGACCAGCGGGACGCCGTGCTCGCGGCACAGGGTCGCCAGCTCGGCGGCCGACGGCGCGGAGGTGAACCCGGTGATGCGGAAGTTCGACGGGTGGACCTTGAGCACCACGCAGGGCGCGTCGCCGACGGCGTCCAGGGCGCCGGCGTAGTCCCGCAGGTGCGTGCGGTTGGTGGTGCCCACCTCGAGGAGGCTCGCCCCGGTGGACGTGATGAGCTCTTGGAGGCGGAAGCCGTCGCCGATCTCCACCATCTCCCCCCGGGAGATGACCACGCGGCCGCCCGGAGCCAGCGCGGTGACGGCGAGGACGAGAGCGCCAGCGCCGTTGCCGACCACGTGGACGCCGCCGGCGTCCGGCACCGCGGCGGCCAGCGCCGCCATCGCGCCGCGCCCCCGCCGCGCCCGCCTGCCGGTCGCCAGGTCCAGCTCGACGTCGGTGGTGCCCGCGGCGTCGGTGATCGCCGCCACCGCTGCTGCCGACAGCGGCGCACGGCCGAGGTTCGTGTGGAGCAGCACGCCCGTCGCGTTGACGACCGGCCTCAGGCTCGAGGCCGTGCTCGGCAGGCCGGCGAGGACGGCGGCGATCAGCCCGGCGGGCTCCAGCGACCCGTCACGCACCTGCTGCTGGGCGGCGACCACGGCGGCCTTGACCAGCGGACGGCCGAGGTCTGCGGTCGCGGTGGCCAGCGCGGGGTCGGCGAGCAGGGTGTCGGTGCGGGGAACCGACCGGCGGCGGTCGGGCGGAGCGCTCACCGCCTCACCGTAAGCGGGAGCGGCGACGCTCGCCCCGCGGGTCGACGGCCGCGGGGCGCAGCGGCGGAGGCGGACGGGAATCGAACCCGCCAGACCGAGGTGCTCGGTCTCGTCGGTGTTGAAGACCGCGGGGACCACCAGGAACCCTGACGCCTCCTCGCCGCGTGCCCGGTGGGGCGCCACGACGCCCCAGCAGGCTAGCCCGGCCGGCTCGACCTAGCCTTCCCCGGTGACTCCTGAGCGCGTGCGACTGACCGGCTACGCCCACGGCGGGGGGTGCGCGTGCAAGATCCCTCCCGGCGAGCTCGAGGCGGTCGTGGCCTCGCTCGGGGGCGTCTCGACCACCCCCGCGGTGGCCGGCGCCGAGCTGGTCGTCGGCCTGGACGGCGGGGACGACGCCGCCGCCGTGAGGATCGACGGTGACCGGGCCGTCATCGCCACCACCGACTTCTTCACCCCCGTCGTCGACGACGCCTACGACTGGGGCCGCATCGCCGCCGCCAACGCGCTGTCCGACGTGTACGCGATGGGCGGCGACCCGCTCGTGGCGCTGAACCTGCTGTGCTGGCCGCGCGGGTCCCTGCCGATGGAGCTCGCCGGTGAGGTGCTGCGCGGCGGGCTCGACGTCGCGTCCTCCGCGGGCTGCTTCGTCGCGGGCGGGCACAGCATCGACGACCCGGAGCCCAAGTACGGGATGGCCGTCACCGGGGTGGCGCAGGTGAGCGAGCTGCTGCGCAACGACGCCGGGCGCCCCGGCACGCCGATCTCGCTGACCAAGCCGCTGGGGGTGGGGGTGCTGAACTCGCGCCACAAGGCGACCGGCGAGGTCTTCGAGCAGGCGGTCGCGTCGATGACGGCGCTGAACCGTGACGCCTCGCTGGCCGCCCGCGCCGCGGGGCTGCGGTGCGCCACCGACGTCACCGGCTTCGGGCTGCTGGGCCACCTCTACAAGCTGGCGCGGGCCTCCGGGGTCGCCGCGGTGGTGGAGTCCTCCGCGGTGCCCTACCTCGACGGCGCCCGCGAGGCGCTGCGCGACGGGTACGTCTCCGGTGGCACCCGGCGCAACCTCGACTGGGTGCGGCCCCACCTGTCGTCGGAGGTGGGCGAGGGCGAGCTGCTGCTCCTCGCCGACGCGCAGACCTCCGGCGGGTTGCTCGTGGCCGGCGAGGTCCCCGGTGCGCCGGTGGTCGGGGAGCTGGTGGCTGCCGGCCACCCTTCGGTGGGCGACGCGACGGTGGTCGTGCGCTGACGCCGAGCGGGGACCTGGCTCGGCGCAGCGCCGTCGACCGGGGACCTCACGTCCCGAACCGCCGCCGAGCGGGGGTCTGGTGCGTCTCCCGACGGCGTGTCGCCCGCACCAGATCCCCGCTCGGCTCGGCGACGCACGGACAGGGCGGGGTCAGCCCTGCGGCGGCCGGCCCCCGTTGCTGGCGGCAGCACGCGCGGCCCGCCGCGCCTCGAGGCGCTCGCGCTGCGGGACCACCGTGTACTTGGGGTCCTTCGCCGAGGCCACGCCGCCCTCGTAGATGCCGAAGCGCGTCAGCGCCGCGCCGGCGTTCAGCGCCAGGCCCGAGACCACCTGCGCCGCCCTGCCCCACCGGCCCAGACGCGGGGCGAGCAGCGCGCCGGCGCTCCCGGCAGCCAGGGCCACCCGTGACGCCTTGAGCAGCGCGCCGGAGCGTCCCTGCGAGTAGACCTCCCCGACCAGGCCGACGCGGCGCTCCATCCGCTCCATGAGCGCGAGCTCGGTACCGGCGCCGAGCACGCCCATCCGGCGCGCCGGACCGGCCTCGGCCACGGGCGCGGCGACCATGCCGGCGCCGCCGGCGCTCGCGATGCCGCTGGCGGCGAAGACGAAGGGCAGCTCCGGGTAGACGTCGTGCCACGCCGGCACCGCGGTGTCGGAGATGAGCACGGCCGTGTAGGTGGTCAGCGCCGGCCCGAGGAGCGCGGACCCGGCCCCCGCCGCGCTCCCCACGCCCGGCATGAGCCGCTCCGCCACGCCGGCGACCTTCGTGCCGGCCACGACCTTGACGACGGGCAGCACCACCCCGGGCATCTCGGTGGCCATGGCGACCCCGGCGAGGGTGCCGAACGGGGCGAGGATCCACGAGCCCACGTTCATCGGCGAGGTCCACTTGAAGACGCGCAGCATGTTGACGAACCGCGTGGGCACCCCGAGGTCGTGCACGAGCGCCACGGTGCTGACGATGGCGGCGCCGCCGGCGACCAGGCGCGAGCCCCGCCGCAGCGTCGGACGCCCGGTGGCGTCGGCCAGAGCGCCCACGACCGACGAGGAGCCCGCGAGCCCTCCGAGGTACAGGTACCCGGCGATGTCCATGATCTGCCACACCGGCGCCTTGATGATGGGGCGTCCGTAGTAGGACTCGAACTCCGCCTCCGGGACCATGAGCGACTCGGCCCCGCGGCGGCGCTTGCGCCCACCCCGGCCCTGACCGTCGGCGCGCACGTCCCTGCGGCCGGGGCCTGCGTCGCCGCTGCGCTCGAGCATCGAGGCCCCGGTCATCTCCTCCCGGCGGTCCAGCGGGTCGCGCTTCCCGCCGCCGACGGGCACTAGGACCGCCGCCCGAGGAACGTCACGGCCACCGCGCCGGCGAGCGCGACGGCGGCGGCGCCGGCGTGGCGCCACATCGACGGCAGGTCCCTCGTGGTGACCACCGGGTCCGGGGGCAGGCCGTAGACCTCGGGGTCGTCGAGGAGGAGGAAGAAGGCCCCGTCGCCACCCACCCCGTCGTCCGGGTCGTGCCCGTAGAGCTGGGCGTTGGGCTCACCACGGCTCTTGAGCTCGGCCAGGCGGGCGTCGGCGCGCTCGCGCAGCTCGTCGAGCACCCCGAACTGGATGGAGTCGGTGGGGCACGCCTTGGCGCACGCCGGCTCCTGCGGCTCGTCGGCGTCGCTGATGCGGTCGTAGCACAGCGTGCACTTGTGGGCCTTGCCGTCGGACTCCCGCTTGCCGATGACGCCGTAGGGGCAGGCCGGCACGCAGTAGCCGCAGCCGTTGCACACGTCGTCCTGCACGATCACCGTGCCGTGCTCCGTGCGGATCAGCGCGCCGGTGGGGCAGACGTCCAGGCACGCGGCATGGGTGCAGTGCTTGCAGACGTCGGAGGACATCAGCCACCGCACGCCCTGGCCCGAGCCCGAGGGGCCCTGGGCGGAGACGCCGTCCGGCGGCATGGTCTCGACGGGGCGCAGCGACGGCATCCCGAGGGACACCGGCGGCTTGGCCGGCACCACCTGCTCGATGAAGGCGACGTGGCGCCACGTGGACGCGCCGAGGTCGCTGGTGTTGTCGTAGGACTCCCCCGTCAGCTCCATGGGGCCGTCCTGGGGCACGTCGTTCCACTCCTTGCACGCCACCTCGCAGGCCTTGCAGCCGATGCACAGCGAGGTGTCGGTGAAGAAGCCCTTGCGGGGCGGGTGGTCGTGGTCGTAGCCCGACGCCCCCGCAGGGTCGAACGTCTCACCGCGCGGGGCGGCGCCGGCCTCGGGTGCTGTCGTCGGCGGAGCGGTCATCCGATGCCTCCTCGGCGGGCGGGGACGTCGTCGTCGGTCGGCAGGCCCGCACGGCGGCGGTACTCGGCCACGTACTGCGGCAGGGCGGCGCCACGGGGGCGCCGGCCGGGCTGCACGTCGCACGTGCCGACCTTGTCCTGGATGTGGACGTTCGGGTCGAGCACGATCTCGACGAGCTCGTTGGCGGCGTCACCCTTCGTGATGCCGTTCGGCCCCCAGTGCCACGGGATGCCGATCTGGTGGACCACCTCGTCCCCCATGCGAAGCGGGCGCATGCGCGGCGTGACGATGACCTTGGCCTCGATCGCCGACCGGCCGCTCACCACCGTCGCCCACCCGAGGTGCTCGAGGCCTCGCAGGCGTGCGAGCTCGCCGGAGACCTCGATGAACATCTCCGGCTGGAGCTCGGAGAGGTAGGGCAGCGTACGGCTCATCGCCCCGGTCGTGTGGTGCTCGGTGAGCCGGTAGGTGGTGAAGACGAACGGGTACACCTCGCTCTGCACGGGGTTCCCGCGGTTGCCCGCCCTCTTGAACGGACGCCGCGCAGGGCTGTAGGTGTGCTCGGGGTACAGCGCGTTCGCCACCGGGGACTCCGCCGGCTCGTAGTGCGCCGGCAGCGGTCCGTCGGCCAGCCCGGACGGCGAGAACAGCCACGCCTTGCCGTCGGACTGCATGATGAACGGGTCCTGACCGGACAGCGCGTCCGGCCCCGTCGCCCCCTGTGGCGGCACGTAGCTCGGGGGCTTGGTCGCCTCGAAGTCCGGCACGTCCTCGCCCGTCCAGCTCTGCGCGGCCTCGTCCCACCACACGTACTTCTTGCGCTCGCTCCACGGCTTGCCGTCGGGGTCGGCCGACGCCCGGTTGTAGAGGGTGCGCCGGTTCGCCGGCCACGCCCAGCCCCACTCGGGGGCCACCCAGGACTGCTCGGACCCGGGCTTGCGCCGCGCGGACTGGTTGACCTCGTCCGCGTAGACGCCGCTGTAGATCCAGCACCCGCAGGCCGTCGACCCGTCGTCCTCCAGCTCGGTGTATCCCGACAGGGCCGCGCCGTCGGGGCCGGTCCCGTTGATCTCCCGCAGCACGGCGTCCGCGCTGGGGTCGTCGTAGGGACCCTCCACGGGGTACTCCCACGTGAGCTCCTGCAGCGGCAGGTCGCGGGGGTCGTCGGAGTCCTTCAGCCGGTCACGCAGGATGCGCCCCAGGTGGTAGTAGAACCACAGCTCGCTGCGGGCGTCGTCCGGCGGCTCGACGGCCTTGTGGTGCCACTGCAGCATGCGTTGCGTCTGGGTGAAGGTGCCGTCCTTCTCGACGTGGTTCGCGCAGGGCAGGAAGAAGACCTCGGTGCCGACGTCCTCGGTCCTCATCTCGCCCGTCTCAATCTCCGGGCCGTCCTTCCAGAACGTCGCCGACTCGATCATCTGCATGTCGCGGACGACGAGCCACTCCAGGTTCGCCATCCCGATGCGCTGCAGCCTGGCGTTCGCCGAGCCGACGGCGGGGTTCTGGCCGAGGAGGAAGTAGCCCTTCGCGCCGTTCTCGTTCTGCTCGATCATGTCCATGACCGTGCGGTACGTGCCGTGGTCGCCGGTGATGCGCGGCAGGTGGTCGAAGCGGTAGTCGTTCTCCGCCGTCGCCGCGTCGCCCCACCAGGACTTGAGCATGCTGGTGATGTAGGCGGGCATGTTGCCCCAGAAACCGGTCCGCCCGGCGTCGGCGCGCACGTAGTCGTCCAGGCTCTGGTGCTCGTGCGCCTGCGGCATCGGGAGGTAGCCCGGCAGCAGGTTGAACAGCGTCGGGATGTCCGTCGAGCCCTGGATCGACGCGTGCCCGCGCAGCGCGAGGATGCCGCCGCCGGGACGCCCGATGTTGCCGAGCAGCGTCTGGAGGATCGACGCGGTGCGGATGTACTGCGCGCCCACGGTGTGGTGGGTCCAGCCCACCGCGTAGGCGAACGCCGACGTCCGCTCCCTCCCGCTGTTCTCGATGAGCGCGTCCGCGACCTCGAGCAGCTGCCCCGCGGGGGTGCCGGTGACCTCCTCGACCATCTCGGGCGTGTAGCGCGAGAAGTGGCGCTTGAGCACCTGGTAGACGCAGCGCGGGTGCTGCAGGGTCTCGTCGCGCTCCGGCTTGCCGGGCAGCGGCGCTCCCCCGCTGCCGTAGGCCTGGCCCTGCGCGGACTCCTGGTCCTCCCCGTCGCCCTGGGCGAGCTTGCCGCGCCGCTCGGGGTCGAAGCTCTCACGGGCGCCGGACGCCGGGGCCATCTCCGCGCCCTCGAACTGCCACGACGACGGGTCGTAGGTGCCGGTCTCTGCGTCGTACCCGGAGAACACCCCCGCGAGGTCCTCGGTGTCCTCGAAGTCCTCGGTGAGGATGGCCGCCGCGTTGGTGTAGGCCGAGACGTACTCGCGGAAGTCGGCGCCGCGCTCCAGCACCTGGTGGATGAGCCCTCCGAGGAAGGCGATGTCGGTGCCCGCCCGCAGCGGCACGTGGACGTCGGCGACGGCCGAGGTCCGCGTGAACCGGGGGTCCACGTGGATGATCTTCGCGCCGCGCGCCTTCGCCTCCATGACCCACTGGAAGCCCACGGGGTGGGCCTCGGCCATGTTGGAGCCCTGGATGACGATGCAGTCAGAGTTCGCGAGGTCCTGCTGGAACGAGGTGGCGCCGCCGCGACCGAACGAGGTCCCCAGACCGGGGACGGTGGAGGAGTGTCATATGCGGGCCTGGTTCTCGACCT
>JARICT010000102.1 GCA_029257185.1 Quadrisphaera sp.
CGTCCGCGCCCCGGGCGGGGGGCGTGGACGACCGGCAGGAAGGTCAGGGCCGCGAGCAGGGCGGCGGAGATGCCGATGGCCGCCACGGGGCCGAGCGAGACGTTCGAGCCGAGGGAGAGCGGCGGCGCGTCAGCTCTTCGCGGTAGCGGGCGACGAGCAGGAGCCCGTGGTCGGTGGCGGCGCCCACGACGAGGATCGGAAGGATCCCCTGGCTCTGCCCGGAGAGCTCGAGCGTGCCGCTGCTCGCCAGCCCGTGGAGGACCAGCCCGGCGAGGGAGAGCGCGAAGACCGAGGTGAGCAGCACCGGTACCGCCCCGGCGGTGCGGGGTGCGCCGACGAGCGGCCCGCCGGGCGGCGGGTCGGCGAGGAAGTCCCCGACCACCGCGTCGCCGCCGTAACCCTCGACAGGCTGCCCGCGCGCTCCGGCGAGCGCCCACCAGACCGCGGCCAGGGCGACGAGCCCGAGGGCCCGCAGGACCGCGGGGCGGGTCCGGCGCCGCCCCGGCTCAGCGGCACGAGCGAGCACGCCGGCTCGCGAACCCCAGCGAAGCACATATGGCTACTGAGAGTTACCTGGTCGGTCTGAGGGTGACAATCTGTGGGCAGCAACCTGACACGTCCCGCACACCTGCATTTCCCCTCCATGATCGCTTTGACACAAGAATGACTCTCCGTGAGGCTTTGTGAGCAACGGGTGGCTCGAGAATGCGGGCCTGCCGTGGCAGACGACCGACGAAGGTCAGCACGGACACCGTCAGGCCCCGCTCCTTCTCCTGTGCTCCCGGAGGACCAGTCCTATGTCTCTTCTCGATCCCGACGGACGACGCTCGTCCCTCCGGACACCTTCTCCGCGCTCCACGACGGTCGTCGACCACGACTCCCTGGCACGCGAGGCGAGCGGAGCGCCGGGGGCCGCCAGCAGCTGTCCCCACACGCGCGCCGTGGTGCTGACCGGGGTCGGCCCGATCTTCGGGCGCGGCCTGAGCGACGCGCTCGGCCGGGCCGGCGCCCCGACGATGCTCGTCCGAGACCCCCAGGACGTCGCCGCGCTGGTGGCCGACGCCAGCGCACGCCTGGTGGTCGCCCCGGTCGACGCGTTCTCCCAGGTGCACGAGTCCTTGGCGGACCACGTCGCCGCAGGGCTCCGCACCGCCGTCCTGGTCGACGACGAGAGCCCGGAGCACTACCGGCACGCCCGACGGGAGGGGGCCCACGCCGTCGTGTCCGTCACGCTGCGGCCCCCGTTGATGGTGGCGGCGCTGATGGCCGCGCTGCGCGGTTACAGCCTGCTGCCCTCGGCCACCGCACGGTCGCTGTGCCGGTCGATCATGCACACGAGGGACGTGGACCTGGCCCCCCGGGAGCTGAGCTGGTTGCGCCACATCGCCGCGGGCGTCACGGTCGCCGACCTGGCGCAGCGCTCGTCCTACTCCGAGAGGGAGATGTACCGCCTGCTGCGGGCCGCGTACCGACGCCTGGGGGCCACGCACCGCAGCGAGGCGCTGATCGCCGCCCAGCGCGCCGGCCTCCTCGCGCCGCAGGAGGCCTGATCCGGTGACCGTCACGACGCCGCAGACGCGAGCCAGCACCTCTGGCAGCGACGGAGGGGCCGAGCCGCGCCGCGGGCAGCAGCCGCCGCGGCCCGACCTCGTCGCGGGCCAGCCCTCCGCCGGGCGGCCCGCACGGCCCGGCACGCCGCGGCGGGGAGCCGGCCCCTCGCGCGGCAGCGTGGTCCTGTGGCGCCTGCCGTCGCTGTACGCCCACGGGCTGCGGGACGCCCTCCTCGACGCCGGCCACGAGAGGGTCGTGAGCTACGAGGACGACCGAGCGCTCGACGCGGCGCTCGACGGCGAGCCGGCCAGCGTCGTGGTGGTCCCCGACGGCGCCGTGAGCAGCGTCGACCTGGACGCCCTGTACGCCAGGGTGGCGGTCGTCGAGCTCGTCACCGACGACGGCGTCGGCTCCTTCACCGCGGCGGTCCGTCGCGGTGCCTTCGGGGTGCTCGACCCCGCCACCGAGCTGGACCACGCGGTGGAGGTCGTCGCCGCTGCGGCCGCCGGCCTGGTGCTGGTGCCGGGCCGCGTGGACGCCGCTCTGCTCGACCAGCACGGAGCCTTCACCCCACCACCGGTCGACGACGGCGAGCGGGGCTGGCTGAGGTGGCTGGGCTCGGGCGGTACCGTGGCCGCTCTCGCAGAGGCCTCCGCCTACTCGGAGCGCGAGATGTACCGGCTCCTGCGCCGTCTCTACACGCGGCTGGGGGCGAGCGGACGGACCGAGGCCCTCCTGCTCGCCGAGCGGTGGGGATTGCTGGATGACTGAGACGACGACCTGGACAGGCCCCCGCATGAACGGCGAAGACCTCCCCGCGCCACCACCCGGCAGCGCGCCCGGGCGCCCGAGCGACGAACGTCCTGCGTGGCGCTCCCCCAGCACGTGCGCCGTCGGCGAGCCGAGCGCCGTCCCGTCCCTGGTCACCGCGGCATGGCTGGCCCAGCACCGCTCCCAGGTGGTCCTCCTGCAGGTCGGCGAGGACTCCTCGGACTACTACGCCCAGCACCTGCCCGGCGCGCTGCCCCTGTCCGCCGTCGACGAGCTCCACGAGCAGGTGCGGCGCGGTCCGGTCCGCCAGGCCGGCTTCGAGGCGCTCATGACGCGCAAGGGGGTACGACGGAGCGACCACGTCGTCCTCTACTCCGCCGTCACCAGCGCCCCCCGCCGATCCGAGCACGCCGTCCACGCCGCCTTCGCCTACTGGGTGATGTACCTGCACGGCCACCACAGGGCGAGCCTCCTCGACGGTGGGCAGGAAGCCTGGGAGGCCGCCGGCGGGGAGCTGGTCACGGACGTGCCGGAGACACCCGCCGTCGAGCCCTACGAGGTCGTGGACTCGCGACCGTGGTCCATGCTCGGCCGTGACGAGCTGCTGGACCGCTTCGTCGGCGACGGCCAGGAGCGGGTGCTGGTGGACTGTCGGACGCCGAAGGAGTACCAGGGGCGCAGCCACCACCCGCTGGACGTCCCCGTGGAGCACCACCGCGTGAGCGGGCACGTCCCGGGAGCGGTGAACTTCCCCTCGGGTGACGTCCTGGACGGGCCCCTGCTGCGTACCCCCGACGAGCTGCGCTCGATGTTCGAGGCGGCAGCCGTCCGGCCCGAGCAGGAGGTCGGCGCGTACTGCCGCGTCGCCGACCGCAGCGCGCTGCTCTGGTTCGCCCTCTCCGAGGTCGCCGGCCACCCTCGTGCGCGCCACTACGTCGGAGGGTGGGCCGAGTACGGCAGCCTGGTCGACGTCCCGGTCGCCCGCGACTGACTCCCGCCGCGAGCACCACCCCAGCGATCCACCCGCCCGTCCCGGGCCGGTGGGTCGCTGCGCGTCCGCACCCCTCCCTCGACGCCTGACCGACCCCCCTTCTCGACGCTGCCCCGGAACGGAGCGGCTGTCGCCGGCGCCTCGGCGAGGGGAGCCGGATCGACCGGCGGCGGCAGGACCCTGCCACCGCCGTGGCGCACTGCTGCGCACCCGCGTGGCAGGGCACTGCGGCGCCGCGCGTCAGGGCCATGCCGTCGAACGCCTCGAACACCCCCTCTGCGTTGCCTCTGACGCGGACGTGCCGAACGCTGGATCTCGCCACCCCAGACGGGCGCCGACCACCGCGTCGGGTCAGTCCCCACGTCCCCGCGGCCCACGCTGCGAGCAGGAGGAGCACCAGCCGTGAACCAGCCACCACCGCCAGGCCCCGTGCCCGCCGGACCGCACCGCACGATGATCATCGCGAAGATGGTCCCGGACGCCCAGGACGACGTGGCGCGCCTCTTCGCCGAGTCCGACGCCACCGACCTCCCCCACGCCATCGGCGTCCAGGAGCGCTCCCTCTACGCCCTGGGGGACTGCTACGTCCACCTCGTCGAGTTCGACCGGCCCGTCGCGCAGGCCATGGCCGTCGGCGTGCGCCTGCCGGGGTTCAGCGACATCAGCCGCCGGCTCGAGCCCTTCATCAGCCCGTACCTGTCGACGTGGCGTTCGCCGGCCGACGCCCAGGCCCACCGCTTCTACACGTGGCGGCCGACGCCGTGACCGCCACCACCTCTCCCGAGAAGGCGGCCTCGCCCACCTGGGTGCGGTGCACGCGGTGCGGCGCGTCCGTCTACCACCGCCGCCTGGCCCGTGAGCTGCAGGTGTGCCCGGAGTGCGGGCACCACCGGCGCCTGGGCGCTCGTGAGCGCATCGCGCAGCTCGTCGACGACGCCAGCTTCGTCGACGCGCCGTCACGGCCGACGGCAGACGACCCGCTGGGTTTCATCGACTCGGTGCGTTACGTCGACCGCCTCGCCGCTGCCCGCGCGACCACCGGCGAGCACGACGCGGTCGTCGTCGGCACGGCGACGGTCGAGTCCCACCCCGCCGTCCTGGCCGTCATGGACTTCGCCTTCATGGGGGGCTCCATGGGCGTCGCGGTCGGCGAGGCCGTCGCCTCCGCCGCCGATCTGGCCATGGAGCGTGGGCTGCCGCTGGTGGTCGTCACCGCCTCGGGCGGCGCCCGCATGCAGGAGGGAGTGCTCTCGCTCCTGCAGATGACCCGCACGGCCCACGCGATGGCGCTGCTGCGCGAGGCCGGGCTGCTGTCGGTCTGCGTGCTGACCGACCCCACCTTCGGGGGCGTGACCGCGTCCTTCGCGTCGCTGGGGGACGTGCTCGTCGCCGAGCAGGAGGCCCTCGTCGGCTTCGCCGGTCCGCGGGTGATCGCCCAGACGGTGCGCGAGGAGCTGCCCGACGGCTTCCAGGGCGCGGCCTCCCTCCTCGCCAACGGTCTGGTCGACCGCGTCGAGCCGCGCGAGCGCCTGCGCCCGCTGCTGGGCCGTCTCCTGGCTCTCGCCCACGGCGAGGTGGCGCCCGCGCCCGACGCTGCGCCCGCCCGCGGAGCTGTCGCGACGCCCGGGGACGCGACGGCGAGGGGCAGCGGCGCGGCGACGACGCCCGACGGACGGCCCGTCGGGGAGGAGTCGCCGAGCACCGACGCCCGTCCCGACCCGTGGCAGGTGGTCCAGCGCGCCAGGGACCCCCAGCGCCCGACGGCGCTGGACCAGCTCGCCGGCTTCGACGACTTCGTCGAGCTCCACGGTGACCGCGCCCAGCGCGACGACCCCGCCGTCGTCGGCGGGCTGGCGGCGCTGGGCGGACGCACCGTCATGGCGCTCGCCCACCAGAAGGGGCACGAGACCCGAGAGCTGGTGGCGCACAGCTTCGGCATGCCCCACCCGGAGGGCTACCGCAAGGCCATGCGGCTCATGCGGCTCGCCGAGCGGCTCGGTGTCCCCGTCGTCACCCTCGTGGACACCCCGGGCGCCTACCCCGGCGTCGCCGCCGAGCAGGGAGGCCAGTCCGTGACGATCGCCGAGTCGATCGCCACGTCCTCGCGCCTGCGGGTGCCGGTGGTCTCCGTCGTCACCGGCGAGGGAGGCAGCGGGGGCGCCCTGGCGCTGGCCACGGCCGACCGCCTCCTCGTCTGCGAGAACGCCTTCTTCTCCGTCATCAGCCCGGAGGGGTGCGCGGCGATCCTGTGGCGCAGCGCCGAGGCCGCGCCCCACGCGGCGCGCGCCCTGCGCCTGACCGCCCCGGACCTGCTGGCCCTCGGGGTGGCCGACGAGGTCGTCGCCGAGCCCCGCGGCGGCGCGCAGAGCGATCCGGAGGCGGCCACCGCCACGGTGCGGCGCGCGATCGCCGCGTCCCTGGACGAGCTGTGCGCCCTCGACACCGGCGAGCTGCTGGCGCGCCGGCGCGCCCGGCACCGCGCAGCCGGATCACGGCCCGGGCTCGTCGAGCCCTCCTTCCCCGACCCGCAAGGACCCCACGGACCCCTCGACCACCTGTCACCCGGGAGCAGCTCGTGAGCACCGACCCGCAGAAGACCGACGCCCTCGGCACCGACGCCCGAGAGATCGGCCACCCGCAGACCGACCCCGCCCCGAGCCCGCGCCGGACGGGCACCGACGACCTCGCCGCGCTGTGCCAGCAGGTGGCCTCGCTCGCCGCCACCCTGCCCCAACCCCTCGGGCAGGTGCGCCTCACGCTCGGGGACACCAGCGTCGAGGTCGGCTGGCACGACCCGTCGGCGGCCGAGGCAGCCCACGCCGCGCCGCCGGCGGCCGCGGGGCAGGCGCACCGGTCGCTGAGCGTGGCGCACGGCGGCGGGGCCCACCTGTCGGCCGCCCCGGTCCCCGGCACCCACGACGGGGGCGTCCCGGACGGCTGCCACCACGTCACCGCTCCGCTGGTGGGCACCTTCTACGCCGCGCCGTCGCCCGGCGCCGCGCCGTTCGTGACCGTGGGCGAGGTCGTCGAGGTCGGCCAGCGGCTCGGGATCGTCGAGGCCATGAAGCTCATGAACCCGATCGTCGCGGACGTCTCGGGCGAGGTCCTCGAGGTGCTCGTGGCCGACGGCCAGCCGGTCGAGTTCGACCAGCCCCTGGTGCGGGTGGCCACCGAGGTCGACGCCGCTGCTCTGGCGCAGGCGGGCTGAGGCGTGTTCGACCGCATCCTCATCGCGAACCGCGGCGAGATCGCCGTACGGGTCGCCCGAGCCTGCCGTGAGCTGGGCGTCGAGGTGGTCGCGGTGCACTCCACCGCCGACCGCGACAGCCCCGTCGTGGCGATGGCCGACCAGTCCGTGCAGATCGGGCCCGCCCCGGCCCGGTCGAGCTACCTGAACATCCCCAACATCGTCGAGGCGGCGCTGGCGACCGGCGCGCAGGCGATCCACCCCGGCTACGGCTTCCTCTCCGAGGACCCCGACTTCGCCGAGGTGTGCGCCGACGCGGGCCTGGTCTTCATCGGGCCGCGGCCCGACGTCATGGCCAGGATCGGCAACAAGGCCACCGCCCGCGCGCTCATGGCGGACGCCGGGCTGCCCCTGCTGCCCGGCGTCGTGGACCCGGTGACCACCGCGGGCGAGGGCGCCGCCATCGCCGAGCGCATCGGCTACCCGGTGATCATCAAGGCCGCCGCGGGGGGCGGTGGGCGCGGCATCACCGTGGTCCGCTCCCCCGAGGACTTCGCCTCCGCCTACGCCTCCACCCGGGCGACCGCCCACGCGGTCTTCCGCGACTCCACCGTGTACGTCGAGCGCTACCTCGAGGGCGCCCGCCACGTCGAGGTGCAGGTCGTGTGCGACGAGCACGGCAACGGCATCCACCTCGGCGAGCGCGACTGCTCCGTGCAGCGCCGCCACCAGAAGCTCGTCGAGGAGTCACCGGCGCCGTCGCTGACGGTCGAGCAGCGTGAGGAGATCGGTCGCGTCGCCGTCGCCGGAGCCCTGGCCTTGGGCTACACCGGCGCCGGGACCCTGGAGTTCCTCGCCGCGCCCGACGGCACGTTCGCCTTCATGGAGATGAACGCCCGCATCCAGGTCGAGCACCCCGTGACCGAGATGGTCACCGGCATCGACCTCGTGGCCGAGCAGATCCGGGTGGCCGCCGGGCTCCCGCTCATCGTCAAGCAGGAGGACGTCACGTGGACCGGCGCGGCGATGGAGTGCCGGATCAACGCGGAGGACCCCCGTCGGGGGTACGCGCCCACCCCCGGCACGCTGGAGCGGCTCGACCTCCCCGGGGGGCCCGGCGTGCGGGTGGACTGCGGCGTCCGGGCCGGCTCCACGGTCAGCCCCCACTACGACTCCATGATCGCCAAGCTCGTCGTCTGGGCGCCCGACCGCGACCAGGTGATCGCCCGCATGAGGCGGGCGCTCGGCGAGATGGTCGTCGAGGGACGCGGCGTGGCGACCACCCGTGACCTCCACCTGGCCGTGATGGACCACCCGGTCTTCCGCGCCGGCACCCACGACACGGGGTTCCTCGAGCGACCTGACGCCCCCGTGCCCTGACCCGCCCCCGCGGCAGCGCGCTGCCCGAGCCGCGCCCGCCGCGCCCCGACCCGTCCACCACCCCCGCACCCAGGAGCACCGACATGTCCGCTGACGCGCCCGCCCGCCCCTTCGCCCTCGACGACCTCATGGACCTCCTCGTCGTCAAGGTCGGCCTCCCGAGGGCCGACCGCACCGACGACCCGGGCAAGACCTTGACCGACATCGGCCTGGACTCCCTCGCGTACCTGCAGGTCCAGACCGAGCTCGAGGAGGGCTACGGGGTCTCCCCCGACGACTCCGCCCCGGAGCACGACCACACCCTCGGCGACCTCGTCGCCCTCGTCAACACCGCCCAGGAGGGCTGATGACCACCACCGACACGACCACGCACGAGAGCACGGACGCCAGCAGCGCCGACGCGCACCCCGCGGTGCGCCGCGGCGCGTCCCACGAGGGCCACGTGGACAACACCGTCCGCATCGACGCGCCGCTCGACCTGGTCTGGGACATGACCAACGACATCGCCTCGTGGCCGGGCCTGTTCACGGAGTACTCCGCGGCGCAGGTCCTCGAGCCCGACGCCGAGGGCCCCGGGTTCACCTTCAGCCTCTCGATGCACCCCGACGACAACGGCACCGTCTGGTCGTGGGTCTCCCACCGCCAGCCCGACCGCGAGGCTCTCGAGGTGCGCTCCTACCGCGTGGAGACCGGCCCGTTCGAGTTCATGGACATCTTCTGGACCTACACGGTCGTGGGCGGGACCGACGGTGACCAGCAGAGCGTGGACATGCGCTGGGTCCAGGACTTCCGCATGCGCCCCCAGGCCCCCGTCGACACCGCCGCGATGACGGCGCGCATGAACGCCAACACCGCCGTCCAGATGACCGTCATCAAGTCCAAGATCGAGGCCGCCGCCCGCAGCGGGGCCTCCCACGCACCGAGCACGGAAGGCACCTCATGACCAGCACCACGGAGCGCACCAGCGCCCCCACCCGCCAGACCACGGTCGAGACGGGGCTCCCGGACGTCGGCGGCGCCGACGCCCGCGCCGTGGCCGCCCACCGGGCCCAGGCCCCCACGCCGGAGTCCATCCGCACCGTCAGCGCCCACGACGTGGCCTCCAACCAGCGCCGCGGCGGCGACGTGCGCACCGTGCTCGCCCCGTCCACGTGCGGGTCGACCACCGGGTTCATGGGCACCGTGACCCTGCAGCCCGGCGAGTTCGTCACCGAGCACTGGCACCCCTACTCCGAGGAGTTCCTGATCGTGACCTCCGGCACCCTCACGGTGCGCCTCGACGGGGTCAGCCGCACCCTCGTCGAGCAGGACGGCGTGTGCGTGCCCATCGGCACCCGTCACCGGCTCACCAACGACTCCGACGAGGTGACCAGCGCGGTGTTCACCATCACGCCGCTGGCGCCGCAGCCGCGCCTGGGCCACGTCGACACCGAGCAGCTCCCGACGGCTGGCAGCGCCAGCACGGGGGCCGCCGCGTGAGCACCCCCCCGCAGGACGGGACGCGTCGCACCGTCGTCACCGGCATCGGCGTGGTCGCCCCGGGCGGCCCCACGCGCGACACCTTCTGGGAGCTGCTCGTCGACGGGCGCACCGCCACCCGGCCGATCACCTTCTTCGACGCCACCGGGTTCCGCTCGCGCATCGCCGCGGAGGTCGACCTGGACATCCGCGCCGCCGGGCTGACCGCCCACGAGATCGCCCGCACCGACCGGTTCGCCCAGTTCGCGATGATCGCCGCCGACGAGGCCGTGGCCGACTCCGGCCTCGACCTCACCGCTGACGGCGGCGTCGACGGTGTCGACCACGACCGCCTCTCGGTCTCCCTCGGCAGCGCGGTCGGGGCCACCATGCGCCTGGAGGACGAGTACGTCCAGGTCTCCGACTCCGGCAAGGACTGGGTGGTGGACCCCGCGTACGGCAGCAGGTTCCTCCACCAGGTGCTGCTGCCCTCCAGCGCCGCCGCCGAGCTCGCCGTGCGCTACCGCGCGCACGGGCCGGCCTCGGTGATGTCGACCGGGTGCACGTCCGGGCTCGACGCGGTGGGCTACGCCAGCCAGCTCGTCGAGGACGGCGACGCCGACGTGGTGATCGCCGGCGCCGCCGACGCACCGATCTCCCCGATCTCGGTCGCCTGCTTCGACGCCATCCGGGCGACGTCGGCGCGCAACGACTCCCCGGCGTCGGCCTCGCGGCCCTTCGACGCCACCCGCGACGGCTTCGTCATGGGCGAGGGCGGTGCGGTCCTCGTCCTGGAGGAGTACAGCCACGCCAAGGCCCGCGGCGCGCACGTGTACTGCGAGGTCTCCGGCTTCGCCAACCGCTCCAACGCCTTCCACATGACGGGCCTGCGCCCGGACGGGACCGAGATGAGCGCCGCCATCGACGACGTGCTGCGCCAGGGACGGTTCGACCCGTCCGCGGTGGACTACGTCAACGCCCACGGCTCGGGCACCAAGCAGAACGACCGCCACGAGACCGCGGCGGTCAAGCGCAGCCTGGGCCACCACGCCCACGCCACGCCCATGAGCTCGATCAAGTCGATGGTCGGCCACTCGCTGGGGGCCATCGGCTCCATCGAGCTGGCCGCCTGCGCCCTCGCGATCGAGCACGGCGTGGTGCCGCCGACCGCCAACCTCGAGAACCCCGACCCGGAGTGCGACCTGGACTACGTGCCCAAGACCGCCCGCGACACCCGGCTGGACGTCGTCCTCTCGGTCGGCAGCGGCTTCGGCGGCTTCCAGTCCGCCGTGGTCATGAACTCCCTGCGGGCCCGCTCGTGAGCGCGCAGGGACCGGCCCGGGGACCGGTGCAGGGCGTCGGGCGCCGGCCGGCCGCGGTGGTCACGGGACTCGGGGTGGTCGCGCCGTCGGGCGTCGGCCTGGAGGAGCACTGGGCCACCGTGCGCGACAACGCGGTGAAGGTCTCGGCGATCACCTCGTTCGACGCCAGCGGCTACGGGGTGCACGTCGCCGGCCAGGTGCCGGGGTTCGTGCCCACCGACTTCGTCGACGAGCGTCTGCTGGTGCAGACCGACCGGTGGACGTGGATGAGCCTGGCGGCCACCGCCATGGCCCTGGACGACGCCGAGTACGACCCCGCCGACCACGACCCCTACGGCACCTCCGTGGCGCTGGCCGCGGGCTCGGGGGGCAACGCCTTCGGCCAGAAGGAGATGACGGGGCTCTACGGGCGCGGGCCCAAGGCCGTGACGGCCTACCAGTCCATCGCCTGGTTCTACGCCGCGTCCACCGGGCAAGCCTCGATCAAGCACGGCACCAAGGGACCGGCCTCCGTGCTGGTCACCGAGGGGGCCGGCGGGCTCGACAGCCTCGGCCACGCCCGGCGCGTCATCCGCCGGGGCACGCCCACCGTGCTCGCCGGCGGCACCGAGGCCGGCCTGTCCCCCTACGCCCTGGCCTGCCAGTCCGTCGGCGGCTCGTTCTCCCCCGGCTCCGACGCGCGCAGCGCCTACCGGCCCTTCTCCGCCACCGCTGACGGGTACGTCCCGGGCGAGGGCGGGGCGGTGCTCGTCGTCGAGGACGCCGACGCCGCGCGGCGTCGCGGCGCACCCCAGGTCTACGGGGAGATCGCCGGGTACGCGGCCACCCACGACGCCTCGTCGACGACCGCCCCCAGCGAGGACCCGGCCCAGTACGCCAGGGCGGTGCGCCTCGCGCTGGCCGACGCCGGCGTCGGCGTCGACGACGTCGACCTGGTGATCGCCGACGCCGCCGGCGTCGCGTCCCTCGACGAGGCGGAGTCCCGGGCACTCGGGGACGCCTTCGCCGCCCGGGTGACCGACGTGCCCGTGGCGGCCCCGGCCGGCCTCGTGGGCCGGCTCTCCGTCGGAGGGTCGGCGCTGGCAGCGGCCACGGCCCTGCTGTGCCTGCGCGACGGCGTGGTGCCGGCCGTCGGCAACCTGCAGGACCCGGACCCCGTGCACGCCGCGCGGGGCCTGGAGCTCGTCGCGCACCCCCGCCGCGCCGACGTGGACGTGGTGCTCGTCTGCGCCCGCGGGCTGGGCGGGTTCAACAGCGCGATGGTGCTCCGGCGCCACGCGCCCCTCGAGGAGGACGACTCATGACCGTGACCATCGGCCCGAACGGCGTCGCCGAGCCGGACCGCGCACCCGTCCCCGACCTCGGCGTCGACACCGCGACGCCCGGCACCGTGCGCACCGTCCTGCGGATGCTCGTGCGCGAGGGCTGCGAGGAGGAGTTCACCGACGCGTGGCGCCGGGCGGCGCACGTCATCGCCGCCGTCCCCGGGCAGGTCGGCCAGGAGCTGATGCGCGAGGCCGGCAGCCGCTGGTTCGCGGTGGTCAGCGACTGGACCTCCCGGGAGGCGGTGGACGCCTTCGGGCGCTCGGCGGCCCGCGAGACGCTCACCGAGGCCCTGAGGGACCTGCGCGAGGACGCGGAACGCTCCACCTACGAGGTGCTCGCCGCCGTCCCCGCCCGCCCGCAGCGCCCGGTGCGGGTCGAGATCACCACCACCGCCGCGGCCGGTGAGGGCGAGGACCTCGAGCGGGCCTGGCTCGCGGTCGCGCCCCACATCCAGGCCGCACGCGGGAACGTGCTGGAGTCCCTCGTCCGCTCCCCGAGCGTCGGTGCGGCCGGTGAGACGGAGTACCGGATCTCCTCGGAGTGGACCGGGGACGACGACTTCGGTCGCTGGCTCGCCGACCCCGACCACGTCGCGCACGGCGCGCCGATGGGGCGGTGGTACGCGCACGACTTCCGCAAGGAGGTGCTCCACGTGCGCCAGGTCGACCTGCGCGACGCCTCGTTCGCCCCCGTCGGGGACGCCGAGGAGGCGGTGCGCGTCGAGCTGAGCACGCACGTCCCCCACGAGGACCAGGAGGAGTTCGAGCAGCTCTGGCGCGACGTGGCGGAGCACGTGCGCCACCACGACGGCAACCTCCTGGAGGAGCTGCTGCGCTCCGAGGACGGCACCACCTACCGGATCTGCTCGGAGTGGCGCTCGGCCGGCCACCACGCCCGATCGCTGGCGGACGAGGTGCACAGCGCCCTCGTCGTCCCCCTGCTGCGGTGGCTCGCCGGCGGGCACGACGAGCGCCAGCACGTCCTGCGCCAGGCATCGGTCCGCGACGCCTCGTACCGCGCGCTGGCCGCCACGCACGGGACAACGCTCTCGATCGCCGCCCGGTGACCGCCTCGGTGGGCAGCTCCGCGAGCGGTTCCGGGCTCCTCGAGGCCCCTCGGGCGGCCCCGTCGGACCCCTCGCCGCCCACGGCCGGCGCGCGGCCCGACGGCGCCGCTGGCGCCATCGGCGGTCCGCCGTCGGGCGGGGCGCCGCCGCACGGCAAGTGGTGGACCCTGATCGCCGTCTCGGTGGCGATCTTCATGCTCCTCGTGGACGTGACGATCGTCAACGTCGCCCTGCCGGACATCGCCGCCGACCTCGACTCCACCTTCTCGGGCCTGCAGTGGGTCATCGACGCCTACGCGCTGACCCTCGCGGCGTTCCTGCTCACCGCCGGGTCCCTCGGGGACCGGATCGGGCGTCGCACGCTCTTCGTCGTCGGCATCGCGCTGTTCACGGCCGCCTCCCTCGGGTGCGGCCTGGCGGGCTCCCCCGCCACCCTCATCACCTTCCGCGCGCTGCAGGGCGTCGGTGGGGCGATCATGTTCGCCACCTCGCTCGCCCTGCTCGCGGCCCAGTACCGCGGCCGTGACCGCGGCACGGCCTTCGGGGTCTACGGCGCGGTCAGCGGTGGCTCCTCGGCGGTCGGCCCCCTCGTCGGCGGTGCGCTGGTCAGCGGGCTGTCGTGGCGGTGGATCTTCTTCGTCAACATCCCCGTGGGCATCGCCGCGATCCTC
This sequence comes from Quadrisphaera sp., assembly GCA_029257185.1. Classification (GTDB taxonomy): domain Bacteria; phylum Actinomycetota; class Actinomycetes; order Actinomycetales; family Quadrisphaeraceae; genus CADCUY01. The sequence continues at coordinate 13,724 of JARICT010000102.1, forward strand.
GTCTCGCTGTGGCGGCTGCGGGAGTCGCGCGACCCGTCCGCGCGCCGCATCGACGTCCCGGGCGTGCTGACGTTCTCGCTCGGGCTCTCGCTCGTGGTCTTCGGGCTCATCCGCGGCAACGACCAGGGGTGGTCCTCGAGCGCGACGCTCCTGCAGCTCGGCGCCGGCGCGGTGCTCCTCGCGCTGTTCGTCGTGGTCGAGCTCCGCAGCGAGGACCCGATGCTCGACCTCACGCTGTTCCGCCTGCCGGCGTTCGTCGGCGCGCAGGTGGCGGCGTTCACCATCTCCGCGGCGCTGTTCGCCCTCTTCCTCTACCTCGTGCTGTACCTGCAGAACGTGCTCGGGTACAGCCCGCTGGCCACCGGCGTGCGGCTGCTGGCGGTCAGCAGCATGGCGCTGGTGCTCGCCCCGCTGGCGGGCCGCCTGACCGCGACGGTGCCGCTGCGCGTCCTCATCGGCTCCGGGCTCGCGTTCCTCACGGCCGGGCTGCTGCTCATGGCGCGCGTCGACGCGTCGTCCACCTGGTGGGTGCTCTTCCCCGGCCTGCTGCTCGCGGGTGCCGGGATCGGGTTCGTCAACGCCCCGCTCGGGGCGCTGGCCGTCGGCGTCGTGGAGCCATCTCGTGCCGGCATGGCCTCGGGCATCAACTCGACGGCGCGCCAGGTGGGGATCGCGGTGGGCACGGCGGCCTTCGGGGCGCTGTTCGCCACGCACGTCTCCCGCGGCGTCGACGACGCGCTGGCGGGCTCGCCGATCCCCGTCGGTGCCCGAGCCGGCATCGAGGAGGCGGTCACCTCGGGGGTGGTGCGCGGCGCGGTCGAGCAGCTCCCCACGCCGCTGCGGGCGTCGGTGGAGGCAGCCCTGCTGCAGACGTTCGCGTCCGGGCTGTCGATGATCTTCATCGTGGCCGCGGTGGTCGCGGGCCTCGGTTCGCTGGCGTGCTTCGCCCTGATCCGCCAGCGCGACGTCCGGCCTGCCGGCGGGCCACCCCCCGGCGTCGGGGGACCTCCAAGCGGGGGCGGACCTCCGGCAGGCGTCGGGGGACCGCCAGGCCAGGGCGGACCTCCGGCAGGCGTCGAAGGGCGGCCGTCCGGCGCCGACGCTCCGCCGACCGGCGCTGCCAGGACGGCCGACCACGTGGCCGGCCCACCCGTCGGGGACATCGGCCCGACGGCGCCACCGCCCCGCGTCATGGCGACGCCGGTGCCGCCGGTGCCGCCGGTGCCTCCTGTGCCTCCTGAGGCACCCACCAGGGCGGAGCACGCCCCGGTGAGGTCCGCGGCGCGGGACGTGGTGAGCGAGGAGGCGACCCCGCCGAGCGCCGAGACCCGGCCGCTCGTCCGCGACCCCGGGAGCGACGAGCGTGGTCTGCCCTCCGCCCACGCCCCGCTCGACACCGGTCAGCCCAGCGACGCCGCCCTCGCGGACCGCACCAGCACGGGCGCTGACCCGACGCACCGACACCTCGTCGGTGACCGGGCGCCCGCGTCTCGAACCGTCGACCGGAAGGACCTCGTCCGTGGGGTCCTCGTCGCCGGCGTCCCTCTCGGGGTGCTGGCGGTGGCTCTCGAGCGCAGGCGTCGCCGCCGGGTGCAGGTCCGCCGAGACACCACCTGAGCGGTCGTCACGGTCGCTCGACGCACCCGTCGTCGAGCGATCGTGACGCCGACGCGACGGGACCGCACCATCCCGACGTGATGCACCGGCGCCCTCGCCACGGACGGCGGTGCGGCAGACGGCGGTGTGGCAGACGGCGGCTTCACCGGCGGTGAGCGCCCGGGACGCGACCTCGAGGTCGACGGGCACCCTCACCACCCTGAGCACCGGCACCGGAACAGGCCTGCTCGACGCCCGCGAGGCGCGCACCACCGCCGCCGGCACCCGATGGCGACAACTGCTCGTCGACCCGGTGAGCGGGACGCTCCTCGATCGCGGCACCGCCCTCTACCGGCCCCGGAGACGGCTGCGACAGCACGTCATCGCCCGTGACGGC
>JARICT010000141.1 GCA_029257185.1 Quadrisphaera sp.
TCGGCGGTGGAGGAGCAGACGGCGACCACGCAGGAGATGTCGCGCTCGGTGACCGAGGCTGCCGGTGGTGCTGGTCAGATCGCGGACAACATCGGTGGCGTGTCCTCGGCTGCCGATGCCACGACGGCGGCGTTGGCGCAGGGTCAGGTGGCCATCGACGAGCTGGCGTCGATGGCGGCGGGTCTGCGCTCGACCGTCTCCCGCTTCACGTACTGAAGGCCACAGCACCCGTCGAAGGTGTGACTCAGAGTGGTTGATGTGGGGCTGCCCCACCATCGGTTGACCCGGTGGTGGGGCACTCTGCGTCATGGGGTGCGACGAACGAGGGATCAGGCTCGCCAGGAGCGGCGTCCAGGTGCACCCTTGGTGTCACCCGCAGTCACCATGAGGCGGGGCTGCCGGTGGGCCCGCTACCGGTGGTGACGGCCCAGGGCTCGCTCCCGGGTCGCCTCGACGCTCCAGGAGGTCCCCCGTGTACACCCTCGTCAGTGCAGCGACGCTCGGCTTCGACCTCTCCCGCCTGCCGGGCGGCGCCCGCGCCGCCGAGGTCCTGACGTCCGGGATGCTCGCCGACGACGCGTTCGTGCGCGCCCTCGCCCAGCAGCACCGCACCCACTGCCTGCTCGACGACCCGGCCACCACGTCCCGGCCGGACGCCGGCCAGGTGCGCCGCGCCCGCGAGAGCGCGGCCTCCAGCAGCGAGCGCATCATCGACCTCACCGCTCCGAGCAGCGCCGCGCTGATCGACCAGCTCGAGCGGCGGACCCTCGGTGACGTCACGTCCCTCGAGCGGCTCGTGCACGGCGAGCTGCTGGTCACGAGCGACCACGTCGACGAGCGCACCGCGACGCTGGCGCGCGAGGTGCTCGCCGACGCGGCCGTCGCGGCCTACGCCTCGACCGCCCTGTCCGGCGACCTCGCCGCAGCCTTGCCCGCCGCGTACGACGACGCGGTGGAGCTCGCCCCCGTGCTGCCCTCCGCGCAGGACCTGGGGCCCCAGGGCGAGGGAGTCATCGCCGTGCTGGAGAGCCTCGCGGACGAGCCGGAGGCGTGGCTCCGCTCGCTCGCGGGGACCGTCGACACCTCCGGGGCGTGGGCCCGGGCGATGCACGCGGCCTGCTGGTGCGCCGAGATCTCCGGCCGCACCCGCGCCACGGCTCTCGGTCAGCTGCTCGCGGTGCGGGCCATGGCCGAGGGCGGCGTCACCGCTGCCCAGGCGGCATCGGGGGTGTGGAACGCGGCGGCCGGGGTGGTGCAGGCCACCGTGATGGCCGACGTCCTCGGGGACGCCGAGCTCGACCACCTCCTGGCCCCCTGGCGCGCGGTGCGCGCCGCCGCCTCCGTCTGACCCCCGCCACCTTGCACTTGCCCGACCCCCACCCTGCCGCGTTTCGCGCGCGAAACGCGCACCGGAGTGCTCCTGGGTCCGCGTTTCGCGCGCGAATTGCGGAGAGGGGCCGGCTGACAGCAGTGTGACGGGGCCGTAGCCGCGCAGTCCCTGACTCAGCGCTCAGGTCCGCCACCCATCGTGCCGATGCAGGAGCGTCGGCACACCCGCCGGCACCAGGTCGACGGATGAGGCAGGCGTGGCACCGATCAGAGTCATGGTGGTGGACGACTCGGTCGTCGTGCGCAAGATCGTCGCTGACGTCATCGACGCCGAGGACGACATCGACGTCGTCGGCACCGCGATCCACGGGCGCGCGGCGCTCGAGAAGCTGCCGGTGCTGCGTCCCGACGTCGTGACGATGGACATCGAGATGCCGGAGATGGACGGCATCGAGGCGGTCAAGCAGATCCGCCGGATCGACCCGAAGCTCCCCATCATCATGTTCTCCACCCTCACCGAGCGCGCGGCCCAGGCCACGTTCGACGCGCTGGCGGCGGGAGCCAACGACTACGTCACCAAGCCCGCCAACGTCGGGTCCATCACCGCCTCCATGGAGAGCGTGCGGACCCAGCTGATCCCGCGCCTGCGGGCCCTGACGGGGCGCAGCGCCCCCACGGCCCCGGCGGCGCCGGCGTCCTGGTCGCCGTCGACGGGCAGCAGCTCACCCCGCTCGTCCGCTGCGCCCAGCGCGGCGCGGACCACCAGCCCCGGCGCCCCGGCCGGCCCGGCGCCGCGCATCGACCCGCCCGCGCAGCGCAAGGCCGCCAAGGTGCTGGTCATCGGCGCGTCCACCGGAGGACCCGAGGCCCTCACCGAGGTGGTCAAGCACCTGCCCGCGGACCTCGCGGTGCCCGTGCTGGTCGTCCAGCACATGCCACCGGTGTTCACCACCCAGTTCGCCGCCCGCCTCGACCGGCTCTCGTCGCTGAAGGTCGTCGAGGCCGTCGAGGGCGTGCCGCTGGTGCCGGGCACCATCCACGTCGCCCCCGGCGGCCTGCACCTGGTGGCCCACCCTGCCCCCGAGGGCGGGCGCACGGCCCTGACCACCGCGCCACCCGAGAACTTCTGCCGCCCCGCGGTGGACGTGCTGTTCCGCTCGGTGGTGTCCACCTACGGCGGGGCGGTCCTCTCGATCGTCCTCACCGGCATGGGGGCCGACGGCCGCGTCGGCGCCGGTCTCGTCCGCGGGGCCGGGGGCTGGGTCATCGCCCAGGACGAGGCGACGTCCGTGGTCTGGGGGATGCCCGGCGCGGTGACGCAGGCCGGCTACGCCGACGAGGTGCTGCCGCTGCGCCAGATCGCCTCCGCCGCCCTCAAGCGCCTGCCGCGCGCCGGCCAGGACGCGTCGGCGACCCCGCCGGACACCCCGTCGCACCCGACCCGTCCCAGCACACCTGCCGTGCAGCAGCCCGCGGCCACACGACCGTCCTTCGGAGCCTGCTGATGCCCCTCACCGCCACCGGATTCGACTGGGTGGCTCAGATGCTGCAGCGCGAGAGCGCCATCGTGCTGGCCCCGGGCAAGGAGTACCTGGTCGAGGCCAGGCTCGCGCCCATCGCCCGCCAGCAGGGCCTGGGCACCGTCGGCGCCCTCGTGGAGAGCCTGCGCTCGCGCCGTGACAGCGCCCTGACCCGCTCGGTGGTCGAGGCCCTCACCACCAACGAGACCTCGTGGCTGCGCGACTCCGACCCCTTCACCGGCCTGGTGGACACGGTGCTGCCGGCCCTGTGCCGCAAGCGCTCGCCCAGCGAGCAGCTGCGGGTGTGGTCCGCCGCCTGCAGCTCGGGGCAGGAGGCCTACACGATCGCCATGCTGGCCTGCGAGGCGATGCCGGACGCCACCTCCCGGCTGAAGATCTCCGCCTCCGACATCTCCCGGGCCATGGTCGAGCGCACCCGCGAGGGTCGCTTCAGCCAGCTCGAGGTGAACCGCGGCCTTCCGGCCCAGATGCTGGTCAAGCACTTCACCCGGGCCGGCACGGACTGGCAGGTCTCCCCGGCGCTGCGCTCGATGGTCGACGCCTTCGAGTGCAACCTGGCAGCGCCCCTGCCGCCGCTGCCGGCCTTCGACGTCATCTTCCTGCGCAACGTGCTCATCTACTTCGACGTGGCGACGAAGCGGGCAATCCTCCGCAGCATCCGCAAGCGCCTGAAGCCCGACGGGTGGTTGTTCCTGGGTGCCGCGGAGTCGGTCATGGGCATCGACGACACCTGGCACCGCCAACAGCTCGGCCGGACATCCGTCTTCCGACCCACGATCCCCCACGAGGGAGCTTGACATGCACGCACTGGTGATCGACGACTCACGGGCGATGCGACGCATCGTCTCGGGGATCCTGGCCGACCTCGGCTTCACCACCGTCGAGGCCAGCGACGGGCGCGCCGCGCTCGACGTCCTCGAAGGCCTCGAGGCGCGGGGCGAGGCGCTGCCGGACCTGGCGTGCGTCGACTGGAACATGCCGGTGATGGACGGGCTGCAGTTCGTCGTCCAGGTCCGCTCCCGGCGGGAGTGGAGAGACCTCACGATGATGATGGTGACGACCGAGTCCGAGCACCACCAGCTGGTGCGGGCGCTCGCCGCGGGCGCTCACGAGTACATGATCAAGCCGTTCACGGCCGACGCGTTCGCCGACAAGCTCGCGCTCCTCGGTCTTGTCGGGATCGAGGCCCGCTCGTGAGCGCCGGCTGCGCGGCGCCGCCCTCCGGCGTGGGCGTCCCCGAGGTGCTCGGCATCGCCTCCGACGTGTGGCTCGCCCTCATCGGCGACGCCGCGCTCCCGTCCGTCGTGCCGGCGGTCCCGATGCCCCACGACGCGCTGAGCGCGTGGGTGACCATCGACGGGCCGTGGCGCGGGCGCGTGCAGATCACGTGCCCACCCGACGTCGCGATGGCCATGAGCCGCGCCGTGCTGAGCGAGGAACCCGGCGCCCCGGTGGACGACGAGGACGTCGCCGACGTGCTCGGTGAGCTCGTGAACGTCGTCGGCGGGGCGGTCAAGTCGCTCGTGCCCGGCTCCAGCGAGCTGGGGCTGCCGACCGTCGCCTGCCGGACGGGCGGGTCCGACCACGACCAGGACGGCCCGCTGGTGCTCCACGTCGACCTGGCGTGGCGCGGCATGCCCGTCTGCTTCAGCATCCGCGCCGCGCCCTGCGACGCGCCCACCACCACCTGAGACCCCGAACCGCACGAGGAGAGACACCATGAAGATCCTGGTCACCGACGACAGCCGCGTCATGCGACAGATCGTGATCCGCACCCTGCGCCAGGCCGGCTACGACAACCACGACGTCATCGAGGCCGAGAACGGCCGCGAGGCGCTCGAGAAGGTCGACGCCGAAGCACCGGACCTGGTGCTGAGCGACTGGAACATGCCGGAGATGACCGGCATCGAGTGCCTGCGGGCGCTGCGGAGCGCGGGCTCCTCGGTCCCCTTCGGCTTCGTGACCTCCGAGGGCTCGGACGAGATGCGGGCCATCGCCGAGAAGGACGGGGCGCTGTTCCTCATCGCCAAGCCCTTCACCCCGGAGGCCTTCGACGAGGTCCTGAAGCCGGTGCTCGGCTGATGGCCGCGACCACCGAGCTTCCTGCCGCCAAGGAGGTGCGCGACCTCCTCGAGGGGCTGCTGGGCAAGGACACCACGTTCTCCGACGGCGACCGCCTGACCGACGCGTCGACGACGCTGGTCGGGGCGTACGTCGACGACCAGCTGGGCCTGCGCGCGGTGGTGGCCATGGACGTGGCCCTGGCGGCGTCCGTGGGCGCCGCCATCGGGCTCATGCCCCTCGGCGGGGTGGAGGACGCGGTGGAGTCCGGCGAGCTGTTCCCCGCCCAGCGGGACAACGCCGCCGAGGTCCTCAACGTCATGGCCGCGCTGTTCAACATCGGCACGGCCCCCCACCTGCGGCTCTACGGCTTCTACGGACCTCAGGACGCCACCCCGGAGGACATCGCGTCCAAGCTGCCCGTCCTCGGGGGACGCGTGGACTGGACCGTCGGGTTGAAGGGCTACCCCGGAGGCGGCCTGTCGATCCTCCTCACCTGAGGGTGCACGACGAGGGCCGGGCCACCCGATCGGGTGGCCCGGCCCTCGTCGTGCACCGTCCTCCCTTC
>JARICT010000142.1 GCA_029257185.1 Quadrisphaera sp.
CGGCCACCCGCGGGGGGCCGCTGCGCGCCCCAGCACCTTGTCCACGGCGTTGTGGCGCCCCACGTCCTCGGCCACGCCCAGCAACGTCCCGTCGGCGGTGAACAGCCCCGCCGCGTGGAGGCCGCCCGTGCGCTCGAAGACGCGCTGCGCGCTGCGCAGGGCGTCCGGCAGCCCGGTGAGCACGGCGGCGCCGACCCGGCACGGGTCGCCGGCGATCCCCTCGCCGGCGACGGCGGCCGCGCGGGTGCGGGCGGTGACGGCGTCGATGCTGGCGCTCCCGCAGACCCCGCACGCGCTGGTCATGCCGAAGGTGCGCCGGCCCTCCAGGTCGAGCGGCGGGGCGCCGCGGCGCAGCGTCACGTCGACCGCGTTGCCGGTGGAGGCGGGGACGCCGCCCGGCGGGGCCAGCCCCACCGGGCCCGGGGTGGAGCAGAGCACCGCCCGCTCGACGTCCTCGAGCGAGGTGAGCAGCCCCTCCGTCAGCAGGAAGCCCAGCGCGAGGTCCACGTCGTCCCCGGGGGTGCGCATGGTGACCACCACGGCGGCCCCGTCGACGCGGACCTCCAGCGGTTCCTCCACGGCGAGGACGTCCGGGCGCCGCGACCTCGTCCCGGCCGCCACGTCCACGCGTGTCCGAGGGGTCCGGGCTGTCGCTGTCGGCACCGCGCCACGGTAGCGCCGCAGGGAGCGCGGACCGGTGCCCGGCGGCGCGAGGCGGTACCGTTCCGCCAACCGAAGCCGTCCCCCCGCCCGCGTCGACGTGGTGGGCAGGCGGCGACGAGGACGGCGCGCGGACGAGCGCGGCGGCGATCCCGACCCGGCAGCGGCCGGGTCGGTCGGGCGAGGAGAGGACACGATGGTGACCGCGGGCAGCACAGCGGAGGTCGGCGCGGCGCAGAGGCTGGGCCTCAAGCCGGGGCAGGTGGTGCAGGAGCTCGGGTACGACGGCGACGTCGACCAGGACCTGAGGTCCTCGGTCGAGGCCCTGACCGGCGGGGAGCTCCTGGACGAGGACGCCCAGGAGGTCGTCGACGTGGTGCTGCTGTGGTGGCGCGACGGCGACGGCGACCTGATCGACGCCCTCGTGGACTCCCTCGCCACCCTCGACGAGACCGGTGTCGTGTGGCTGCTCACCCCCAAGGCCGGCCGCGACGGGCACGTGCCACCGGCCGACGTCGAGGAGGCCGCCCCCACCGCCGGCCTCTTCGCCACCAAGACGGTCAGCCCCGGCGAGGACTGGGTGGGCGCACGCCTCGTCAGCGGCGGTGGACGCCGCTGAGGCTCCGCGCCTCGACGGCTGCCACCGTCTCCCAGGGCCCGTAGCTCAGCTGGTAGAGCACCGCGCTTACACCGCGGCGGTCGTCGGTTCGAGCCCGGCCGGGCCCACCGGCACCTCCGATCAGCCCTGCCGCGACCGCGCCAGCCACTAGCCTGGCCGGCGTGTCCTCCGACGGTCCCCCCGCAGCCCTGCCCGCCACGCTGAGGCAGGTGGTCGAGGTCGTGGAGGGCCTCTACCCGCCGCGGTGGGCCGAGGGCTTCGACGCCGTCGGCCTCGTGGCCGGGGACCTCGAGGCGCCCGTCCGCAAGGTCCTCCTGGCCATCGACCCTCGGCCCGAGGTCGCGGCCGAGGCCATCACGACGCGCGCGGACCTCCTGCTCGTGCACCACCCGCTCTTCCTGAGCGCCGTCCACTCGGTGGCCACCGACACGTGGGGCGGCCGGGTGGTCCACGACCTCGTGCGCTCCGGCTGCGCTTTGCTCACCGCGCACACCAACGCCGACAGCGCTCGGCCCGGCGTCAACGACGCGCTCGCGAGGGTGCTCGGGCTCACCTCCCTCGAGCCCCTCGCCCCGATGAGCGCCGACCTCGACGTGCCGCCGGTGGCCGCGGGCCCTCGAGGGCTCGGCCGCGTCGGTGAGCTCGAGCACGCCCTGCCGCTGCGCGCGTTCGCCCAGGTGGTCGCGGACGCCCTGCCGGCCACCGCGCAGGGGGTGAGGATCGCCGGGGACTCCGAGGCGGTCGTCCGTCGGGTCGCCGTCTGCGGGGGGTCCGGTGGGTCGCTGCTCGACCGCGCCGCGGAGTCGGGCGCCGACGTCATGGTGACGTCGGACCTGCGCCACCACCCCGCCTCGGAGTCCCGCGACGCCCACCACGGTCTCGCCCTCGTCGACGTCGCGCACTGGGCGAGCGAGTGGCCGTGGCTGTTCGGCGCCGCGGAACAGCTGGCCACCGCGCTGGGGGCCGTCGACATCCAGGTGGACGTGGACGTCAGCCGGCGGCGCACCGACCCGTGGACGTTCCACCTGCCCAGCAGTGGCAGCCTGCTCCGATGACCTCAGCCCCTCTCGCGCAGCAGATCCAGCTCTTGGACGTCGCGGAGCTGGACGTCCGTCTCGCCCGGCTGACCCACACGAAGCGCACGCTGCCGCAGCTGGCCGCGCTGACCGAGCTGGCCACCAGGAGCGCTGCGCTGCGCGACGACCTGGTGCGGGCACGGACGTCCGTCTCCGACGTCGGGCGCGAGCTCTCGCGCGCCGACGAGGCGGTCCGCCAGGTCCGCGAGCGCGCCGAGCGCAACCGCTCGCGGCTGGAGGGGGGCCCGTCCGCGCGCGACGCCGAGGCCCTGACGAAGGACCTCGAGGCCCTCGCCCGCCGTCAGGACGAGCTCGAGGAGGTGCAGCTCGAGGTCATGGAGCGCGCGGAGGCCGCCGCCGCACGCACCGCGGAGCTCGAGGCGCTCGTGGAGGCCGACACGGCCGAGCGAGCGGAGCTGGTCGCGGCGCGAGACGCTGCCGCCGCGGCCGTCGACACCGAGGGTCGGGCCGTCCTCGCGCGCCGTGCGAGCGCCGTGATGGGTCTCGACGCCGAGCTGCTCGCCCTCTACGACGACCTGCGCCGACGCACGGGGCGCGGGGCCGCGGCGCTGGAGGGCACGACGTGCGGTGCGTGCCGCAGCCACCTCTCGGTCACCGAGATGGAGACGGTCAGGGCGGCGCCGCCGGACGCGGTGGTGCGGTGCGAGGAGTGCGAGCGCATCCTCGTCCGCGTCCCGGAGAGGGCGGACGGGGGCATCGCGTGAGCGGGCGGCTGCTGCGCGTCGAGGCGGACGGGGGCTCGCGCGGCAACCCCGGACCCGCCGGGTACGGCGCGCTGGTGCGCGACCCGGTGAGCGGCGAGGTCCTCGCCGAGACGATGGAGGCCATCGGGACCGCCACGAACAACGTGGCGGAGTACCGCGGGCTGGTCGCCGGTCTGCGCGCCGCCCAGGGCATCGACCCCGGGGCGCGGGTCGAGGTGGCCATGGACTCCAAGCTCGTCGTCGAGCAGATGTCGGGGCGGTGGAAGATCAAGCACGCGGACATGCGCACCCTGGCGGCGGAGGCCGGTCAGATCGCCCGTTCCTTCCCGTCGGTGAGCTATCGCTGGATGCCGAGGGCGCAGAACGCGGCGGCGGACGCGCTGGCCAACCAGGCCATGGACGCGGCGGCCCACGGCGGGGAGCCGTCCCCGTCCGGAGCCGCCGCCGCGCGCCCTGCTCGGGCGCGCGAGCAGGGCCTGCCCGGCGACCGCGGCGAGGACCTCGGACCCGCCCGTGCGTGGGGACTCCTCGCCGAGGACCCGCGGGCCGTGCTGGTCGACGTGCGGACCGAGCCGGAGTGGGTGCTCGTGGGGACGCCGGACCTCACCGGGCTGGGCAAGCGCGTCGTCGGCGCGTCGTGGTCCCTCTGGGGCGGCGGGGCCAACCCCCGCTTCCTCGAGGAGATCGACGGCGTGCCACGGGACGCGCCGGTGCTCTTCCTCTGCCGGTCCGGCCATCGCTCGGCCGCGGCGGCGGACGCCGCGGCGGAGGCGGGATGGCTGGCCGTCCACAACGTGGCCGAGGGATTCGAGGGCGACGTCGACGAGCACGGTCATCGCGGCGCCGGCGGGTGGAAGGCGGCCGGGCTGCCCTGGCGTCAGGGCTGAGGAGGGCGGAGGACCACGGTGAGCCGGCGTTGCCGGCCCGGGCGGGCGTCGTCCATCTCGACGGTGAAGGCGCGGGCGGCCCGCTCCGCCAGGGCGTCGACGCTGCGCGGCGCCGGGCCCGACTCGAGCAGGTGGCGGGCGAGGAGCCCCCGCGCGTGCTTCGCGTGGTGGCTCACGACCGTGCGATCACCGCCGGGGCCGGCGACGACCACGGCCACCTCCACCACGCGGTCCGCCAGGGCTCGCGGCGGCCGCCACGCGGCGGCGTACGCGGCGGAGCGTGCGTCCAGGACGACCTGCCCGTCGGCGGCCGTCAGCGGGTCCAGCTCGGCGGAGAGCAGGGGGCGCCAGCTGCGCGCCAGCGGGCCGATCCCGGGCAGGTCGGTGCCCATGGCCAGCCGGTGCGCGGGCACGCGGTCACGCAGCCCCAGGAGGCCGTACGCAGCGCTCACCACCCGGACGCTGCCCGTGGCGCGGCGTCGCGCAGCGCTCTCCATCGACGCGAGCCCCAGGGCGTCGTAGAGGACTCCGGTGAACAGGGATCCGGCCTCCCGGGCGGGCTCTGACGCCCACCGGGTGTTGGCGCCGACCTCCGGTGCCGTCGAGCGGCCCACGCCGAGGAGGGCCGCGGCGTCCGGTCGCCCGCTGACCTCGGCGAGCGCCTCCAGGACCGCCCGCCGGTGGGTGCTCAGCGCCGGGTGGGTGAGGGCGGCGAGGTCCAGGGGGCTGCCCCGCCGGGCCGGCAGCTTGCGTTCGGACGGCGGGAGGAGCACGAGCACGGCGCTCACTCTGCCCTGCCGCCGGGGCCGATCCTGGCGCGGGGCCGCTAGGGTCTGCCGTGCGGAGGAGCTGGTCGGGTGACCGCGTCGGCCCGGCGCCGGTGCTCCACGGAGCGCTCGGAGCGGGGTCGCCGAGGAACGTCCGGGCTCCGCAGAGCAGGGTGGTGGGTAACGCCCACCCGGGGTGACCCGCGGGAAAGTGCCACAGAGAACAGACCGCCCGCGCGCCGGCGACGGCACGCGAGCAAGGGTGAAACGGTGGTGCAAGAGACCACCAGCACCCCCGGTGACGGGGGTGGCTCGGCAAACCCCACCCGGAGCTAGGCCGAACAGGGAGCGTTCGAGGGCTGCTCGCCCGAGCTCCCGGGTAGGCCGCTGGAGGGCGTCGGCAACGGCGTCCCGAGATGGATGGTCACCGCCGCGGGACCGGCGACGGGCCCGCGGGACAGGACCCGGCGTACAGACCAGCTCCTCCGCACCGCCACGGACCGGGGCGGAGGCACCGTCCGGCGGTCATGGGCGGTGCCTCCGGTCCACGGCGGCGGGATCAGCTCTTGAAGGTGTCCTTGAGGTGCTCGCCGCGCTGCTTCAGGTCGCCGGAGGCCTGGTCCTTCTTGCCCTCGGCGCGCTTCTCGTCGTCGCCGGTGGCCGACCCTGCAGCCTCCTTCGCCTTCCCGCTGACCTTCTCGGCGGCATTGCTGATCTTGTCGCTGGCGCTCATGGTCGCTCCTGCTCACTCCGGCGAGGGCTCCGCTGGACCGGCGGCCCGGCGTGATGATCCCTCGCCCTGCCAGCGTAGGACGACGCCGCCGCGGCGGCACGGGAGGATTCGTCCGTTCTTGCTGAGAGTTGCTGGTGAGACACGCAAAGTGACAACCCCGATCGGGCCTCCGCGCGGCCGGAACTGGCTACGCTCCTCCTATGGGGAGACGGGTGCAGCCACGCTCGCGCCACCGCTCCCTCCACCTGAGGCACCCTGCCGAGGGGATCGCCCTGTCGGTCGCCGGGGCCCTCGTCGTCGCGACCGTGTGGACCAGCGTCCGGGACGACGCCCCCGTCGTCGTCACGGCCCCCACGTCGCAGCCGACCTCCCTGGTCGGCACCGACCGGGAGGACGCCGCCAGCTACCCCTCGGCGCTGCTCCACCCCGGGCCCGTCCCCGAGGCGGGGATGGGTGTCCGTCTCCCGACGGCCACGACCACCACCACCACGACGGCGCCCGGGACGAGCCCGAGCACCGACCCGGCGGCCACGGACGAGCCGACCACCGCGCCGGGCACGACGACGTCCAGCCCGAGCACGTCCACCCCGACCACCAGCCCCCCCACGAAGACCACGCCGCCCCCCGCGCCCCCGAAGCCGCCGACCGAGCCGCCTCAGCCGCCCCCCGCGCCGGAACCCCCGGGCGACCCGGATCCGCCGACCACCGACCCGGACCCGGGCGACCCGGAGCCGACGCCCCCGACCGCCGTGCCGCCGGGCAGCGGCGCCACCGGCGGCAAGGGCGGCACGCCGTCCGGCGCCACCCCGCCGCCGAGCGCCCCGGGCGCCGGCGCGCAACGGTAGGGCCGCGCCGAGCCGTGGAGCGGCTCAGGCCGTGGAGCGCTCCGCGGCGAGCGTGGCCGCCCCGACGATGCCGGCCTGGTTCTGCAGCGTCGCGGGGACGATCCGCGCCGTCGTGCTGACGCGCGGCAGGAACTTCTCGTGCTTCTTCGACACGCCCCCGCCCACGACGATCAGGTCCGGCCACAGGACGCGCTCGACGGCCGCGAAGTAGGTCGTGAGCCGCTTCGCGTACTGCTTCCACGACCAGTCGTGCTTCTCGCGCGCTGCGGCGGAGGCCCTCTCCTCTGCGTCGTGCCCGTCGACCTCGAGGTGGCCCAGCTCGCTGTTGGGCACGAGCAGCCCGTCCACCAGGAGCGCCGTCCCGATGCCCGTGCCGAGCGTGGCCAGCACCACGACGCCCGACACCCCGGCAGCAGCCCCGAACCGGACCTCGGCCAAGCCCGCGGCGTCCGCGTCGTTGACCACGGTGACCGGGCGGCCGGTGGCGTCGGCGAGCAGCGACTCGACGTCGGTGCCCACCCACGACTCGTGCACGTTCGCCGCGGTGCGAGCCACACCGCCCTGGATCACGGCGGGGAAGGTGACGCCGAGCGGCATCTTCCGCTTCATCGCGGCGCTGACGCCCCCGTCGGCGACCCGGCCGGTGGGCAGGGCGTCCAGCACCTGGTCCACGACGCGCGCGACCACCGCGGCCACCTTCTCCGGCGTGGACGGCGAGGGGGTGGGGATCCTGACGCGCTCGGTCATCAGCTCTCCGGTCACGACGTCGACGCCGGCGCCCTTGATGCCGGAGCCGCCGATGTCGATGCCGATGGCGAGGCGGGCCCTGGACCGCTTGGTCGCCGCCGCCTGGGTCGCCGCTCGTGTCGGCTGGGTCGTCGTCATGGCGCGCACCCTAACCATCTCGCGTGTCCTCAGGCGATCGTGAGGACCTCCGCGCCCGTGTCCGTCACCACCAGGGTGTGCTCGAACTGGGCGGTCCGCTGACGGTCGGCGGTGAGCACCGTCCACCCGTCGTCCCACATCGTCCACGTCGGCGGGCCCAGCGTGATCATCGGCTCGACGGTGAAGGTCATGCCCGGCTCGATCACGTCGTCGTGCTCGGGGGCGGAGTCGACGTGGGGGATGACCAGCCCGGAGTGGAAGGCCGTGGAGATGCCGTGCCCGGTGAACTCCCGCACCGACCCGAAGCCCGCCCGGCGTGCGTGCTTCTCGATCACGCGCCCGATGACGTTGACGCGCCGTCCGGGACGCACGGCGTCGATGCCGCGCTCCATGCACTCACGGGCCACCGTGATCAGCCGCTCGCTCACCGGGTCGACCTGGCCGACCGCGAACGTCGCGTTGGTGTCCCCGTGCACCCCCGGGGCCCCGTCGACGACGAGGAAGGCGGTGATGTCGACGTTGACGATGTCGCCCTCCACCAGCACGGTCGAGTCGGGGATGCCGTGGCACACGACCTCGTTGACCGACGTGCAGAGCGACTTGGGGAAGTGCCGGTACCCCAGCGTCGACGGGTAGGCGCCCGCAGCGACGAGGAACTCATGGCCCACGCGGTCCAGCTCGTCGGTGGTGACACCGGGCACGACGGCGTCCCCGACGGCCGCGAGGGCGCGGGCGGCGAGCCGGCACGCCACCCGCATCCGCGCCAGCGTCGCGTCGTCGGTGACGTGGCTGCCGGTGTAGGCCGCCGGGGCGTCGCGCCCGACGTACTCGGGGCGGGCGATGGACGCCGGCACGGAGCGGCGCGGGCCGACGGCGCCGGGGACGAGGTCGCCCAGGGGCGCGCCGGCGTCGCCGCCGGAGCGACGAGGAGGGGAGGCCGGCGCGAGCGGCGGGGTCTGCATGTGACTCATCGTAGGAGGGGCCACCATGGGGGGCATGAGCGATCAGTTCTGGTTCAACATGTCGACCTCCACCGTCGAGGTCGGCCGCCGCAGCGACCACAGCCAGCTGCTGGGTCCCTACCCCACGAGGGAGGAGGCGCAGGCGGCGCTGGAGACCGCGGCAGCACGGACCGAGGCGTGGGACGCCGAGGAGGAGTGAGGCCCCTGTCCGTCATGCTCTCGCCGGCACCCATCACCGGCCACGCAGCACCCTTCTCCGCGCTCGCCTCCGAGCTGGTGGCGCGCGGCCACGACGTGCGCGTGCACACCACGAGCAAGCACGCGCCGCGCTTCACCGCTGTCGGGGCGAGGGCGGTCCCGTGGCGCCGCGCCCCCGACGTGGACGACGCCGACCTGGCGGCCACCTTCCCGTCCTTGCAGGGGCTCACGGGGCGGACGCGCTTCGGGGCAGAGCTGGAGCACCTCTTCGTCGGGACGGCCGGCGCGCAGCTGGAGGACCTCGCCGCTGCCTTCGGGGAGCAGCCGTGGGACGTCCTCGTGGGGGACGCCGCCAGCTGGGGGTCCACCCTGGCGGCGGAGATCCTCGACGCCCCGTGGGCGACGCTGAACATCCTCCCGTTCGTGGGGCGCAGCCGTCACCTCCCGCCGGCCGGCCGCGGCCTGGCCCCGGCGCGCGGCCCGCTGGGGCGCGCGCGCGACGGAGCGCTGCGATCGGTGAGCGCCCTGCCGCTGCGCGCCCTCCAGCGGCGCTGGGACGCCGAGCGGCGTGCGGTGGGCCTCGACACGGGCTCCTCGGTGCTCCGGTCGGTCGTCTCCACCGACCTGCTGATGACCTGCGGGGTGCCCTCGCTCGAGCTGCCCCGCCCGGACCTGGGGCGCGAGGTCCACTTCATCGGACGCCTCGCGCCCGCGGGGACGCCCGCACCGCGCCCGTCCTGGTGGCCGCAGGTGGTCTCGGCGCACGAGCGCGGACGGCCCGTGGTCCACGTCACGCAGGGCACGCTGCACACCGATCCCTCCCTGCTGCTGCGCCCCGCCCTGGAGGCGCTGGGAGCCAGCGGCGACGCGCTGGTCGTCGCCATCACCGGCCGCCCCGGCGTCACGACGCTCCCGTTCGAGGCACCCGAGGGGGTGCTGGTGGCGGACCTGCTGCCCTACGAGGAGCTGCTGCCCCTGACGTCGGTGACCGTCACCAACGGTGGGTGGGGCGGTGTGCTCAGCTCGCTGGCGCACGCCGTGCCCGTCGTGGTCGCCGGGCGCGACGCCGACAAGCCGGAGGTCGGCGTGCGCGTGTCCACCTCGGGGGTCGGCATCGACCTGCGCACCGACCACCCTCGACCGGCGCAGGTGGCCCGGGCGGTGGGCTCCGTGCTCCGCGAGCCGCGGTACGCCGACGCCGCCCGCCGCGTCGCCGCCGACCTCGCCGAGCACGACGGGCCCGCCGAGGCGGCGACGCTGGTCGAGGCGCTCGCGGCGACCGGTGAGCCGCAGCTGCGCCTCGGGCCCGCGCCCTGGTGACCACCGACGTCCGCGCAGCACCTCACCGGCGGATCGTGGGCAGCACCTCGCGGCCGAACACCTCGATCCACCGCTGCTGGTCCTCCCCGACGTCGTGGAGGTAGACCCGGTCGAACCCGAGGTCGGCGAAGGACTGGAGCTGCGCCCGGTGGGCGTCGAGGTCGGCGCTGATGAGCAGGCGCCCGGCGAAGTGCTCCGGCCGCACCAGCCTGGCCATGGCGGGGAAGTCGTGCGGTGACCTGACGTCGCCGTTGGGGAGGGCCATGCCGCCGTTGGGCCACCGGGTCATCGCGGCGGTCAGGGCCTCCTCGTCCGTGGGCGCCCACGAGCCGTGGACCTGGAGCACCTTGGGCATCGTGGCCGGGTCCCGCCCCACCTCGCGGGCTCCCTCGGCGAACCGGTCCAGCAGCATCGCCAGCTTCTCGCGCGGGGCCGCCGGGGTGATGATGCCGTCGGCGTGGCGCCCCGCCCGCTTGGCGTTGACCGGCCCGGCGGTCGCCACGAGCACCGGGGGAGCGGCGGGCGGCATGGTCCACAGCCGGGTCGTCTCCATGCGGTAGTGCTCTCCGGCGTGCTTGACGTCCTTGCCGGCCAGCGACGCGTCGAAGAGCCGCTTGACCAGGTCCACCGCCTCGAAGAGCATCGCTGACCGTTCGCCCACCTCCGGCCAGCGCGGGGCGACGACGTGCTCGTTGAGCGCCTCCCCGGCGCCGAGGCCGAGCCAGGTGCGCCCGGGGTACATCGCCTCCTGGGTGGCGGCGGCCTGCGCGATGATCGCCGGGTGCACCCGGAAGGCGGCGCTCGCGACCCCCGGACCGAGGTCGCCGCCGGTGCGCTGGCCGATGGCCGACAGGACGGACCACACGAAGGCGGACTGGCCCTGCGCCGGCACCCACGGGGCGAAGTGGTCGGCGGCCATCACCCCGGAGAAGCCGTGGCGCTCCGCGCTCTCGGCGAAGGTCACCGCCTCGGTGGGCGTGAGCTGCTCGAGCGCTGCGGCGTAGCCGATCGTGAGGTCTGGCACCGCGCCGACGCTAGCGCTCCGGGCGCCTAGCGCTCGACGGTGTGCTCCGGGCCGGGGAAGGCCCTGGACCGGACCTCCTCCGCGTAGGCGCTGGCCGCCTCCAGCAGGGCTTCGCGCAGACGTCCGTAGGCCTTCGCCAGGCGCGGCGCCTCCTCGGTCATCCCCGCCATGTCCAGCCAGACGAGGACCTGACCGTCGGTGCCCGCCCCGGCGCCGATACCGATGGTGGGGACCTCCAGTGCGGCGGTGACTCGCTGGGCGAGCGGCCCGGGCACCACCTCGAGGACCACGGCGAACGCCCCGGCCTCCTGGAGCGCGAGGGCGTCGGAGACCAGCACGTCCGCGGCGTCGCCGCGACCCTGCACCCGCGGCCCCCCGTGGTGGTGGACGGACTGGGGGGTGTACCCGAGGTGGCCCATCACGGGGATGCCGGCGCCGGTGACCGCTCGCACCCGGTCGACCATCGCTGCCCCGCCCTCGAGCTTCACCGCGTGGGCCAGGCCCTCCTTCATGAACCGGACCGACGTCACGACCGCCTGCTCGGCGCTGACCTCGTAGGTCCCGAACGGCAGGTCGGCCACGACGAGCGGACGTCCGGGACGTCCGGCGACGGCCCGGACGTGGGGGAGCATGTCCTCCACGGTGACGGGCAGCGTGGTGGCGTGCCCCAGGAGGTTGTCGCCGATCGAGTCGCCCACGAGCAGCACGTCGATGCCCGCCTCGTCGAACACCGCGGCGGTGGGGGCGTCGTAGGCGGTGAGCATGGTGATCGGGCGGCCGGCGACCTTCATCTCCGCGAGGTGGTGCACGCGCACCCGCCTCGGGGCGATCCGAGCCCCCGGGGCTCCGGCGTCGGTGTCGGTGTCGGTGTCGCTCATCGTGCCTCGCTCTCGGCCCAGCGGCTCGTGATGGGCAGGCGCCGGTCGCGGCCGAACGCGACGGCGCTGACCTTGGGCCCCGGGGCGAACTGCCGTCTCTTCCACTCGGCGCCGTCCACCAGCGACACCACCCGGTCCACCACCTCCGGCTCGAAGCCGGCCTCCACGAGCTCGCCGCGCCCCTGCGCACGCTCCACGTAGCGCTCGAGCAGCGGGTCGAGGACGTCGTAGGGCGGCAGGGAGTCCTGGTCGGTCTGCCCGGGGGCGAGCTCGGCGGACGGCACCTTGGCGATGCTGTTCTCGGGGATGGGGGGCTGGTCGCCCCGGCGCTGCGCGTCGGCGTTGCGCCAACGGGCCAGCTCCCAGACCACCAGCTTGGGCACGTCCTTCAGGGGCGCGAACCCGCCGACGGAGTCGCCGTAGAGCGTCGAGTAACCCACCGAGAGCTCCGACTTGTTGCTCGTCGCCAGCACGAGGTGGCCCTCGGAGTTGGACAGGGCCATGAGGACCGCGCCGCGCACCCGCGCCTGCAGGTTCTCCCCGGCGACCGACGACAGGTCCACCTGCTGGGACAGGTGCTCGATGAACGCGTCGACCATCGGCGCCACGGGGACCACCCGGTAGTCGCAGCCCAGGCGCTGGGCGAGGTCGTCGGCGTCGTCGCGGCTGTGCCCGGAGGAGTAGGAGGACGGCAGGGAGATGCCCGTCAGGCCGTCGGGACCCAGGGCGTCGACGGCGAGGGCGGCGACGACGGCGGAGTCGATGCCCCCGGACAGCCCGAGGGCGACCCGGGCGAAGCCGTTCTTGCGCACGTAGTCGCGCAGGGCCAGCACGAGGGCGGCCCACAGCGCCTCGACGTCCCCGAGCGGGTCCGCGACCGGCGCGGGCAGCGGCTCGCGGGCCGGCGCCGGGGCCTCGCTGACCACGTGGACCACGTCGTCCGCTTCCAGCGCTCGGGTGGCGTCGCGGGCGGGGGCGTCCACGTCGAGGACGAGCAGGTCCTCGACGAGCTGGGGGGCACGGGCGAGCAGCGTCCCGTCGGCGGCCACGACGAAGGACCCACCGTCGAGGACCAGCTCGTCCTGCCCGCCCACGGCGTTGAGGTAGGCCAGCGGGCAGCCGGCCTGCGCCGCGCGCCGGCGTGCCAGCCGCAGCCGCACGTCGTCCTTGCCGCGCTCGAAGGGCGAGCCGTTGAGCACCAGCACCAGCTCCGCGCCGGCGCCGGCGTACCGGGCCACGGGTCCGCCGTCGCGCCACAGGTCCTCGCAGATCGCCAGGGCCACGTCCACCCCGCGCACCCGCACCATGACCAGGGCCTCGCCGGGGACGAAGACCCGGAACTCGTCGAAGACGCCGTACGTGGGCAGCACGTGCTTGGCGTAGCGGGCCACCACGCGGC
>JARICT010000150.1 GCA_029257185.1 Quadrisphaera sp.
TGGACGAGGCGCGACCCCTGCGGGCTCCGGTGACTGCCGTGGATTCACTGGCCGTCCGGTGATGCCGCTGTCGGATCGACTAGCGGGCAGCCACCTCACACATCCGAATGTCACTCAATGTTCGGACCACCTCCTCTCCTGTGTGAGCAGAACGCTACGACGGCCTGGGCGCTTCGTCCAGGGGTATTTCGTCGCCCCGTCCGTCGCGACGCCGACGGCGCCAGCCCCGGCACCCCGGGCTCGCCCCCAACCCGCAACTCGCGCGCGAAACGCGGTTCAGCGACGCCCCCGCACCGCGTTTCGCGCGCGAGATGCGGAGGGGGTGAGGGGTGGGGTGGGAGCGGGCGGTGGTCAGGGCTGGCGACGGACGACGCGCCAGGCCGACGGGTCGTCCAGCGCCAGCGCCGCGTCCACGCCGAGCCCCGCCGCCTCGTGCGCTGCCGGCAGGTACACCAGCCGGTCGTGCAGGCGCGAGGCCCGGCCCACCCACAGCTCGACCTCCACGGGCACGATGCGGTACCCGCCCCAGGACCCGGGCACGGGGACGGTGCGCCCGTCGTCGGGCCAGTGCGCCGCCGCCCGCTCGTACGCGGTCTCGAGCGGCTCGCGGCCGTCGACGACGGCGGACTGGCGTGAGGCGTGCGCCCCGATCCGTGAGCCGTACGGACGGGACGCGAAGTAGTCGGCCACCTCGTCGTCGTCGAGGCGCAGCACCGGCCCTCGCACCCGCACGCTGCGCTGGACGGCGTGCCAGGGCAGCACCGCGGCGGCGGCCGGGGTGGCCAGCAGCTGCTGGCCCTTCGTCGAGGTGTGGTGGGTGTAGAAGGACAGCCCGCGGGCGTCGAGGCCCTTCAGGAGCACGGTCCGGGCGTCGGGCAGCCCGCCGGCGTCGACGGTCGCCAGCACCATGGCGTTCGGCTCGACGACGGAGCCGGAGGCGGAGACCTCGTCGTACCAGCGGGCGAGCTGCTCCAGGGGGGTGGCGGCGAGGTCGCCCTCGAGCAGCCCCCCGCCGTCGAGCGGCGCCGAGTAGGCCACCCGCGCGTCGGCGACGGGGGCGCTCGCGGCGGAGGAGTCGGCGACGGACGGGTCCTCTGGCATGGCGGCAACGCTAGAGCCCCGCCGTCCAGGGCGCGGACCACCACGTCGCGGTCCGCCGCCAGCGCCGTGACGCCGGCGGAGCCCCTGCGACCATGGCGGCCGTGACCCAGGTCCCCGACGTGACGATCCCGACGTCCCTGCTGCCGCGCGACGGCCGGTTCGGCTCCGGGCCCGCCCGCGTGCGCCGGGCACAGCTCGACGCCCTGGTGGCCGCCAACCCGTCGGTGCTCGGCACCAGCCACCGTCAGCCACCCGTGCTCGACCTCGTGCGACGGGTGCAGCAGGGTGTCGCCGACCTGCTCCTCGCCCCGGACGGCTACGAGGTGGTGCTCGGCAACGGCGGGGCCACGGCCTTCTGGGACGTCGCGGCGCTCAACCTCGTCCGCGAGCGCAGCCAGCACCTCGTCCACGGGGAGTTCAGCGGGCGCTTCGCCACCGCGACGACGCGGGCCCCCTTCCTCGCCGACCCCGACGTCCGCCGCGCCGACCCGGGCTCCGCGTCGTCGCCCGCGGCGGTCGAGGGGGTCGACGCCTACTGCTGGCCGCAGAACGAGACCTCCACCGGGGTGGCCCTCCCGGTGCGCCGGGTGGAGGACACCGGCGACGACGCCCTGGTGCTCGTCGACGCCACCTCCGCCGCGGGCGGGCTCGCCGTGGACCTGCGCGAGGCCGACGCCTACTACCTCGCCCCGCAGAAGAACCTCGGGTCCGACGGCGGCCTCTGGATCGCCGTCCTCTCCCCCGCCGCGGTCGAGCGCGCCCACGCCCTGGCGGGCAGCCGCTGGGTGCCCGCCAGCCTCGACCTGCCCACCGCCATCGCCGCGGGCCGCAAGGCGCAGACCTACAACACCCCGGCGCTCGCGACGCTGGTCCTGCTGGCGGAGCAGCTGGACTGGGTCAACGGCCAGGGCGGGCTGGCGTGGGCGGCGGCGCGCACCGCGGAGTCGGCCCGGCGGGTGTACGCCTGGGCGCAGGCGTCGACGTACGCCGAGCCCTTCGTCGCCGACCCGGCGCTGCGCTCGGACGTCGTCGCCACGATCGACCTGCACGAGAGCGTGGACGCCGCGGCGGTCCGCGCGGTGCTGCGCGCCCACGGGGTGGTGGACGTCGAGCCGTACCGCGCCCTGGCCCGCAACCAGCTGCGCATCGGGACGTTCGCGGCCGTGGACCCGGACGACGTGAGCGCGCTCACCGCCTGCGTCGACCACGTGGTCGCGGCGCTGTGACCGCGAGGCGCGAGCCCGGCGGGGGTCGCTGGTGAACCGGCCCGCCGGCGAGCCGACCGGTGACGAGCTGCAGGCGCTGGCGCGCGCCGTCGAGCTGGCCGCCCGAGGCCTGAGCACGGTCTCCCCCAACCCCGCGGTGGGGTGCGTGGTGCTCGACGCGAGCGGCGCCGTCGCCGGTGAGGGCTGGCACGAGCGTCCGGGCGGCCCGCACGCCGAGGTCGTCGCGCTGCGGGCGGCCGGCGAGCGCGCGCGCGGCGGCACCGCGGTGGTCACCCTCGAGCCGTGCTCCCACACCGGGCGGACCGGCCCGTGCACCGTCGCGCTGCGGGGCGCCGGCGTCGCCAGGGTGGTCCTGGCGGTCGACGACCCGACGCCGGACGCTGCGGGGGGCGCTGCGTCGCTCGCAGGCGCCGGCGTCGAGGTGCTCTCCGGCGACGGGACCTCCTGGGCCACCGGCGCCGAGCGCGTCAACGAGCGGTGGCTCACCGCCGTGCGCACCGGCCGCCCGCACACCACCTGGAAGTACGCCGCGACCCTGGACGGTCGCTCCGCGGCGGCGGACGGCTCCAGCCGGTGGATCACCGGGCCGGACGCCCGGGCCGACGTGCACCGGCTGCGGGCGCTGGCCGACGCGGTGCTGGTGGGCGTGGGCACCGTGCTCGCCGACGACCCGGCGCTGACGGTGCGCGGCCCCGCCGGCGAGCCCACCGCGCCACCGGACCAGCAGCCGCTGCGCGTGGTCGCCGACACCCACGGCCGCACGCCCTCCGGGGCACGGGTCCGCGACGCGGCGGCCCCCACGTGGGTGGCGACCGCCACCGAGCTGGGGACGGTCGACGGTCGCCTCGACCTGCGCGCGCTCATGGCGGCCCTGGCGGGCCGCGGGGTGCGCTCGGTGCTCACCGAGGGCGGCCCCGTCCTGGCCGCAGCGCTGCTGCGCGCCGGGCTGGTGGACCGGGTGGCGGCGTACCTGGCGCCGGCACTGCTGGGTGGCGGCGGACGCGAAGCCCTCGGCTCGCTGGGGATCGCCTCGATGGACGGGATCGTGCGCCTCGAGCTCGACGAGGTGGCGGCCGTCGGGAGTGATGTGCGCATCACCGCCAGGGTTCGCGGCCCACGGAACAACGGGGCGCCCTCGACCGCTGGCACCATCGTCTGACGCGTCGCCCTCGGTGGAGCGTCCGCCATCCGATCCGCCCGCGCCCAGGAGGCCCGACCGTGTTCACCGGAATCGTCCAGGAGCTCGGCCGCGTGGTCGCCGTCGACGCCGGGGAGGACGACGCACGCCTGGTCATCGAGTCGGGCGCCACCGCGGCCGGCGCCACCCTGGGGGACTCCGTCGCCGTCGACGGCGTGTGCCTGACCGTCGCCGAGCGGGGGGAGGGCCGCTTCACCGCCGACGTGATGCGCGAGACCCTCGTCCGCACCGGCCTCGGCGCGCTGACGGCCGGGGACCGCGTCAACCTCGAGCGGCCGGTGCCCGCGAACGGTCTGCTGGACGGGCACGTCGTCCAGGGCCACGTCGACGGGACCGCCACCGTCCTGGAGCGGATCCCCGGGAGCCGCTGGGAGGTCGTGCGGATCTCCCTGCCGGCGTCCCTCGCCCGCTACGTCGTCGAGAAGGGGTCCATCGCCGTCGACGGCGTCTCCCTCACGGTGGCCTCGGTGGACGACGGGCCCGACGGCCGCGGCGAGTCGGGCAGCGACGGCTCGTCCTTCACGGTCAGCCTCATCCCCACCACGATGGAGGCGACGTCGCTCGGCACCAAGGCGGTCGGCGCCACGGTGAACCTCGAGGTGGACGTCCTCGCCAAGTACGTCGAGCGGATGCTCGCCGCCCGGGGCGGCGCGGCGTGAGCGGTGCTCGGAGCGGGGCGAGCGCCGTCGAGCAGGCGATCGCCGACGTCGGCGCCGGGCGCACGGTCCTCGTCGTGGACGACGCCGACCGGGAGGACGAGGGCGACCTCGTGGTGGCCGCCGAGCACGCCACCGCGGAGGCGATCGGCTTCATCGTGCGCCACAGCTCTGGCCTGCTCTGCGCTCCGATGGCCGGCGAGGACCTCGACCGCCTCGAGCTGCCGGCCATGGTGAGCGCCAACCAGGACCCGCGCGGCACCGCCTACTCCATCACCGCCGACGCCGCCGTCGGGACCACCACGGGGATCTCCGCGGCCGACCGGGCCCTCACGCTGCGCACCCTCGCGGACGCGGGCTCCACCCCGGCGGACCTCCTCCGCCCGGGCCACGTGCTGCCGCTGCGCGCCCACCCGGACGGGGTCCTGGCCCGGCGAGGACACACGGAGGCCTCGGTGGACCTGGCACGCCTGGCGGGCCTGCGGCCGGCCGCGGTGATCGCGGAGGTGGTCAACGACGACGGGTCGATGGCCCGCGGGCCCCAGCTCGAGGCGCTGGCCGCCGAGCACGGGCTCACCATCGTGACGATCGACGAGCTGGCGCGCCACCGCCGTGCGGCTGCGTCGTCGGCAGCCGGCCCCGGCCACCCGGCGCCGGCTGCCGACGTCACCGCGCGGCTGCCGGTGCAGCGCGTCGCGGAGGCCCGCCTCCCCACCCGCCACGGGACGTTCCACGCGGTCGTGCACCGCACCGCGGGCCAGGGAGCGGGCGCAGAGTCCGTGGCTCTGGTGCTCGGTGACGTGCGCGGCCGCGGCGACGTCCTGGTGCGGCTGCACTCGGAGTGCCTCACCGGCGACGCGCTGGGGTCGGTGCGCTGCGACTGCGGGCAGCAGCTCGACGCCGCGCTGGCACGACTCGCGGCCGAGGGCAGCGGGGTGCTCGTGTACCAGCGCGGCCACGAGGGGCGCGGCATCGGCCTCGTCGACAAGATCCGCGCCTACGCCCTGCAGGACGCCGGCGCCGACACCGTGGACGCGAACACCGAGCTGGGGCTGCCGGCCGAGGCGCGCGACTTCGGGGCCGCCGCCCACGCGCTCGCCGACCTGGGGGTCGTCAGCGCGCGGCTGCTCACCAACAACCCCGCGAAGGTGGACGGGCTGCGCCGCGCCGGAGCGGTGATCACCGAGCGCCTCGCCATGGTGGTCGCGCCCACGCCCGAGAACCTCACCTACCTGCGCACCAAGCGCGACCGCATGGGCCACCACCTGCCGGGCCTCGACGCGCCCACCGCCGACGGCGTCGAGGCGGACGGCGTCGAGGCGGACGGCCTCGCGGCGGACGAGCAGGCCGAGACCCCCACCACGAAGGAGACCCCGCGATGAGCGGAGAAGGCGCACCCACCCTGGCCGTCGAGGGGGCGGGCGGCCTGCGGGTCGTCGTCGTCGCGGCGCTGTGGCACACGCGGGTGATGGACGGGCTGGTCGCCGGCGCGCAGCGCGCCCTGGCCGAGGCCGGCGTGGCGGACGTGACGCTGGTGCGCGCGCCCGGCAGCTTCGAGCTCCCGGTGCTCGCCCGCGCCGCGGCCGACGGCGGCGCGGACGCGGTCGTCGCGCTCGGGGTGGTGGTGCGCGGGGGCACCCCGCACTTCGACTACGTGTGCTCGGCCGCCACCGACGGGCTCGTCCAGGTGTCGGTGAGCACGGGCGTCCCCGTGGGGTTCGGGGTGCTGACGTGCGACGACGACGAGCAGGCCCTCGACCGCGCCGGGCTCCCCGGATCGCGCGAGGACAAGGGCCACGAGGCCGCGCAGGCTGCCGTGGTCACCGCCCTGGCGGTGCGCTCGCTGCGACGCCGCGGCTGAGCACCGCGCAGGCTCCCGTCCGGACTGTTCGGGTTGGGCCCCGGGCGAGCGGGGAGCCCGTGCGAGCGACACGCCGTGAGGAGCTGCAGCAGGTCCCCGCTCGAGCCGGGCATGGCACAGCAGGTCCCCGCTCGACGGGCCCTCAGCCCGCAGGGGCCCCCAGCCAGGGCTCCAGCTCGGGGGCGAGCCGCTCCGCGAGCGCCGGGCGCACGCCCCAGGCCGTGGTCATCGCGCCGTACTCCTCGACCTGCGCCCGCGTCGGCGGGGCGCCGGTGCGCACCGCGCGGATCATGGCGTTGCGGGGGGTGTGGGCGGAGCCGACGAACTCCACGACGTCCACCCGGTAGCCCAGCAGCCGCAGGAGACAGGCGCGGAGCCCGTCGGTGAGGACGTCGGCGAAGCGCTCGCGCAGGATCGCGTGCCGGGTGAGCAGCGCGTACGGGTCCGGGGCCGACGAGCTGCCGGTCCCCAGCTGGCGCTGCACGTCGTGGTGGCAGCACGGCGCGGCCAGGATCACGGGGGCGCGCCACCGCACCGCACGGGCCAGGGCGTCGTCGGTGGCGGTGTCGCAGGCGTGCAGGGCCAGCACCACGTCCGGGCTCCCGCCGAGCGCGGGGACGGGGTCGGCGCCGTCGATGGTGCCGGCGACGAACGAGACGCCCTCGAGCCCCACCCTGGCGGCACGCTCGCTGGATCGAGCGACCAGGTCGTCCCGCAGCTCCACCCCGACGGTGGCGACGGGCTGGTCCCCGCCGCCGCGCTCGGTGAGCCACCGGTGCGCGGCGAGCGTGAGGTAGGCGTTGCCGCAGCCGAGGTCCACGACGCGCAGCGGGGCGAGGCTGCTCGGACCGGCCGTGCCGGCCGTGCCGGTCGGGCCGGTCGGGCCGGCCGTGCCGGTCGGGCCAGCCGTGAGCGCAGCGCCGGTCGGGCCGTCGGGCACGGCCGCGGCGAGCTGGCGCAGGAAGGCGTCCACCTGCTTGCGCTTGTCCCCGTCGGCGCCGAGCATGGTGAACAGCGGGTCGTCCGGGGCGAGGAGGTGGGCCTTGCGCCGGTCGTGGTCCGCGGCCGGCGTGCCGACGGCCGCGGCCGCTCGGGTCGAGCGGTGCAGCTGGGCAGCACCGCGCTTGGTCACCCGCAGCTGGAGCACCTGCCCGTCGGTCTCGACGTGCCACGTCGCGAAGGGCACGGCGAGCAGCGCGTCCACGGCGTCGCGGGCGGCCACCACGTCGTCGAGGGGGTGGTTCGACGTCCGCACCGCCGGTCCCGTCCGCGCGCTGACCTGCAGGTGCGGCCGCTCGTCGAGCAGCAGGGGTCGGACCTCGACCCGCTCGGGGTCGGGCGGCTCCTGGCCGCGCCGCCGCCCGGAGGCCAGCGCGCGGACCAGGGCTCCGCCGGTGAGCACGTCGCCGAGCTCGGACAGGGCGTCGTCGAGCTCCAGGGTGGGCACGAGCGTCTCAGCGCCCCGCGTGGACGGGCTGTTCCCTCTCCCGCTCCGGCGCCGCACGGTGCTGCGGAACCGGGTGCTGCGTGACCCGGTGCTGGGGGCCGTGGGGCTGCGAGACCCGGCGCGGCGGAGCGCCGGGGGCAGGGATGATCACCGGCTCGATGCCGCCCCGCGGCGTCGTGGCCACCGGTCCGGGGCTCCCGCTGGGGACCAGGGAGGCCGGTTCGGGCGTGACCGTGCCCTCGGCCGAGCCGGCGTGCGCCGCGGCCTGGGCCTCCTGGAGGGCGAGCACCGAGGCGCGGTGACGCATCACGGCCAGGGCGGCCAGGGCGGCGGCCAGCGAGACGATGCCGCCGATCCCGATGGACCACCGCGGGCCCCACACCTCGCCGACCCACCCGATGAGCGGAGCGCCGATGGGCGTGGTCCCCATGGTGATCATGGAGTAGAGCGCCATGACGCGCCCGCGCAGGGCGGGCTCGGTGGTGGTCTGGACCGTGGCGTTCGCCGCGGTCAGGAGCGTCAGCGAGCTGAGCCCGACGGGGACGAGGGAGAGCGCGAACCAGCCGTAGCTCGGCATCACCGCGGAGAGCGTGGCGAAGAGCCCGAAGGCCAGCGCCGCGCCGACCACGAGCCTCAGCGTCGGCGACTGGCGGCGTGCGGCGACCAGGGCGCCGGAGAGCGAGCCGATGGCGAGGACGGACCCGAGGAGCCCGAACTCCGCGGCGCCCTTGCCGAACTCCACCCGCGCCATGGCCGCGGTGGTGAGCTGGAAGTTCAGCCCGAAGGCACCGATGAGCCCGATGACGAAGAGGATCAGCACGATGTCCGGGCGCGAGCGCACGTAGGCCAGGCCCTCCCGGGTGGCGCCGCGGCCGCGGGGCCGGCGCGGCGCGGGGTGCAGCTCGGAGGTGCGCAGGGCGAGCAGCGAGAGGAGCGTGGCCACGAAGGTGGCCGCGTTGAGCAGGAAGACCGGACCGGTGCCGATGGCGGCGATGAGGAGCCCGGCCAGACCGGGCCCGATGAGGCGCGCGGCGTTGAAGGAGGCGCTGTTGAGACCGACCGCGTTCGAGAGCAGGCTCGTGGGGACCATGGCGGCCACGAAGACCTGGCGCGAGGGGTTGTCGAAGGCCGTCGTGACCCCCAGCAGCCCCGCGAGCAGGTACACCGACCACAGCTCGGCGTGCCCGGTCATCACCAGCACGCCGAGGATCAGCGCCCACAGACCCTGGAGGGCCTGGGTGACCACGAGCAGCCTGCGCTGGTCGACGCGGTCGGCCAGCAGCCCGGCCAGCTGACCGAAGACGAGGATGGGGCCGAACTGCAGCGCGGTGACGATCCCCACCGCGAGCGGGGAGTTCACCGTCAGCACCGTGAGGACCAGCCAGTCCTGGGCCACGCGCTGCATCCAGGTGCCGACGTTGGAGACCAGCGCGCCGGCGGCCCAGATGCGGTAGTTGCGCACCCCGAGCGAGGCGAAGGTCGGGCCTACCGCGGCGGCGGAGGCCCTGCGGGCGACGTTGAGGGGGCTCATCGCTCCGCCAGGTCGCCCAGCAGCACCGCGGCCTCGGCGAGGGTGGCCCGCTGGGCGGGCTCCAGCTCGGCGAGGCGGGCGGCCAGCCATCCCGAGCGGGCGCGACGGGTGTCGGCGAGGTGGTGGCGCCCGGCGTCGGTGAGGTCCACCAGCGCGCGCCGGCCGTCGTCGGGGTCGCCGGCGCGCGTCACCAGTCCGGCGGTGGCCAGGCAGGCGACGGTGCGCGTCATCGACGGGGGGCTGACGCGCTCGTGGTCGGCGAGGGCGGTCGGGCTGCTCGCTCCGAGCCGGTCGAGCGCGGCGAGGACGGCGTACTGGCCGTCGGTGATGTCGTCGCTGCTGCGCTCGCGCCGCAGCCGCCGCGAGGCGCGGGCGACGGCGGTGCGCAGCGCGTCCGCGTCGACGGCGGTGCTGCTGGGGAGCGGCTGCGGGTCACACAGGGTCTGGGCGTTCGGGGTCTGGGCGTTCGGGCGGGGTGGAGCGCTGTTCAGCAGAATTCCTCGAAGTCTCGATCACGTTCAGTTGCTTAACGATGCTAACCGACGGGCCGGCGGAGGTGTTCCCTACGCTGCACCGGTGAGCCGGCCCAGGAGCGAACCAGCGCCGGTGGTCACCGACGACCGCCGGGCGGTGCTCGTCGGCACGGCGCTCTGGGTGCTGGCGCTCCTCGCCTGCCTGGTCGCCCGCGATGCCCTGGCCGCAGCTGGTCATGGCTGGTGGACAGGGGTGTGCGTGGCCGGCGTCGTGATCGGCGCTGCGGGGCTCGGGCTCCTCCAGCGGCGCCACGTGGCACGCAGCACCGGCGACCGGCTGGGCCGGACGGGCGACCGCTGATCGGGTGATGGACTGCTCCCGCCCGTGCGCCCGGAGGCGACGCCGGCAAGGAGCACCGGCCTCGCGGGCGACCACGCCCCCCACCGAGCACCGGTGAGGGTCCGTCACCGCTCCGGGGTGCCTGTGGACGAGCGCCGGGGTGCTGGGCCGATGAGTCCTAGCGTGCGGGCCGTCCCCGCCGCCGCAGCCCTCGGAGCACCATGCGACCCCCTCGCGACCCCGCCCCACCGGCCCTCTCCCCACGCCTGCGGGCAGCGCTGACGACGGCTCTCGCCGCCGCCGCCGCGCTGGCTCTCATGGTGACGGGGCTGGTGACGACGACCGCCCCGCAGGCTGCCGCGGCCCCGGGGCAGCTCTGCGGGGAGATCGACGTCCAACCGGTGGACGGCGGCGCGTACTCGGTCCAGAACAACCGCTTCGGCATCCCCGGCGGCCAGTGCGTCACCGCTCGGGACGGAGGGTTCACCGTGGACCAGGCCGACGGCGCCATCGCCCCCGGAGGACCGCCGAAGTCCTACCCGTCGCTGGTCGCCGGGTGCCACTGGGGCCGGTGCACCGACGCGCCGGGGCTGCCGGTGCGGGCGTCCGACGTCGGCGACGCGCGGACCGCCGTCTCCATCACTCGTGCGCCCGGCAGCTGGAACGCGGCCTACGACATCTGGTTCGCGTCGACCCCGGACCCGCAGGGGCAGAACGACGGCACCGAGCTGATGATCTGGATCGACGGCGAGGACGCGCCCGACCCCATCGGCGAGGTCGTCGGCTCTGTCACCATCGGCGGGGCCGTGTGGGACGTGTGGCAGGGCGAGATCGGCTGGGACGTCATCAGCTTCGTGCGCCGGGAGGGGGCCACCTCGGTGGACCTGGCCCTGGAGCCGTTCGTGCGCGAGGCGATCGAGCGCGGCGCCACCGAGCCGGGGTGGTGGATGACCAGCGTGCAGTTCGGGTTCGAGCCCTGGTCCGGTGGTGAGGGGCTGGCCGCGGACGACTTCTCGTGGACGCCACCGAGCGGCGCGGAGCCTGGTGGAGACACGAGCGGGCCGACCACCGGCCAGGAGCCGGCGGGACCAGCGCCCGCACCCATCGCTCCCCCGTCGACGGAGCCGCCGCCAGCACGTGCCAGCGGTGGAGCGCTGGTCCGGCAGGCCGGGGGCGACCGGTGCCTGGACGCCCGCGGCAGCGGCGCCGCGGGCGACCCACAGGTGGCGCTGTGGGAGTGCGACGACAGCCAGACGTGGACCCTGGAGCCGGGCGGCGACCTCGTCCATGACGACACGGGAGCCTGCCTCGGCCCCGTCAGCGGCGAGGCAGGCTCCGCCGCGCCCGTCGAGCTCCAGGTCTGCGACGCCTCGGAGGTCCAGCGGTGGGAGCGCGACGGCGACGAGCTCGTCCACACCGCCTCGGGGCGGTGCCTCACGGTGGGCCCCACGGTGGTCGGCGCCCCCGCGAACGGGACGCCGATCACCGTGGGGCGCTGCCTCGGGGCGTGAGCGCGGTGCGTCACCTCGCGGGAGGTGTTCCCTCTGCGTTCGAGACGACCGCGTCGATCTGGACGACGGCGCCCCGGGGCAGCGCCGCGACGCCGACGGTCCGGCGTGCCGGCGTTCCGGCGGGGAAGAACTCCTCGTAGACCGCGTCCACGGCGCCGGTGTCGGCGAGGTCCGTGAGGAAGACGTTGACCTTGACGACGTCTTCCAGCGCGTGGTCGATGCTCTCGACGATCGCCCTGATGTTCTCCAGGCACCGCCTGGTCTGCTCCGCGGCGCCGCCCGGCACCACCTCACCGCTCCGCGGGTCCACCGGGAGCTGGGCCGAGAGGTGGTTGTAGTGGGAGAACGCGACGGTCTGCGTCGACAGCGGGTCCTTCGGGGCGTCGTCCGTGTTCTTCGCCCAGATGACCAGCCCGTGCCGGTCCTCGACGAGCTGCGGGGGCGTCCCGTCCCCGTGCGAGACCACGGCCTCGACCTGCACCCGGGCGCCCCTCGGCAGGGCCGAGGCCACCACCGTGGTGCGGGCGGGGACGTAGGCCGCGGTCCGGGCGATGGAGGAGTCCGGGAAGAACGTCGTCCAGACCTCGTCGACCGCCTCGACGTCCGCGAGGTCCGTGACGAACACCGTGGTCTTCACGATGTCGTCGAAGGGGACGTCGATGCTCCGCAGGATCTCCTTGATGTTCGTGAGGCACTGCTCCGCCTGCTCCCCGACACCCCCGGCCACCAGGTCGCCGGTCGCCGGGTCGATCGGCAGCTGCGCGCTGACGTTGTTGTAGTGGGAGAACGCCACGGCCTGGGCGGACCGCGAGCTCTGCGGCGCGTTCGCCGTGCTGCTCTCGACCTTGACGAGGTCGCCAGCCTGCGGAGCGTCAGGGATCGTCCCCTCGCCGTGCGAGACCAGCGCCTCGACCTGCACCAGCGCACCGAGGGGCAGGGCGGCGACCGCGACGGTCGTCCGCGTGGGCACGTAGTCGGGGAAGGAGCGCGCGCAGGCCTCGTCCACCGCGTCGGCGTCGGCGATGTCGGCGAGGAACACGGTGAGCCTCACGACGTCGTCGAGGACGTGGTCGATGCTCTTCACGACCGCTTCGAGGTTCTTGAGGCACTGGTCGGCCTGCTCGCCGGCACCGCCGGCCACCAGGTCACCGGTCGCCGGGTCGATCGGCAGCTGCGCCGAGAGGTTGTTGTAGTGCGAGAAAGCCACCGTCTGCGAGTACGGCCCCACGCCCACCGGGGCGTTCTCGGTGTTCCTCGCTGCTACGGCATTGTTTCCAGCCATGATGTTCTCCTTCTCCTCGTCGCGTGCTCGGCCGGCGGTGGTCCCGCGAGCCGGCATTCCGCTCTGGAGAGCAGGATGGCAATGTGGTTGATCGCCCCCATCTCTGGGCCAACAATGCGGGGATATTTTCCGCTTCACGTCACCGTATCGCACAGGTATCAGTGCGCGTCACCGGGGAGGGGTGCACAAAAGGCACTGGCCGGTCTTCTCGAACCGGCCGGCGGCGGCGGCTACCGTCCGGCTGCCTCGAGGACCAGCGCGGCGACGGCCGCCGCCTCGTCGCCCCGCCGGAGAGCCTCGAGGACCTCCGCGAGCACGTGGCGCCGGCCCCACGAGCCGGTGGCGGCGGCGAGGCCGCACCCCAGCGAGCCCGGGCCGTCGGCGTGCACGACGCCTGCCTCGACCCACCACGAGACGTCGGCGTGCGCGCCGGCGACGCCGATCGTCAGCCGCTCGTGCGCCGTCCACGTCGGGGGACAGCCGGGCAGCGACGCGGTGACCAGGGCGGGGACCTGCCGCTCGCGCCCGGTCGACGTCACGAGAGCGCCGGCGCCGCGCTCGGAGGCCAGGTCGACGTCGAGGGCGTCCGCGAGCGCCAGCGCGTCGTCCTCGCCCACGACCACCCGAGCGCCGAGCGAGGGGACCTGCAGCCAGCACGGCTCGTCGACCACCACCACGTCGTCGGCGCTCACGGCGACCACGTGGTCGCCGGCGTCGAGGGCGAGCAGCCGGTCCGGCGGGGCCCGCAGGTCCCCCTCCCGGGCGGCGGCAGCCAGGGCTGACCACAGCCCGAGCAGCCCCGGCACGTCGGGCGCCGCGGTGAGCGAGCGGTCCAGCACCGCGCCCCACGCCGCCACGGGCACGTCCTCCCAGCCGCTCACCGTGCCCATCGCGCGGCGCAGCGCCGGGTCGGCGGCGGCGACAGCGCTGTCGGGTGCCCCCAGCACGGCGAGCAGCCCTGCCGGGGCCTGCGGGTCGGCTCGGGCACCGGCGCCGAGCTCGCGCCCGAGCCACCACGCGGCGTGGCTCGCGGCGCTGGTGGCGGCGCCGCCGGTGACGACGCGCACGGGCTCGACCACGGCGGCCCGCAGGACCGGGTCGGCGGCGACGAGCGCCAGCAGGTCGGCGCGGCGCTCCGGCAGGACGAGGTCGAGGTCGCGCACGAGGACCACCTCGGCGACCACCGCACCGCCCACCGCGTTCTCGGGGCAGGCCTGCTGGAGCCACTCCTCGCCGCCGTCGACGTCGAGCAGGGACAGCGGGGGGTCGTCGCTGTCGACCTCGCCGAGGCGGACCACCCCCAGGGTGGAGGCGACGCCCACCGCCTGGAGCGCGGCGGCGCCCCACTCCTCGAGCACGTGCGCGGCGAGCGGCGCGACCTCGCCGGGGTCGAGCAGGCCGGCCGCCGCGGAGCCGGGGACCACGAGGCCGGCGGCGGGCCACAGGTCGCTGCCCTCGGCCGGCAGCAGCAGGTCCGCGAGCGCCGGCAGGTCCCCGGGGCGCAGCCCGCCGTCCTCGAGAGCACGGGCGACCAGC
Organism: Quadrisphaera sp.; assembly: GCA_029257185.1. Classification (GTDB taxonomy): domain Bacteria; phylum Actinomycetota; class Actinomycetes; order Actinomycetales; family Quadrisphaeraceae; genus CADCUY01. Next base: position 14,163 of record JARICT010000150.1, read on the forward strand.
GCGAGCACCGCGTCCGCCACCTCGCCGGGACCCACCTCGCCAGCACCCGGGTCGTCCGCGACGGCGATCGCCCTGGCCACCGCGGGGTCCTCCAGGACGGCGCGCGCGCTGACGGCGACCGCTCCCAGGCGCAGCAGCAGGTCGGTGGCCCCGTCGCCGCCGTCGAGCAGGCCAGGGTCCACGACGCGGAGCCCGTGCGCGGCCAGCACGCTGAGCGCGGCGGACAGGGACGTGAGGTTCTCACCAGCACCCCACGCACCGGGTGGGAGGAGCACGCCGCGCACGCCGCGCACGCTGGCGCCGCCGGCGAGCGGGACGGGCAGGAGCGCGAGCTGCTCGCGCCCCGCCGGGTCCAGCGCGAACCCCGACAGCGCCTCCGCCCAGCCGCGCCACGTCGGCGCGTCGGCGGTCAGCGGCATGGCGTCGACGACGTCGGCGACGGTGGTGACGCTCACCCCCAGAGCGGCCAGCAGCGCGCGGTGGCGCAGCGGGGCGGCCACGAGGCCGCCGACGAGCGGGGCCAGCGGGGCCAGCGACGCCGGGTCGTCCCCGAGCGGACCGTCGAGCACCACGGCGTCACGCGGGCGCAGCGCCGCCGCGCCCAGCGCCTCGACGGGGTGCAGGACCCGCGCTGACCCCAGCAGGTCCATGAGCCGGACGCGCAGGTCCGCGTCCACCCCGCCGGAGGGCAGACCGGTGGGCACGAGGTCCAGGGCGTCCCGACCGGCCGCCGCGCGCAGGTCCGGGTCGGCGGCCACGAGCTCCAGCAGGTCGGCGTAGGCGCCCGCCGCCTCGGCGAGGACCACGGCGGCGGCGGGGCCGGGCGCCAGGGCGCGCCGGGTGGCGTCCAGCGGCGCGCCGAGCACCAGCACGGCCGGCCACGGCAGCGGTTCGTCGGTGGGCGTGGGGGCCAGCAGGACCCCGGGCAGCGCGCCGGTGGCTGGGGCCGCGTCCAGGGGCAGCGCCCAGGTCACCGACCATCCCGACGCGGCGGCGCGCTGGCGCTCCTCCACGGGCAGGCCGTCCAGGTCCGCCCCGGAGAAGGACCCGGTGCGCCGCAGGGTGCGCCACCGGCTCGCCACGTCGTCGTGCACGCGCGACGGGGCGCCGGGCAGCTCCACGGTGACCCGGCGCAGCGCCGGCAGCGCCAGGAGCAGCACGTCGCCGACCTGCGACAACGCCGCCAGGGCGCTCTCGCGGGCTCGGGCGTCGCGCAGCGGGAGCACCACCGCGGTGTCGTAGCCGTCCGGGGGGAGCGCGGTGTCCGGCCAGGGCAGGCGGAGCACCGGCACGTCCCCCGAGCGGGCGCCGACCTCGGCGCGCAGGGACGCCGACCCGGTGGCCGCGACCGCCTCGAGGGTGCGGGCACGCGAGAAGGCGACGCCCCCGCCGGTCGAGAGCACGCGGGGCTCGTCGCTGAGCGCCAGCACGGCGGCGAACCCGACGCCGAAGCGGCCGACGGTGACGCCGCCGGACCCCGCGGCCTCGCGCTTGGCCGACGCCCGCAACGACGCGAGCGCCCGCACCCCCGCGGCGTCGAGGGCCGCTCCGGTGTTGGCGGCCACGAGAGCGCCGTGCGGCCCCCCGCCGTCGTCGAGGCGCAGCAGCAGGTCGCCGGGCACCCCGGCCCGCGCCGCGGCGTCCGCGGCGTTCTGCGCGAGCTCGACGACGACCGCGTCGCGGTAGGCACCCGTCGCCAGGTCGGCCTCGGCGTTGGCGTCCTCGCGGAGCCGGTCGGTGCGGGCCGCCCAGGCGTCCCGCACCGCGGCCCGCAGGCCGGCGGCGGCGAAGGCGTCGGGCTCGTCGTCGACGGCGATCAGCCGGTCGGGTCCACCGGCGGTACCGCGGCGGCCACGGCGTCGGGAGCCTCCTCGCCCACGGACGCCGCGGCGGCCTCCGCGACCTGCTCGGGGCTCTGCCCCGGCTCGCCGCGCGCGGGGCGCCCCAGGCTGACCGGCTCGACCGCGTCGTCGTCGACGAGCGGCTCCGGCAGCGGCGCCGGCTCGATGACGACGTCGGACTCGCTGTGGGCGCCGCACCCGTGGTCGCGGGCGACCACGTGTCCGTCGTCGGGCGACCAGTCGTTGGCGCACACGCCGAACACCGCGCGCATCGCGCCGGCGAGCGGCACGAAGAACCCGCAGGTCGCGCACGGGGAGACCGACGCCGCGCCCTTGCCCGTCACGGGGCCCTGCGCGCCGCCGTACCAGCGCATCGCCGCGTCGCGCCGTCCCTCCGGGCCGAGGACCCGGGCGCGCCCGGTGCCGAGCTCCCACAGGGCGGCCGCGTCGGCGTCCCCGGCGTCGTCCGCCCCGCCGCTCTCGTCGGCCTCGAGGGACTCGTACCCCTGGACCAGCCGGGCGTCGTCGTGCAGGCGCGGCAGCGTGTCGGTGCGGCCCACGTCGCCGGGGCGAAGACGCTGCGACCACGGGAGCCACTCGGGGGCGATCACCGCCTGGTCGTCCGGCAGCAGCACGGCCTCGGAGACCGTGGGGACCTTGGCGCGGGGCGCCCGGGCGAGCGTCACCGACCACACCCAGCCGCGGTACCCGGGAGCCGTGCAGGCGAAGTGGTGGACGACGACGCGCTCGCCGCCGCCCTGGTCGGCCGCCGAGCCCAGGTGCTCACCGACCTCGCCGGGAAGGGCGACGTCGCGGGCGGCAGCGTGGGCGAGGTCGACGGCGGCAGCCCCGACGGCGTCCTTGACGACGCGCCGGGCGCGCGGGCGTGCGGTGGTGGCCATGCGCTCTCAGCCCTCGAGGTCGTCGGCGACCTTGCGCATCGCGCCGGCCACCCTGCGCGTCGCCGCACGGTCGGGGTAGCGGCCCCGCCGGAGCTGGCCGGACATGCTCTCGAGCACCCGCATGAGGTCCTCGATGATGCCCACCATGTCCTCGGCAGGCTTGCGCTGCGCGGCCGAGACGGAGTGGGACGGCTCCAGGAGGGTCACTGCGAGCGCCTGCTTGCCCTTGCGCCCGTCGGCGACCCCGAAGTCGACCTTCGTGCCGGGCTTGATGGTCTCGGTGCCCGCCGGCAGCGCCGAGGCGTGCAGGAACACCTCGTCCCCGTCGTCGGTCGCGAGGAACCCGAAGCCTCGCTCGGCGTCGTACCACTTCACCTTGCCTGTCGGCACCGCTCAACCCTCGTCCGTCATCGAGCCCCTCGGCGCTCGTGGCGACGCGGGGCGTGCTTGCTGCCGGTGGTGCTTCGCCGCCCCGGCGCACCGGGGCGCGGGAGGCAGCGTGATGAGCGTAGCGGCCAGACGATGCACCGCACCGCTCCCCGTCCCCACCCCTGCGGGGTCCGTGACCGTGCAGGGCGTGGGGATCGACGACACTGGTGGGGTGGCGACCACATCTCCTCCCCCGGCGCGCACGCGCCCCACCACGGCCTCGCGCGTGCGGCGCCAGGCCGTGCTCGCCCTGGCGGTGGGGCAGCTCGTCGCCGCGGTGGCGCTGTCCTCCTCCGGCGGGGAGCCCGGCGGGCCCGGTGGCCCCGAGCTCCTCATCACCCCGGCGCCGTGGACGTTCTCCCTCTGGGGGGTGATCATCGCCGGCTGCCTCGGGTACGGGATCTACCAGGTCTTCCACCCGCGCGGCGACGCACCGGCGTGCGCGGCCGTGGGGTGGCCGCTGGTCGGGGTGCAGGTGGGCTTCGTCCTCTGGCTCGTCCTCTCGGCGACGGCGCCGGTGTGGACCACCGTGGTGGTCCTCCTCGCGATGGTGGTCCTCCTGGCGATCGCCTACAGCCGCGCCCTGGCGCTGCGCCGCTCGCTCCCGCTCTTCCCGCGGACGCTGCTGCTGGCGACGCTGGGCCTCTACACGGGGTGGGCGGCGGTGGCCCTGGTGCTCAACGCGGCGACCGCGCTGCTCGACGCCGGGCTGCCGGCCGCCGGCGGCGGCGCGACGGCGTGGCAGCTCGCCGCGCTCCTGGCCGTGGTCGGCGCCGGGGTCGCGGTGGTGCTGCGCTGGCGGGCACGGCTGTTCTCCACCGCCGCGGTGGTCTGGGCCCTGGTCGGCACGTCCGTCGGCGCCGCCGGGCGCGGGGCGCCGCTGCTGGCGGGGCTCGCGGTCGCGGCGACGCTGGCGGTCGCGGCGTTCGCGGTGTGGCTGCGCTGGAACGACCTGCGCACGCGGGCCGAGCTCGCCCTCGGTCAGGC